>JAKEHZ010000042.1 GCA_022614735.1 Acidobacteriota bacterium | reverse complement strand
GTGCTCAACGCCTTCCGGCATCACAGGAAAAATCACCGCGCGCACCTAAACCCACAGAAATGCATAGTTTTGCAAGCTTGTTTGCGAGTATCACCTCCTTTGCACGGCCATTCGGCAGTTCGCGCCACAACCGATAACGTCTCTTCACCTCTTTCGCTATGTCGGAAAAGCCATTGCAGTTCACGCAAGCGCCCAGCGCTCACTTCATTCGAGCTAAATCCTTCCAAACACAGATTGTTTCTAGCCATTTCCTACCTCTCCGTCGGACACAAACTCAGATGCTTGCGTATGGTTTTCAGATGATCTCGAATGATTTTGACTCTACTGTCCATGATTCCGGGCGGTTGTGCGTTGCCGTGCGGTGTTCGCACCCCTCGCACAAAGTCAGAATCAACAACCGGTCCTCGCTGGTGAGTAACTTTTCCAATTCCCATCGCAGCTTTTCCATCCCTCGCACCGTCAATCGGCAGCGGAAGATGCTGTATTGCAACCGCCGACCATATCCGTTCAGTAGTTTGTAAACCTTTCGCCAGCGCTTGGGCTCGGTGATATCATAGCAGACTACATACCAGAATTTTGCTTCCATATCTCCACCTCAGCGCAGTCTGAATCTGGCAAATAGCCCTCCTTCGCCCATCCATTCCTTCTCCAACAATCTGACTTCCAGTTCTATCAACCGCGAATAGGAGAGAGAATACCCAATCACTGGATGCTTCCATTGATCCGATTTGCGGCGCTCGTAAATCGCGATCAACTTCTTCTTACCGCTCTCAGACAGCCATACTTGCTTACCCGCAATTTGAAAATCTTCGTCTTCATCCCACTGACGCCGATTGATCGAAGCCACGACCGGCAGATCAACCAATGGCACTCGGAATAATTCCATTAAATCCAGCGCGAGCGGATGTGCTTGCGAACGCGGCTGATGATAAAACCCCAGGCTGGGGTCTAGCCCGACTACCAGAATCGCATTCAATACATCGCGCTGCAACAACGCATAACCGAACGAGAGCAACGCATTCGCGCGATCGCGCGGCGGGCGGCGATTGCGCCCGTCGGGTTTCATCGCTTCGCCAGCTTCTTCGGTGATCACGTGCGGCAAGGCCTTGAAATATTGTGCACCCACACTGCCTTCGTAGCCACGCAGACTGTGGATGCTCCGCGCGCGCGACATAGGCCCCAACAACCGTCGGATCGCGGCAATGGCCCCCACAACCGCTTCGACCCGGCCTCGCCCCGCATCTCGACTCGCGCGCAGCAAATGGCTCAACTGGCCGCGCACGCGAGCTTCGGCCAGCCGTTTGGCCAGCGACAAACAAAAAGCCGCATCGGTCATAGCCTTATATTGCCTGATACGCCGCTGCACTGACCCTGCGCCCGCAGACCATGCACCCAAATACTTGCCACCGTTTGTCAGCCAGTGCACGGCGATCTCGTTCTGCGAGCAAAAGCCGAGCGCCTGTGTGGTGATTTGGGCAAACCCGTGCAACACCACCTGTCCGATCTCGTGTACCGGATAGAGCATCGGAATATCATCGGAGCCTGCGGGCGGCGTAACTTCAATTCTGTCGCCCTTGCGCCCGATCCGCGCCCCCTGCGTCATCACGTGGAGAGCCTGCCGATCCTCATCAGCCGGAAACAGGCGGATTGCGGATCGCGGACTGCGGGTTGTGGATTGCAATGTTTCCCTGTCGCCTCGTATCCCACTCCGCTGCTCCACCGCTCCACCGCTCTCCCGCACTCCCAATCGAGCCTCTTCAGGGAGACAAACCGGCGCAAGCGAGCATTTGGCGCAGAGCTTTTCATTCGCGGCCACCGGCGGACGAATGACCGAAGCCTGCAACTCGCGCGCCCGCGCAATCGCCTCGGCCAGCAACCGCCAGGCGTCGTCGTCGATCTCCACACGGACAGTAGTGTTGTCTGCGTGGTAACGAATGCGGCCTTCGGTGATGGCCTGCCCCGAATGCTCTTCGATCAGCGCGGCGTATGCGAAGAGCTGAAGCTTGTCACTCCACCACGGTGCGGCCTCGCCATCCATCCCCCGTGCCGCCCGCCCGCGTTTGTGCTCGTAAGGAATCAAGCGCCCGTCGCGCCGCCTGACGCAATCCACCTTGCCGGCGATGCCCCACTTCTGACTTTCAAGCTGCAATGTCAGCCATTCGCCCTCGTCTTCGTTGCGCTCGATCTCGACGTGCAACCGCCGGCCGGCAAAGACACGCTCATCGGCGACACGCAGGTTCTCTACGTTTTCCAGGTAGAAGAGGCGTTCGCAGTAGGCGAGCGCGTGGAGTGAGTGGACAGCTAAAAAAGATGTGTTCGATGAATTCATCTCTGATCCTCCCGAAGGCCGATGAAAGGAGCGGAAACCGTCGACTGCCAGATTGCCCGCTCATGGAGAACTGGGCTAAAATGCCGCTATGCAAACCAGAAGTATGGATATCAAACAGTTGCCTCCGACTATTGCAGACCTGCTGGCGCTGATCGCAGGCGGCGACGAAATCGTGATCGAAGTCAATGGCAAAGCGTTAGCTCGCCTGTCGCCCATCCCCCAGCAATCCGAACAACGAATCGCCGGTCTGCACGATGGGCAAGGCTGGGTGAGTGAAGATTTCGACGAACCACTGCCCGATGAATTCTGGGCTGGGCGCGTATGAAACTACTTCTCGATACCCACACCTTTATCTGGTGGACAATTCAAAAAGCCAGCCTTTCAGCCCTTGCGCTCGCCGTAATGCAGGATCCGCAAAACCAACTGTTGCTGAGCATCGCCAGCCTCTGGGAGATGCAGCTCAAAATGCAGTTGGGCAAACTGCATTTCAACCTGCCGCTGTCGCAACTGATCGAAGATCAACAGAGAATCAACGGACTCCGACTGCTGCCGATAGAGCCTGTCCACATCTACGCTCTCAGCCAATTGCCTTCTCACCACAAAGACCCATTCGACCGCCTGCTGATCACTCAGGCAATTACTGAAAACTTTCTGCTGGTCAGCGCCGATCCGGCGTTTGCGGCTTACTCTGTGCGAATCATCTGGTGACTATGGAGCGATGATCTCAGTCCACTCCCAGTCGTCGTTACCCGGATTTGTATTAAGACTTGCAGCCTCAGACTCCAACCGATAACGATTCCAGCGTGTCTTTGCCGAACCAACGTGATCTACCCAAATCGGCAGTTCAATTGAGCCACCAATGCTGGGCAGTAGCCGATGCCATTGGTCTTCAACGTTGCGACACAGGCTCACATCATTAACTGCGTCATCGCTCAACCCCAGGCAAAGCAGGCCATAACGGTCCACTTTGTCTGGTCTTTGGATGGCTGTGACAATGCGAGCTTCGAGCGTGTCGGCATCCTGCTTTTCCTTCGAGGAATCAACCCAGCAAAGAAATTCGATGTCGCAGAGTGTTTCGATAAAGTCAGGCGCATTACCCAGCTTCGATTGCTTGGCAGGCACGCCGTACTTGTAGCGGCTCAGTTTCCGCAGCGTTGTGGCGATTTGCGGGAGGCGCTTGTAGGCGAACGCCAAGCGTACCCCCTCGTGCTTGCTCCTGAATTTTTCGCCGACTAGCGAGAGCAGCATTCCGTAAACCGTCGCTGGCGGAGGCAATGGATAGCTTTCGGCAAACGACCGCGCGTACGATTTGCGAAAGCTGGCGTAGGGGACTTCGATGTGAAGTGTGATCACGGCTGCGTTCCTCCTTCGGCAGTCACTTGGCTTGAACAGCAGCAAAATCGCCGCCGAGATCAATGATCCGTTTGCGCGCTTCATCGGCAGCGGCTTTAACTCCCGGCAGTACGGTTGCGCCGAGTTGCGCCAGTTTCTTGCCTTCTTCAGTTGTCGCCAGTTCGCCGCCGATTATCAATTCGCCCGCCGGGATATCGCCGCTCTCCACGCGATGAATCAAACGCGCGACCGTGTAGCCGCGAGTCTCTTCATTATGCTCAAAACAGTTCTGAATCTTCGACGAATGCGCATTGGTGACTCGCAGCACAACCGAAGAAGGAGAGAAGTCGTAAGCGAACCGCGAGTGATTGCCTGCTACTGGTGGCGGATCAACGATGGCGTCAATCAGGTGGCCGATGTTCTCTTTTTTAACGACATCGTTCAGATTGAGTCCGAAGCTGTACTGATATTCCGTCGTGTGCATCTCAGCGTTGTAAAGCGACAGCTTGCCTTTCTCCTTCTCTCCGCTGACAGCGTTGAACGAAAGCTCACCGCGATACGGACGCAATGAAACAGCGCGACCAATAGCCAATGGGCTTTGCCGCTTTGTCGTCTTGCCTTTCGCTCTGGTCCTCTTCTTGGGCGCGACTTCCTCGGTTTCACCTTCTTCTTCCTCGCGCTCCTGTTGCGCGGCAGCGGCATCCATAAACCCCATCAAGTCGTCGTCAATAAAAACCTCGTCATTGGGATTCCACTTAGCGCGCTTCTCGTCCTCGAAATAAAGCTTGCCAGCATCCGAATCATAAGATCGGTTAACGCTCAGACCTTCGAGTTGGAACCGGTAGCGAACAGCAAAGCGAATCGATTCCGCCGAGACGCTCGTGTGGAGGTCGTCCTGATGAAAAACCTTCTGCAAAGTCGTCGTATTGCCTATGTTGTCGCCGCGATTGTTGGCTGCAACAGCTTCACTTGTAAGAATCGTTCCGTAAATGTAGTTCGTAGCCATAACTATTGATTACCTCCATTCGCTGAATTGGATTCGTCGCTCGCGTAGCTGACCAGCGCGAAGAGACAAAGGTTTTGGAAACGGTCAAAGTTGCGTTGATTGAAGATGAACTTTTGAATGCGTTGAGCATCTTCGCGGATCGCTGCGAGAGCCGCGCCTTTGGTCGCATCGGCGCAGAACCGTAAAAACCAAGAAGCCAACGCTTCGGCAGTTTTGGTTCGCAGGATGGCGTTGCGCGTACGCTCTCTTTCCACCTCAATCAGCCTGCCAAAGTCTAATCCATCGCGCCGGGCGCGTTCGCCTAGCGCCGCCATCGTTCTTTTCCATGCCTCTTGAAAAGAGCGGATGATCGCTTGATCGTCCGCATCCTTGATTGCTTTTTTCATTGCTCTTAGACCTCCTTGTGAAAATTTCATTCGTTCAAAATCCTTCTTGTCACCGACCAGTGACTTGAAATTGGCACACCAGTGCCGCTCAGCAGCGAGATTGGCAGCCACTAGTTCCGGCACAGGGCTGGCCGGAATTGCATAGCCTTCGCCTTTTTTTGACTTGATGATCCTGGTTTTGCCGAGATACTGATTGGCAGCTTGAAAGATGCCAAGTTCCGGGTATTCGCCCTTGAGTTTGACGATGAAACTGCGATTGATCTGATTCGCGTCCCAGGACACTTTGCCCATCGCAACGGCCAGGCAACCTGTTACACTGCGTTCGCTGGTGAGATCACCTGCGTGAAGATCAATCAAGAACCGTAAGGCAGCCTCCTCCGCTCCGCCCACTACCCGGCCGAGATAGGTGTTACTGAATCGCTTGATCGTCGTCCCTGCTGTGGCAATGCGCTGAATGGCGCGAGCGTAAGCTTGCAGGTCAATAATATCAGGCACGACAACGCAGTATTGCGCTTTGTCCTGATATGTTCGCGGGCGCAGCAGAAAGATCGCGCAACCAACCGTCAGGAATAGCAGCAAGATCACCTCTTCCGGTGAAGCCTCAAGTTCCAGCGCGCCGCTCATCGCGCCCGGCACAACGGATTGTGGAATCGAAGCGAATTCCGGCCAATTGCCTTTGAGCTTATCTTCCAGTAGACCCGTGCCTTGCGCCTTCTGATGCGCGAAGCTGTTGACGGCTTTGTAGGTAAACATCTCGCCGACTTCGTCGTCGGCTGATCTCACTTCCACGCGGCGCGGTTCCTTTTCGCCCGGACGCATCTTGTTGTGCTGTAAAAATGTTCCGCAGATGCCGTTGTGTATCGCCAGCCGCAGGTCGGCCTGATCCGCGCGGATGCCCTGCCCCGGCAATTCAATCATTTTGTCATCGGTCAGCCTGAACGACGCCGCAAGAATGCGCCGCAATGCCTCTTGATCCGGCAAGTCATCGTTCCAGGCCAGCCGAACGAAATCACGCTGCAGTTCGGCTTCAACGCCTTCGGGTCTGTTCGTCCCCCAAGCTCGCACTGTCGCGGCCAAGCCGCCGAGCGCGGCGCGATGGTAGATCGTGTAACCTGGATTGCTCAGACGATAAATTATTTCTTTAGCCATCTTGCTCCCGTGCCCTCCCTTGTTCTGTCGTTAAAGTCGTAAGCCACTTGGCTACTTGGCGCGACGCGCAAACCTCCCACCCGCGGCCAGCGCAATGCGTCCTCTTTGATTGGGATGGAAACTTCGTGCTGGCGCAGCCAATTGCGCGAAGGATCACCATATTTGTCGAATTCGTCGCATACTTTGAGATCGGCTTCGAGAATGACGTTGATCGTGTAACCGTCGCCGCGTGTCTTCCCCGGTCGCGTGCGCCATAAGCCAGCAAAGAAGCTTGCGCGCTCTTCGGCTTTGGCGATATCGTATTCTGCTGCGTTGTTGAATCGGGCGAAAGCATCGGCCAAGTCGCGTTGGCTGAGTGGCCTGTTCATTTCTTTCAAAGCGCCAACCCACTGTGCTGCAATCTCAATCTCCTCCTTGTCGTAGGGTAGACAAACGTTAGGCTCACTTTCTGGCAGCGCGCGAATCAATGCTGGTTTGGCAGGCGGAGGACTGTTTGGGTTCGGTTCGGCTTTGCGGTTGAGCCGCCCCATCCGCTGAATCAACGCCGGAACCGGCGCGATGTCAGTGATTAACTGATCGGCCGATAAATCCAGCGACATCTCGGCGACCTGCGTCGCCACGAGAATCGCTGCCTTGCCGTCGGTCTTAAAATCGTCAATCACACGGCGATGCCGAACGCTGCGATCTTTGTAGCGAAAACGCGAGTGGTAAACATTGATTGAGACGTCGGGAACCTGCTCGCGGAACCGCCTGAGGCATTCACGATAGGTTTCGTTAGCCCACTCTACGCGATTCCGCACCCACAATACCTTCTCATTGCTGCGCAGCCGTTTATCGACGTCTCGCCATACCTCCTCTTCAGTTTCCGAGTCATCAATTAGGTAACGTTTGAGCAATTCAAATTCCGGCGGGCCTGGAATCGGCTTCAAATCAGGGCGAACACACTCAATCGCGCGCCTGCGTGCTTCAGGCAATGAAGCTGTCATCAGCAGCACGGGCAAGCGTGGGAAGTTTTTCAAGAAGACCAGCAGGTGTCCAAACATCTGGTCATCGAAGGCATGAATTTCATCGAACACAATCACACTGTTCACAATCGCGGGCAAGCTGTAGATCGCCCGCCGCGCGTTCGACATCAATCCAAGAATAGTATCTGAAGTGGTGACGACCAACGGCGTGCTCCACAGCGCCAGCGATTCAATCTTTTCACGTTCGGCGTTCAGCGCGGCTTGGGCTTGTTTGGCTGTGTCCGTCTCTGAATCGCTAGCCTCTTCCTGCGGTGCAGTTTCGGCCATCGACTTTAAATCCACGCTAGAGCGCGAGTGTGTCAGACTTATCAACTCGGCATCGAGCCCAGACTCGAGCGCGTAGTCTTTGAAATGCTCGGTGGTTGTGCCAGTCGTGGGCAGGCAGAAAAATAGGCGGAAATTTGCCCGGCCTTCAGCCGCAAACTTTTCACACCACCAGCGAGCCCACAGATATGCACCCAGGCTTTTACCCGATCCACACCCAGCTTGCGCCAGTGTTAGATAAGAGCCTGAGGCGGCGACCTCATTTTGGAAATCTCGGAAGACAAATCCAGGAGGCAATGAATTTGCGCCGCCATCGCTACGCTTCTCCGATGACTTCGCCCATGCCCAACTGCTGATAAGCTTCGATAAGTCGTCTGCGATTAGTCCAACCGCCAGGCTTTCTTCGACGAACTTTGAGAGAGAGTAACTACTTGACCACTGACCTCGTGCCGCGATTGCGCTAGCCGCGACATCCGCCGCAATACCGAAGCCTTTGACTAGCGCCAGCATTCGCTGTTTGTCTTCATCGGCAAACTGCGTCTCACAATCAAGAAATTCATCTTGCAAATCGCGGAGGTCTTCAAGCGCCGTCATATCTCCCGAATCCCGATGCGATCTTACGATGACCAAATCACGCTCAAAGCGTGGAGGCACACCTAGTTCAAGATCGTTGCTCATCTCCTTGAGAATGGCAGTGAAGTCGTCGTGAGAGACATGGACAACAAGACTTCCGACCTGGTTCGGGACTGTCTGCTCATCAAATTTGCGGTGATGCCCCATCGCCCCCCAGAGCGAAAACAGGAGCGTTTCGGACAGAGGTTCAAGCCAATCACGCAATTTCGAGTCGAACCAAATCAGTAATCCGGAAATTGTTTCGTGGCGCAGTAACTGCGTAATTTCGGATTGACCCGACACCATCGCCTGAAAGTGGCTACTAGCTTTGCCCAAATCCTGAATCCAGCCATTAGCAGTGAGTGCGCGACCAAAACGATCAAATGTTTCCAGGCCGAGGTTAACGCAGGATAGCGCAACCTTCCCTGACGAAGCAGCCAATGCTCTGCATGCCTCCGCTACATCGCGGCTGTGTTGTAACAGCAGGGCATAATCAGGCGGAATGGCTCCGTGCTTCGACTGGTCGTATGATTTAGCGAGCAAGTGTTTGGGCTTCGTCATTTTTGATTCCTTTCGGAAATTGGATTGAAGAACCCACATCCCATACGCCGCCTGCCGCCAATGCCGAGTTCCTGCAAAATCAACGACCCTTCTTCACTCAGTTCGTGAACCGTCAGTCCGAAGCCGACAATAGTATGATTGCCGACTTTCAAGACTCGACGTTCGCCAACGACCGGTTCACTTTTGACACCAAGCTCATCCAGCTTGCGGCAAACCGCGTCCAGAAAAGGTTCCGGCTCGGTAAAGCCTTTGATTGTGACAATGCGGGCGTAGAGCGTCGTCGCCGGTTTGAGCAAAAAGATTTGCGGCGCGCCCAATCGAATCGCGTGGCCATCTACTTCAAGCCTTTTTCCGGCCAGTTTTAGCATCAGCGACACGCGGTCTTGCGGGATACGGATTTTCAGCCTTGCTTGTTGATCGAGTTGCGTGACGCCGTCTCCACGCGCCGCCCCCGGGACGGTTTCGATGGCCAGCCAATCAGTGCCGTGTGCTTCGGGGATGATCCGCGAGATTGCCCCGTACAGGCCGTAGCCGTGATCGGACGGCAGGGTCGTACCAGTGACAGGGAATTTCAATTCGATGTGAACCATGCTATAAACCTCCTTTGTTTGCGGCTCTGTATTTAGAAAGTCGCGTGATCTGAGAAATGTTTATTAGGACAAATTCCCACTCAGCAATTGAGCGTGGCAATTTGGACATATAACTTCTGTTATATTAATGTCCGAAAGGAGGACAGGATTTCCACATCCCCAGACGATTTCATTATCTTCGACAACTTGACAGTGTTCACAACTCATAATTTCTAACCCCATACCCCTTCTCCTTGGTCTCATTACCACAGATTCGGGGTAAGCTTATTGATTTTTCTTATTTAGTCAAGTATTTTTTTCTTGGATGCCGTTCGGCGTTGAGCACAGACCCAGTAGTAGGGGCCCTTTGTTTTCAAACAAGTAGATTTCCAGTGATGCCGTCAGGCGTTTTTCAATTTCATTCACCTTTTGTGCATAGCTCAGCCTTCTTTAACACTTTCCTGATTTTGTCCGTTTTTTCTTGAACCGCGAGGCAGCTTACTACTGACACCGGGCAAGGACGGGACACTGACCACCTGCCACTCAAAAAAAATTACTCGCGGTCGGCGAATCGCTCCAGAGATCGGCGGTAGACTTCAGTGACATCGCGGCGAAGCTCCTCTGGTGAAAGGACTTCGACATCCGGCGCCCAACTGAGAATGAATCGCACCAGACCGCGTCCTCCGGCGACCTCCATCTCAATGGTGATCGATTCCGGCCTTTTAGATTTGGGCGGAATGCGCTCGATCTCCCGCTGCGAGCGGTGGAACCTCCGTTCGGCGAAGATGCAGGCCGTCACGCCGTAAGCGCGCAACCGTACCTTGATGGGTTTGCCGTGAATGCCGTTGAAACAGTTCTCGGCCAGAAATTCGCGAAGGTCGAATTTGGACGGGCGAACGAAGTGTTCGTTGGTTTCGCGCAGCGCGCGGATGTGGTCTATTGAAAACGGGATGATGTCTTTCCGGCTGTGATCGTACCCGATCACTTTCATGGTTGCACCGTCGGGGTCGAAATAGACTGCGTATGGATCGAATTTGCGGTCTTTGGTTTCGCCGCTGTGCAGCGTGTGGTAGCTCATCAATAGACTACGGCACTCGACAGCGGCCATTGCCAGTTGGTCGATAGTTCCGGCGTAATCGGCGAAGTCTTTGGCGGGCGCGGTGGCTGAGCCGTAAACGGAAATCATCGCAGTCATTCTTTCGCGCAGGCTTTGGGGCAACGAGGCCCGCACCTTAGTCAGCAGGGAGCGAGCATGTTTCGCGAATGGCGAGCTGATCGCCGTTAACCCGGTCGTCCCAATGGCCTCCTGGGCAAGCAGCAGCGTTGCCACTTCGGCGGGAGTGAGCGGAGGAGGTTTGAAATTACCCTTGGCGCGGTAGTAGACGTGCCGCCCATCGCGCTCTTCGTATATCCCGCTGTGCTCTGTCAGAGCATCAATGCTGCGTTTGATGGTCTTGCGATCAACACCGAAGTGTTCCATTAACTCCGTCTGAGTGTATGGCCGTTCGGTGAGCATGAAAGGTAATTCGGCAAAGCGTGCGGCCATTTCTCCGCGATGTGACATTTTGAGTTCCTCCGTAGCCGGTCAGGCAAAGTTGTTCCGGATTACATTGCCAGTCCGACAGCTTTATCGTGAGTACGTTCCTGAGCGTGATCTGGCGCGTGGTTTCACTTGTACTGCTGAGAGGAGTATCACGCGTCGGTTGGGGCCGCTGACGGAACCGCGATAGAGTACCCCCTCTCTGGTTCATGGGGTAAAGAAAATTTTTTGAGAACCTGTTTTCCGGAAGCGAGGGGGGCATTCATGCCGTCAAAAACGACGCCCAGAAACGATGAAAAGGTGGAATACAAAAAAGGCAAAAAAGACAAAAAGGGCAAAAATTCTTGGCCCTTTTGCCTTTTTTGCCCTTTTTGCCTTTTTTGTATTCCAATTTCATTCTCGTAGAAGAAGCTGATTTTGCAAAAGTGTCCCGACATCAGCGAAAAAGCCTAGAAATTTCGCGTGTTTCGCGTTCTTCACTATCTCTCTTTCCTTCTCCGCAATCTTTACGATTTTTTTATAATCTGCTTACGCCATCCTTATGCATGCTGCCCTATGCTAATTCCGTCAATGAGTCATCCCTTCAAGACAGAACGGAGTCAATCGCTGCTGAGAAGCGGTTTTCGTGAGTGATATGCAAAGGGGTGAGAAAGGAAAAGATATGAGCTCGCTGACAAATACATACCCCGGTGTGCAGATGGAACCAAATGATATAGCGGCCAAGGCGCTGAGCCGTCGCTGGCTGGTAAAGATGCAATACGTGGGCGCAGCCATCGGTTTATTCGGAGGCGCGGCAACAGCGTTGTCCGGTTCCATTCTGACGGCTGCCGGATGGTTTGTAACCAACGACGGCGCGCGACAATGGCTCTCGACGAGCGGCTCGGTTCTGCTTTACCTGACCATCCCACTAATCATCCTGGGCGCATACTGTCTGGATTGGATGGAGAAAGATAAATCACAAGTTAAGTCAAAGATCGCGCGTGATGAAGAAGACGACGATCAATAAATTTTCGCGTGCAGTGGCGCGGGTTTCTTGCGCTGCCACGGGAGGTAATTAGAATGTCCCTTCAACTAATTTCAATTTTGATGTTTTCGCTGCTCACCTTTCTGCTCTTTCGGCGCATAGGTTCTCCTATGTCCGAGCGGAACGGTAGGAAGCAGTTGCCGACTGAGCTTGATTTTCAAGTCGGGCGCTCGGTCCATCTGAATCAGGATTTGACGATGCAGAGCGCCAGAGTCAGATCAGGGCAAAAGACGTTTGCCAGGTCTTCACTGTGGCTCATCGCGATGGTTCTTATGCTCTGTGGCGCTTTCAAAACGGCGCAAGCACAGCAGACCATCTTCAATGTGCCGAGTACGGACGTGCTCGACAAAGGTAAGGTCTATTTCGAGTTGGATACGACCTACAAGTTCACTGATGCTGAGGCCGTGGGGAGCTTCTATTCGTTCGTCCCTCGTGTCGTCATTGGTACCGGCGGGCGCCTCGAGGTCGGCTTAAACGTCAACGGCAACATCCAGCCCGGGCCGGACTCAACCACGATCTCGCCGACCTTCAAATGGAAAGCGTATGACGGAGGCGACAATGGATGGGCTTTTGTCGTCGGTGACAATATCTTCGCCCCGGTTCGCAACAACACTTACGATATCGGCAATTACTTATATGCTGAATTTAGCAAGACCCTGCCGACAAAGACGCGGCTGACTTTTGGCAGCTACTTCTTCTCGCCGAATGTGGTAGCGCCGGATGCGAATCGTGCCGGCGGACAGTTCGCAATTGAACAGCCGGTGACGAAATATCTGACGGTTCAGGCCGACTGGTATACCGGCAAGAACGCGGCCGGTTATTTTACGCCGGGCGTCGCCTTCAAACCGCACCCGAAGGTGACCGGATATTTCGGCTACTCGATCGGCAACTTTGGCGTATCTCGCGGCAACCACTTTTTCTACTCGGCGATCGGGATCAACCTTAATTGAAGACGATGAAAATAAACGTTTTTCAAGAACTCCCGATCGGCTCCGGAGGAGCCCAATGTTTATAGCTTCGATCAATGGCCAATCTCAAGCTCCGTCAGGAGCGACATCTGGATGCGTGGATGTCGCTCCTCCGGAGCTTGGAAGCCAGGAGACGGGCATTTCTATAGACATTTCGCGCCTCCGGCGCTTAGGCCCGAGGCTATAGAGCTAACGAATCATGGAGAGAGCAATGATAGACCTGATCTTTATCGCAACCACGGTAGTTTTTTTCCTGCTCTCGCTCGCCTATGTGCGGGGGTGTGACAAATTGCAATGAGGAGTCTTTCATGTCGCTCACAGCGACGCTCTGAAACAATGACAACTACTGGGAGCGCAAGCGCTCCCAGTAGTTGCCGCAGGAGTGTGCAGATGAACCTGGAAGCCATCCTGGGCCTCGCGGTCTCCGCGCTGTTGCTCATTTATCTAACTTACGCGCTTTTGCGCCCCGAAAAATTCTAATATGACAATCAACGGCTGGCTACAAATTCTCTTTTTCTTCGCCGTGATTCTCGCCGTCACGAAGCCGCTCGGCGTCTTTATGGCGCACGTTTTCAACCGCGAGCGGACGTTTCTCGACCCGGTCTTGCGACCCATCGAACGGATTATCTACCGCTTGACCGGCGTGAAAGAAGATCGCGAGATGCGCTGGACAGAGTACGCGGTAGCGATGCTGCTCTTTAGCATGGTGTCTATGCTCGTGCTTTACGCGCAGCAACGCTTGCAGTACTACCTGCCATTTAACCCGCAGAAACTCGCGGGCATCATCCCGCATTCGACTTTCAACACGGCGGCATCATTCACGACCAATACCAACTGGCAGAGCTATGTCCCTGAAGTGACAATGAGCTATCTGACGCAGATGGCCGGTCTGGCTTACCATAACTTCACATCTGCGGCGGTCGGCATTGCTCTGGCCATCGCCTTCATCCGCGGCATCGCGCAGCGCCAAAAGGACACGCTCGGCAATTTCTGGGTAGACATGACGCGGGCGACGCTCTGGGTCTTGCTCCCCTTCTGCCTCGTCGGATCGCTCGTGCTCGTGGCCGGCGGCGTAACACAGAACCTGCGGCCTTACGACACGGTCAAGCTGGTTGATCCGCAAACAATCGAGGTCGATAAAAAAGACGCCAACGGCAACGTCGTTACTGATGCAAGCGGCCAGCCGGTAAAGGAGACTCAACAGGTCACTGAGCAGGTGATCGCCCAGGGGCCCGTGGCCTCGCAGGAGTTCATCAAAGAGTGGGGCACGAACGGCGGCGGCTTCTTCAATACCAACAGCGCGCACCCGTTCGAGAACCCGACGCCGTTTACCAACCTGATCGAGATGATCGCCATCTTCGCCATCTCGGCTGGATTGACTTACACGCTCGGCCGCATGACCGGCTCGCAAAGGCACGGCTGGGCGGTCTTCGCCGCTATGGCGGTGCTCTTTTTCGCAGGTATAGCCGTCAGTTATTGGGCGGAGGCAAAGGGCAATCCTTTATTAACCGGGGTTGATCAAACTACGAGTGCGATGCAATCGGGTGGTAACATGGAAGGGAAAGAGGTGCGCTTCGGCCTCGCCAATTCCACACTCTGGGCCACGATTACTACCAACGCTTCGTGTGGCGCGGTCAACTCAATGCACGATTCATATACACCACTCGGCGGACTGGTACCGCTAGCGAACATCCAGCTCAGTGAAGTGATCTTCGGCGGCGTGGGCGCGGGGATGTACGGCATTCTGATCTATGTCGTCCTCTCGGTCTTTATCGCCGGGTTGATGGTGGGACGCACACCGGAATATTTAGGCAAAAAGGTCGAGGCCTACGACGTGAAGATGGCTATGCTGAATGTGCTCATCTTCCCGCTCACAATCCTGGTCTTTACGGCCTATTCTTCAATCTCACCGGATTTCGGCACCTCACAGCTTAACAACGCAGGGCCGCACGGACTGTCAGAGATGCTCTACGCCTTCACTTCCGGGACAGGCAACAACGGTTCGGCGTTCGCCGGCATCTCGGCGAACACATACTGGTATAACACGACCATCGGCATCTCCATGCTCTTCGGACGATTCCTGATGATCGTCCCGATGCTGGCGCTCGCCGGCAGTCTGGGGCGCAAGAAGATCACACCGCCGTCTCTGGGGACATTCCCAGTCACGACGCCGCTGTTTGCGGCGCTCCTGGTGAGTGTGATTTTGATCGTCGGCGCGTTGACCTTCTTCCCCGTCTTGAGTCTCGGCCCCATTGTGGAGCACTTCCTGATGTACGCCGGACATACTTTCTAATTGCGGATTGCGGATTGCGGATTGCGGATTTGAAGAGAAGATATCCGCAATCGGCAATTCGCAATTTGTAACTGATGTCGGGACACTTTTACATAGTTAGACTCTTGTACAGGAATGAAATTGGAATACAAAAAAGGCAAAAAGGGCAAAAATTCTTGGCCCTTTTGCCTTTTTTACCCTTTTTGCCTTTTTTGTGTTCCACCTTGCCTTACGATCTGAATCCTAACTTTGAAAATGTGTCCTGACATCAGAATTTGTAATCAATATTGCTTATGACTAAAGAAAAAAGAACAATCTCAATTTGGGATCCCAAAATTATCTCGCGGGCGATCTGGGATTCGTTCCGCAAGCTAAACCCGATCACAATGATGAAAAACCCGGTCATGTTCGTGGTCGAGGTCGGCAGCGTTATCACTACAATCCTGCTCATTCGCGACATCGTCACAGGCGCCCCGAACATTGGATTCGAATTACAGATCACGTTGTGGCTGTGGTTCACAGTGCTTTTCGCCAACTTCGCCGAAGCGATGGCCGAAGGGCGCGGAAAGGCGCAAGCCGAGACGCTGCGCAGAGCGAGGACCGAGACGATGGCCAGGCGTTTGACGTCGAATGGCCAGATCGAGGTTGTGCCGGCGCCGAGGCTTCGCAGAGACGATATCGTAATCGTCTCTGCGGGAGAATTTATCCCGGGTGACGGCGAAGTGATCGAAGGCATAGCTTCGATTGATGAGTCTGCGATCACCGGCGAATCTGCTCCGGTAATCCGCGAAGCGGGAGGCGACCGCTCGGCGGTCACCGGCGGCACGCGCGTGCTTTCGGATCAAATCAAAGTCCGCATCACATCGAACCCGGGCGAGACGTTTATTGACCGGATGATCGCGCTGGTCGAAGGCGCAGAGCGGCAGAAGACGCCGAATGAAATTGCGTTGAACATATTGCTCGCAGGACTGACGATCATCTTCCTGCTCGCGGTCGTCACGCTGCAGCCATTCGCGATCTATTCCAACTCGCCGCAGTCGATCTTTGTTCTCGTCTCACTACTCGTCTGTTTGATTCCGACGACGATCGGCGCTCTGCTTTCGGCAATTGGCATTGCTGGGATGGACCGGCTGGTGCAACACAACGTGCTGGCAATGTCCGGGCGCGCCGTCGAAGCGGCAGGTGACGTAAATACGCTGCTGCTCGATAAGACGGGCACGATCACGCTCGGCAACCGGCAGGCCGTCGAATTCATTCCCCTCTCCGGTGTCAAAGAGCAAGAACTGGCTGACGCGGCGCAACTTTCTTCGCTCGCTGATGAAACGCCGGAAGGACGATCGATCGTTGTGCTGGCGAAAGAAAAGTACGGCCTGCGGGGGCGCGATCTTCAGCCTCACGAGGCGCGCTTCATCGCCTTCACCGCGCAGACCAGAATGTCGGGCGTCGATTACGACCGGCGAGAGATCCGCAAGGGCGCAGCCGACGCAATCGAGAAGTATGTCGATACCAATGGCGGTCAGGCGCCGAGGGAGATGCGCGAGATCGTCGAACGCATCGCCAAAGCAGGCGGAACCCCGCTTGTCGTCGCAGATAACAAACGTCCGCTCGGTGTCATCCATCTGAAGGACATCGTTAAAGGTGGGATGAAAGAACGCTTCGATCAACTACGCGCCATGGGAATCAAGACGGTCATGATCACCGGCGACAATCCGCTCACTGCGGCGACCATCGCGCGCGAATCAGGCGTCGATGATTTCCTCGCCGAAGCAAAGCCCGAAGATAAGATGGCATTGATCAGACGCGAACAGGCAGAGGGCAAGCTGGTGGCCATGACCGGCGACGGCACAAACGATGCTCCTGCGCTGGCGCAGGCAGATGTTGGGGTGGCGATGAACACCGGCACACAGGCCGCAAAGGAAGCGGGCAACATGGTCGATCTCGACTCCAACCCGACGAAACTGATCGAGGTCGTGGAGATCGGCAAACAATTGCTCATGACGCGCGGAGCGTTGACGACGTTTTCGATTGCCAACGACGTCGCCAAATACTTCGCGATCATCCCGGCGATGTTCTCCGTAGCCTTCCCCGCGATAAACGCGCTCAATATTATGCGGCTCGCCACACCGCAATCCGCGATTCTATCAGCGGTGATTTTTAATGCGCTGATCATCATCGCGCTCATTCCACTGGCGCTCAAAGGTGTCAAATACCGCCCGATGAGCGCTGCCGCGCTGCTCAGGCGCAACTTGTTAATCTATGGGCTGGGCGGGATCATCATCCCATTCATCGGGATCAAGATCATCGACGTGATTATTGTCGCGCTGGGGTTGGCCTAGCTGATTTGAAATTTGAAATTTGAAATTTGAAATTTGAAATTCACTGGTGATAACGGATTTTGTGGTTATGAAAGGACAGAGAGAAAACGGGTCCACAAGAAAGGGCGGAAATAACGGAACAAACGGAAAAATCCTAGAGAATTTCCGTTTGTTCCGTTATTTCCGCCCTTTCTTGTGGACCCGTTTTCTCCTCTCGACGCGGAATAAGGACTATTATGAGGAACTTCATGACAGCAATCTTGATGACAATTGTGACGACCGTCATTTTAGGATTGATCTTTCCACTTGTCGTCACTGGCATCGCTCAGGTGATCTTCCCTGACAAGGCTAACGGTCAACTGATTGAACGCAACGGTCAGGTCGTTGGCTCTCGAATCATCGGACAGCCGTTCTCATCTCCCGGCTACTTCCGCTCCCGTCCATCAGCGGCGGGCGCCATCGGCTACGATGCGGGGGCGTCTTCGGGGTCCAATCTCGGGCCAACCAGCAAGAAATTGATCGACCGGGTGAAGGCAGATGTAGAAAAACTCCAGGCGGAAAACCCCGGCAAGCCGGTGCCGGTTGACTTGGTGACGACTTCGGGGTCGGGGCTCGATCCGCACATCTCTCCCGCAGCGGCTGAATATCAGGTGCCGCGTGTTGCGCGCGAAAGAGGATTGAGTGAAGATGATGTGCGAAAACTCGTGACTGAATTCACCGAAGGGCGCACGCTTGGTTTCTTCGGCGAGCCTCGCGTCAATGTGCTCCTGCTCAATCTAAAGCTCGATGAACGTAAACCGATGACGCGATGAATCTGAGAGTCGAGCATTGATTTTAAGCTTGAGGCGGATGACCCCGGAGAAATCTATGGTCTTCCGCCTCAACCGCTTTCCACCAACAGATCGTGAACGATAACGGCAATAGACGAGCATCTCCCGAATCCTTCCTCGCCAAACTCAAAGAGAGCGAGCGAGCGCGGTTGCGTGTCTACATTGGCGCAGCCGCCGGCGTAGGCAAGACTTTCCAGATGCTTGAAGAGGCGCATCTACTCGGACAACAGGGAGTGGATGTGGTCATCGCCCTGATTGAAACCCATGGACGCGTAGATACTGCGGCATTGATCGGTGTTCTGGAACACGTGCCGCTGCGCAAAATCGAGTATCGCGGCGTCGTCCTCGAAGAGATGGACGTCGAGGCTGTCATAGCGCGCAAACCCGAAGTCGCGATTGTCGATGAGCTGGCGCACACGAATGTGCCCGGCTCGAAGAACCGTAAGCGTTATGAGGACGTGCTGGATCTGCTGGCGGCCGGTATTTCGGTAATCACAGCAGTCAACGTGCAGCATATCGAATCGCTCAACGATGCGATCGCGCGCACAACCGGCGTGCGTGTGCGGGAGACTATCCCCGACAGCTTTCTGCAAAGAGCAGATGAGGTTGTCAATGTCGACGTTTCGGTCGATACGCTGCGGACGCGTTTGCGGCAAGGCAAGATTTACGGCGTTGAAAAGATCGAGCAGGCGCTCAATAACTTCTTTCGCAAGGGGAATCTCTCCGCGCTGCGCGAATTGGCACTCCGCCAAGTTGCAGAAGACCAGGCGGCGAAGGCGCACGACTACCGCGAGCGCGAGGGACTGGAGCAGGCGGTTATCCCGGAAAAGGTCATGGTTTGTATCACTACCCGGGGGAATGCCAAGAAGCTGTTGCGAATCGGCTCACGCATCGCCGGACGACTGGCCTCTGATTGGTATGCGGTCTACGTTGAGACCCCTCGTGAAGAGCCGGGTCGGATCGACCCCAAAGATCATGTCTCTTTGCTGGAGAACGTCCGGTTCGCAGACGAACTCGGCGCAAAATTCGTCAGATTGAAAGCTTCCCGCGTCGCTGACGCTCTGATCGAGTTTGCGCGACGCGAAGGCATTACCCACGTCATCTTCGGACAATCGGCCCGCTCACGTTGGGATATTCTGTTGCGCGGCTCAGTCATAAATCGCTTTTTAAATGAAGCGCGAGACGCGACGGTCCACGTAGTGCCACTCAGGGATGATAAAGCCGATGAGAAATCGGTGGATCATCATGGTGATGATTTTCATTAGTTCGCAGTTCGCAGTTCGCAGTTCACAGTTCGCAGTCCGATAATGACGGGCCACAAACCTTTAGCTGCGAACTGCGAACTGTAAACTGCGAACTGCGAACCGCGAACTGCGAACTGCGAACTGCGAACTTTCAGGTCTTCGTTTTGTGAGCATTATGAACTTACGCACAAAACTTTTGCTTAGTTATCTTGTATTCGTGGCAGCGCTGGTGGCCCTCGGCGTGTGGAGTGTCTGGCGACTGTGGGACATGGGGCGCGTCTCAAAGCTGATCCTCTCAAATAATTATGATTCGGTCGTCGCCGCACAGGATATGAAAGAGAGCGCTGAGCGCCTTGATTCAGCAGCGCTCTTCATTCTGCTCGGAGAACGTGAGCGCGCAACTCAGCAGATGCTCGAACATCGCCGGCTTTTTGACGCAGCATTCGATAAGGCGGCAAATAACATCACCGAGCAGGGCGAAGCTGCTCTGATCGAAAATATCCGTCATGATCGCCAGTCATATTACAAGCTTCTCGAGGCTTTCTTTGAGCCAGCAGCGAAAGGAGGGACGATAAATGAGTCACAACGGATCGGGGGGCAATACTTCGAGCAACTCGAGCCGACCTTCCACCGGCTTCGTAGACAATGCGATCAATTGCTGCGATTGAATCAGTCAGCGATGCTGGCGAAATCGGATGCGGCTGTTGAAAGCGCGCGTCGGTGGTTCATCATAACCTCAATCATCAACCTCTCACTGGTCGTGGTGAGTCTGATCCTCGCTTTCTTCTTTGCCGAGCGTATCGTCCGTCCGGTGCGCGAGCTGACGACGGTGACATCGAGGATTGCCGGTGGCAATCTGAACGTCAAAGCCGAGATCAATTCACGGGATGAAATTGGGTTGCTTGCCGCCGAATTCAATCGCATGGCTGAACGCATTCGGATATTGCGCCGCTCCGATCTGGGCAAAATTGTCGTTGCGCAACAAACAACTGAAGCTGCAATTGATTCCCTCTATGATCCTCTGCTCGTGACAGACGCGGAGGGAAAAGTCACAAAATTAAATCGCGCAGCCGAAGAGATATTCGGTCTTGAAGCCGGCAACACGGGGAAGCCGATCTCGGAAGTCGCTCGTGATAATCGAATCGACGCGGCCGTGGTCGAAGCCTTAAGCTCACAACATGCGGTGGCGAGCGAGAGCGTTGCTGCGGCCCTACCACTGAAGGTGGCCGGGACTGAACGGGCATTTCGGCTGCGCGCCACACCGATGCGCGATGAGGAGCAACAACTTCTCGGCGCAGTGGTTTTACTCGAAGATATCACCCATCTGCGTGATGTCGATCTCCTCAAATCTGATTTTATTGCCCTCGCCTCACACGAACTGCGTGCGCCGCTGATAAATATCGAAATGGGTATTCACGTTCTGATTGAAGGGGCCGCAGGAGAGTTGACCGATCGACAACTCGATGTGCTTTACAACTGCCGCCGCGACTGCGAAAAGCTTGAGAATTTGATGCGCGACCTGCTCGACCTGTCAAAAATTGAAGCGGGCAACAGCGCGCCGCATCTCGTCCCGACTAACATCTCCGCCCTGCTCGCTTCAGCTGTCGAGTCTTTAAAACCATATGTGCAATCGAAAGGCCTGACCTTCAAATCGGAGATCCCTTTCGATCTTCCCTTCGCACTCGCTGACTGGGGACAGGTTGAGCGTGTCCTCAACAATTTGGTGAGGAATGCAGCACGCCATACACCGCGCGGTGGTGAAATCCTGCTCACCGCAGCGCATCGTGAGGCTTACGTCTCCATCTCGGTGACGGACACGGGCCGAGGCATTCCACCTGAGTATCTTTCGCGTATCTTCGATCGCTTTGTGCGTGTGCCGGGCTCACAATCGGATGGCGCTGGCCTCGGCCTGGCGATCTCGAAACGGCTGGTCGAAGCCCTTGGCGGGCAGATCACTGTCCAATCAGAAGTTGGACGCGGCACGAGTTTCACTTTCACCTTACCCCTGGCTCATCAACCCGCAGCCGCAGCAGATCAGATGAAATAGTTCGCAGTTCGCAGTTCGCAGTCAGTGTGCGGTAACTGCGAACTGCGAACTATCTCATCAATTATTACTTCTTTGCCGGGACGATAGAGTCCTTGCAGGCCTTCGCCACACGGAACTTGACGACCGTCTTGGCCGGAATCTTGATCGCTGCGCCGGTCATCGGATTGCGACCCATGCGAGCCTTGCGGTGGGCTTTAACGAGCTTTCCAAGTCCCGGAAGTGTAAATGCTCCTACTTTCTTGGTCTGCGCTACCGCGACAGCGGCGATCTCATCGAGGAACTCATTTGCGGCTTTCTTCGAGATGCTGAATCTATCGGCAATATGAGCGGCCAGTTGGCTCTTGGTCATCTGTTTTGCTGCCATGTTTTTCTCCTTGTATTTATGGTTTTGTTTATTCAGGCTTCGCCTTGCCGCGCTTTGTCAACGGACGAAGCAAAACGGCTCAGGGCGGCCTCGCTAGCTGAAGAGGCAACCGTTGATACTCGCTGCCTCCGATGACGGTAAAAGAGCAAAATTGCAATCACATTATATTGTGCAGAAACGGGGCGCAGTATACCGTAGCTTGTATGGTGGCGCAAGATAAATTATCAAAGAAAATGCATAAAATGCCTGATTTTTCGGGCTCAAAACACAAGTGCCCGCCCCGCGGCCGCATAAATATTGGCCTTTTATCACTTTCAACCGCAGAGGGACTGTCTCGCAGCGCCCTCCACTCCGAAAATCGCCCGGAACCTGCGCAGGATTGCCAAATAAAGCGGGTTTAGTTTAGATTCTCTCCTCGCGTGGCAAGTGGGATCTTGAACACGATTCCTTCCGCACTTTCATTTGTCTGGCATCGAATGGGTCATGACCACTGCGCGCGAGAATATTCATCCCTGCTTTATCATGGAGGATCAACATCGTGCCATTAGCTGTCTGCCCTGAATGTGAAGCCGAGATTCACGTCGACGAAGATGTGGATAAAGGAGAGATCATCAATTGTGAAGAATGTGAGGTCATGCTCGAAGTCGTCGGGCTTGATCCAATCGAACTTGATCTCGCACCGGACGAAGAGGACGAGGATGACTTGGAAGACGAACGCGAATATTGAAGGTTAGCAGCCGAGTTGATTCTACTTGTTTGGAGCAACGAATCCGGTGCGGTTGACGCGCAGCTGCACTCCCGGTCGTGAAGTCTTCACCCGCAATTCGTGAAATCTTCCATCGCGCCATTCCGGATAATATGCCAGCGCGTAGCTTGCGCGTATCTCCTCGGCCAATGCCTTGAAGACAGGGGTGAAGTCAGCCGCATCCGCCGCAAAATCGCGTCCGCCGGTTGCGCTTACGACTCGCGTCGCATCCAATGGCGTAATGACACGCTCGGTCGAACGAGTGGCGGAAAACATATATGACGGCAAAGTAATCGAATAGACGGTCACACCCAAAGCGGTAGCTCTCCGCACCAGCTCCTTCCGGTCGATGACGCTTGCCGAATCGAAACCATCGCTGATGACGACGACAACGCGCCGCACCGGACGGTTTTTGCGTGTGCGTGGCGCCTTCCGATCAAGCATGACGACGGCACGATCTATCCCATCATAAATCCTGGTCGAGCCTTCAAAACCCTCTATCTTATCGAGCGCTCGTTCAAACCTTCGCCCATCGTCAGTGAAATCCTGTAAAATTTTCACTTTGTAGTTGAATGCCAGCACCGCAAAGACCGATTCACCTTTCATCAATTCGAGGAATTTCTTCGCCGCCTCGCGCAGAGTAACTGTCTCTTCGGGCTTGAGACTGCCGGAGAGGTCCAGCGCAAAGACCACCGCCAGCGGTCGCGAGAGAGTAGATTCATCGGTCATGGCAAAGAAATCTATCTTCCGCGGTTTTCCATCTTCCAACAGTTGAAATTCATCCTCGCGCAAATCCCGCACAAAGTTTCCGTTCTTATCTGTAGCCGTGACATCAAGAGCGACCAGATCGGTATCAACCCGAATGGTCAGAGCTGGACGAGGCTCCTGCGTTCGACGGTCTTGAGCGGTAGCGACAGTCGAAACTGCAATGATGAAAGCAGTGATGAACGAACGAAATTTCATGGCCGCCTTGTTATAATCTGTCGTACGGTTTGGCGCAATCGCCAGGCCACATCCTTGAGAGTGGAGGTTATTATAATGAGTATTCGACTGAAATACGCAATTATCTTCGCATTAGTTCTTACTCTATCGCTCATTTCCCGGGCAGGCGCTCAGACCGGGATCGTCAAAGGCAAAGTAAAAGAGCACAAGGGTAAAGCTCTCGAGGGCGTAGTTGTGCGCGCCATTAATGCTAAAAATCAAGACGACAAGCACGAAACCAGGAGCGACCGGGATGGGGAGTTCGAATTCGCCGGCCTGACATCGGGCGATTATTCATTCTCTTTTGAAAAACAGGGGTTTAAAAAATTCACCACGCGCAAGCTCGAAGTGAAGGCCGGTGAAACTGTTAAACTGAGCCGCGTCATCGAGCTTGCGCGCGAAGGCGACCCCTATGCGGTCATCCGCGGAGCGGTCCTCTATGGCGCCGGCTTCTCATTGCCCAATTCGGCCGTGATGATTGAACGGATCGATGGCGGAAAGAAATTCAAGCAGGAAACTATCTCACGCGAAGGCGGCGAGTTTGCCTTCCGTCTGAGACCTGAAAAAGCGAAATACCGCATTACTGCGAGTGCGCCTGGCTTCCAGCCTGCTTCGGTTGAGATTGAGATTGAGAACGATGAAGTGCGGAATGTCGCTTTGACACTGCAACAGGCCAAGTGAGATGAAGAGGGAAAACGGAACAAACGGAAATAACGGAACAAACGGAAATTTTATTTATTTCCGTTTGTTCCGTTATTTCCGTTTGTTCCGTTTTCCCTCTTCATCCGCAATCAACTACTGATTCATCGACGACAGGAACTCCGCGTTCGTCTTCGTCTTCTCGAGGCGTTCGAGCACCAGTTCCATCTGCTCTACCGGGGAAAGAGGGTTGAGCACACGGCGCAATACCCAGATTCGATCGAGGTCTTTCTTCGGAATGAGCAATTCTTCTTTGCGCGTCCCTGACTTCTGCAGGTCGATCGCCGGGAAGACGCGTTTGTCGGAGAGTTTGCGGTCGAGATGGATTTCCATATTGCCCGTACCCTTGAACTCTTCGAAGATTACGTCGTCCATCCTGCTTCCCGTTTCGACCAACGCTGTCGCGATGATCGTCAACGAGCCACCTTCTTCGATATTGCGCGCCGCACCGAAGAAGCGTTTCGGACGTTGCAGCGCGTTCGAGTCCACACCGCCCGAGAGGATCTTGCCTGATGGCGGCACGACCGCGTTGTGAGCACGCGCCAGACGAGTGATCGAATCGAGCAGAATCACGACATCGCGTTTATGCTCGACCAGGCGCTTCGCTTTCTCGATCACCATATCAGCCACCTGCACGTGACGCGAGGCCGGTTCATCGAAGGTAGATGAGATCACCTCGCCGTTAACCGATCGCTGCATGTCAGTCACTTCTTCCGGACGCTCATCAATCAGCAAGACGATCAGTGTGACTTCCGGATGATTCTCGGTGATCGAGTTGGCGATTGATTGGAGCAGCATGGTTTTTCCCGTCCGTGGCGGCGCAACGATCAGACCGCGCTGTCCCTTGCCAATCGGCATGAACATGTCAACAACTCGCGCTGAGGCGTTTTCCGTGGCGGTCTCCATCCTCAGATGCTCGTTCGGATAAAGCGGCGTCAGGTTGTCGAAAAAGACCTTGTCGCGCGCGATCTCCGGCGGCTCGAAGTTTATCGCTTCGACTTTGATCAGTGCGAAATAGCGCTCGCCCTCTTTCGGCGGACGTATCTGGCCCGAGATCGTGTCGCCGGTCCGCAAGTCGAACTTGCGTATCTGAGAGGGGCTGACGTAGATGTCGTCCGGGCCTGGCAGGTAGTTGTACTCGGGGGCGCGCAGGAACCCAAACCCATCAGGCAATGTTTCAAGCACACCCTCCGAGAAGATCAACCCTGATTTCTCGGTCTGCGCTTGCAGAATCTTGAAGATCAACTCCTGCTTGCGCATCCCCGTAGCTCCGGGCACATCCAGCTCCTTGGCGATCTGGGTTAACTTGGAGATGTTCATCTCCTTCAGATCAGCGATATCCAAAAAGCTATCGTAACTCTCCTCGAGTTCGCTCATCTCATCATCGTTATTGTTGCTATTCCTTGTTCTGCTTGTTGTTTTTTCTGGCATATATATTTACCTCTGATTCCTCACATCGGCAGTGCACGCAACCTCGGCGCAATCCCACATCGATGGCGGGTGAGATTAATTCTCCTTGTCTGGCGGGATTACTCAGTCATTTGATTGCGTGCGATGGAGGCTGCACGTTTTTTACCTAGTTCCGCTGGTGCTCAGGCCGATCTTTCTCAAAACTTCATAAACCTGTCTTTCACGATGATTGCCCAAATATTACTCAACAATTGTTGGATTCAGCGCCAGATTCAATGCCAAACTTTATGTTGCTGGGAAATCAGTGCGCGAGAATTCAGCGTCGTTGCGGCGAGTTTCGCAAAGGACCTGATCGGGAGATATGTTTACCTTCGCTTTATCAACTTATGATGTTTTGCCAGTTGCCGGTTACATGCGCCCGAGTGTGCCAAAGGATATTCTTTGTCACACTGGAGGCCATCATCGACCGACAACTGCCCTTCAGCGACCAATTAATGACATAGTGGGATTATTTCTCTGCTCTGATGCTGGCCCGGATCTGTTCCCATACCTGACTCGCCCCATCACGCGTGTGCGATGAATAAGGGATCACGATTTCAGTATCAAAAACCTTTTTCGCTGCTCGCCAGGATTTACGTTGATCGTTAGCCGACAACTTATCAACTTTCGTTGAGACCACCAGATAAGGAAGACCAAAGTGCTGGAGCCAGGATTTCATCTGAAGATCTAACGGGGAAGGCTCGTGCCGGGCATCAACGATTAAGATAGATAACACAAGCTGCTTGCGTTCTGCAAGGTATCTCTCGACTATTTTGCCCCATGCCTGCCGTTTCTCCTTAGATGTCTTGGCATAACCATATCCGGGTAGATCGACAAAATAAAACTCCTCATTGATCAGAAAGAAATTGATCGACTGCGTCTTCCCAGGCGTCGAACTCGTTCTGGCTAAGCCCTTTACACCGAGGAGACTGTTGATCAAACTGGATTTTCCGACATTCGAACGACCGAT
>JAKEHZ010000041.1 GCA_022614735.1 Acidobacteriota bacterium | reverse complement strand
GTTATTACCTACAACTACGGCGAATCATTCTTGAGTCGGTTCTACAAAATATATCCAGAAGCAGAAAATTATTTGAGGCGGGCGCGTTTTTATGCGGGAGCGCAGGAGCTACGATGGCTTTTGACAGGGATCGAAAGGAATAATAATTTGTGGTTTGCCGTTCATGTCGGTAGTGCGAAGGACATGAATTACGACACCTGAACCCAAAGAGAAGCGACATCACGCACATTGGGACTGGTCTCTCACTGTAAGAGATTTGACGTGATCGAAGAAACACTCACACAACGCGGAACAACCCTCGTAAGACGGTTGGTGCTTGAGCCCGGAGAGGCAACTCCATGGCACATTGACCCGTATCTTCGTCTGACCGTAATTGTGCGGGGGGAGGCTCTCGCGATTGAGTACCGTGATGAACGAGGGACAGAGCGGTTTGAGGTTGCCTCTGGCAGGGCAGACTGGGATGCGCCAACCGATCAGGTACATCGTGCGGTGAATGTAGGCGGAGGAACCTATGAGGAAGTGACGATCTTCTTTCTTGATCGCCCAGATGCAATACCGCAGCCAATTGCTAAGTGACCCAAGGCTCTTAAGGCTTTAGAGACAGAGAAAATATGTGGATAAGAACCTTAATACATTTTCAAGAAAAAGTGTTGCGGAAACGGTGCGCCCGCGTCCTCGCGGGCAGGCTGGGTAAGTAGCCCATCCCCTGGAAATGCGCCCTTCCGCAACCTGCCCGCGAGGACGCGGGCGCACCAACAGGCCGCGAGTGTCCTTCTTTGACATCTTTTCAAAATAGGTATATACAAGGGCTATACTCTAAGAATCGAGGTAGATAGTAATGGTCGCAAAGATTCAAAAGTGGGGGAACAGTCAAGGCCTAAGATTGACAAAGCACGTGCTTGATGATGCTGGAATCAGTATTGGCGACGATGTTGAGATCATCGTGGGAAAAAATGAAATCATAATCAAGAAGGCCAGACCTAAGTTCGTGTTGGAAGAAATGGTGGCTCGGATGCCCAAGAACTACCGTGGCGGCGAAGAATCGTTCGGCCGTCCGGTTGGTAGAGAGGAATGGTAGATGGCGATATACGTTCCTCGCAAAGGTGATTTTATAAGTTTGACATTTGATCCACAGTCAGGACATGAACAGAAGGGGCGGCGGCCAGCGTTGGTACTGAGCCATTATTTGTTCAATAAATATACAAAGCTGGCGATAGTATGCCCGTTGACCACCGCAGATCGCCAAATCCCCTTCCATTTGCGCTTGCCTGTGGGGATGAAGTTGAGCGGTTTTATAATGGTCGAGCAAGTGAAATCAATAGATTACGCAACGCGGCAAGCGAAATTCATCCAGAAAGCGCCATCAGAATTGGTAGAGGATGCCTTGGCAATCCTGGATGCTTGTTTGAAATAGCATTGCCGGACAACTGTTCCACACGGTCCGCGCCATGGTGCTTGTTAAAAAAGGATAGCTGCTTTGGGGAAGGCGGTCTATATGAACCTAAGTAGAACGCAGACAGGTGATATAAGCTTTTATAGCCCCCGTCCATACTTGAGCTGGTCGCAGATCCAGCTCTTCGAACGAAGCCCTGACCTCTATGTGAAGAAGTATATCTACGGAGAAGATGACCCGACAACAGAGGCGATGCGCCTTGGCAAGAGTCTCGCGCAAGCCTTAGAGATGCAAAAAGAGACCGGCGACGATGTCCTTGATAACCTTCTTGCTGTCTTACCCAGTTATCCACAAAGAGAGTTCAAAATAGAAGCAGCCTTAGAGGGGTTAGAGGTTCCCCTTTATGGTGTGCTGGACGGATTTGACGAAAAGCGACTTCGTATTGGAGAGTACAAAAGCGGTAGGCTGTGGAACCAGGAAATGGTCAATGAGAGTGGTCAGTTGAAGATGTACGCGCTTATGATCTGGCTAAAATATAAAAAGATCCCAAGCGAGGTTATGCTGCATTGGGCGAAGACTCAGTATAACGAAGGGGGCGAGTTAGAGTTTGCAGGTGAAATAAAAAGTTTTATGGCCGATATCAGCCTCGAGGACGTGCTGCTGTTTTCAGGTAGAGTACGCAAAGCCTGGGTGGATATCAAAGAGATCAGCGAACGGCACTATAAAGCTAAATGAGGCGTGTACAAATGGTAGCACCACACTTAATCGTGGATAACGGTAATCCAAGTCAGAGAGGATGACGGAACAAACGGAAATATCCTAGAGAATTTCCGTTTGTTCCGTTATTTCCGTTTGTTCCGTCATCCTCTGTCCCTCCATTTGTCGGTCATTACGGTTGAATAAAGGAGAGAAAGAAAAAGTATGAAACCAGCAATCAACCTCCTTCTTTTGCTCGTCCTTGTGCTCACGACCCATTCCGCACGCTGTCAAGATCAATGGAAGAGTCTTTTCGATGGGAAGAGCCTGAAAGGATGGAAATCCAACCTCTATCCGGAATCGTTTACCGTTGTGGATGGCGCTATTCGCGCCCGTTCGGTAAAAGACCGTGTACATCTGTTCTATGTCGGGGATCGAGCTGGAGAGTTCGAGCGCTTCAAGAACTTCGAGCTGGAGGCTACGGTGCGCGGTGAGCCGGGCTCGAATTCAGGCATCTTCTTCCACACCGATCTCGCAGTTCGAGACGCGATGAATCACCTGGCAAACGGCTATGAGGTTCAGCTCAACAGCTCCCCCACCGAGATCCGCAAGACTGGTAGCCTTTATGCAGTTGTGGACCTGGACAAATCGCCGGTGGATGAGACGAAGTGGTTCAAGGTGCGTCTGACAGTCCAGGGCAAACGGATCGTTGTTCGAATCAATGAGAAAATAGTGGTCGATTACACGGAGCCGGAGCAACTTGTGCGGCCTCCAGAACGTGCCGGACGACGTTTGAACCCGGCAGGCGGGGCCATCGCATTGCAGGCTCACGATCCGGGCAGTACCTTCTATTTTAAAGATATTCGCATCAGGCCCCTCCCATGAGGTGGCCCAAACCTTTGTATCGGCTTGAAAACATTCCTTTGCATCAGTACAGTTTCGCCTACCGCACTATCAACATCCCGGAAACCATTATGAAGAGACTGAGACTCGGAATCGCAATCGGCGTGGCACTGGCAGCGGCCCTTTTCGTTTGCAGTTCGCAGGCGCAGCAGTACCGCGAATGGAAGATGTTCGGTGGAGGCGCCGATAACATTCATTATTCTACGCTCAGCCAGATCAACCGCGAGAACTTACGTCAGCTTGAAGTTGCCTGGACTTACGACACGGGCGATGCCTTCCCGAATTCGGAGATGCAATGCAATCCGATAATTGTCGATGGGGTTCTCTACGCAACGACGCCGAAGCTGCGAGTGATTGCCCTCAACGCGGAGAACGGAAGATTGATATGGAGTTTTGATCCGAACGAAGGCAAAAAAGCGCTCGGTAAGATGCGCAATCGTGGTGTGACCTATTGGGGAAACGGAAACGACAGGCGTATCTATTTCAGCTTTCGGCGGTGGCTCTACTCGCTCGACGCGAAGACCGGACTTCCGGTGAAGAGTTTTGGCCGGGAGGGAAGACTCGATCTGCTCGAAGGATTGGGCCGCGATTCTCAAGGCCTCACGATCACTATCACGACACCAGGTGTTGTTTACAAAGATTATCTGATTGTCGGGAGCATGGTCAGCGAGGGATTGCCCGCGGCGCCCGGTCACATCCGCGCCTACGATTTGCGCACGGGCAAGATGCGCTGGATATTTCGCACGATCCCGCATCCGGGCGAATACGGCTACGAAACGTGGCCTAAGGATGCGTGGCAGTACATCGGCGGCGCGAACAATTGGCCCGGACTGGTGGTTGATCAGAAGCGCGGTCTGGTCTTCGCTCCAACCGGCTCAGCCGCATTCGATTTCTACGGCGCAAACAGACACGGCGATAATCTTTTTGCCAACACTTTATTATGTCTCGATGCCAACACCGGCAAGCGCGTGTGGCATTTCCAGGCAGTGAAGCACGACGTCTGGGACCGTGACTTCCCGTCTGCGCCGGCCCTCGTTACACTTAAGCGTGACGGGCGTGAAATTGACGCTGTCGCGCAAATTACGAAATCGGGTCATGTCTTTGTCTTTGAACGTGAAACCGGTAAGTCTGTTTTCCCAATCGAATATCGCAAGGTACCGATCGATGGTGTCGAGGGTGAGAAGCTGGCAGAGACACAACCATTCTCTCTTCTTCCTCCCCCATTCGCGCGACAAATATTAACCGAAGAGATGCTCACCCGGCGCACACCCGAAACACATAAGGCAGCGCTCGAGACTTTTCGCAAGCTGCGCAGCAAAGGCCAATTCGAACCGCCAAGCCTGGGAGGGACGATCGTTTTTCCCGGCTACGATGGAGGCGGTGAATGGGGCGGCGCGGCGTTCGATCCTGAAACAGGCTTGTTTTACGTGAACTCGAACGAGATGGCGTGGATTTTACGGATCGTTGAACGACCAAAGCCGAAAGCTTTACCCAGCGGTAAGAGTCTATATGAATCCAACTGCGCAAGCTGCCACAAAAATAATCTGAGCGGCACACCTCCTGAGTTCCCCGCACTCACCAACCTCGGCAAGAAGTACGACGCCTCAGAAATAAGAGGGATCATACGTAATGGGCAGGGCCGAATGCCGGGTTTCTCTTCTCTCGGCAGTGAAGCCTTACAAGCCATCACTCGATATATAATGAGTGGTGTAGACAATATCACTGAAAGCGCAAAATCAAAGCCATCTCCGATCGAGATGAAGTACACCTTCGACGGCTACAACAAGTTTCTTGATTCCGAGGGTTATCCGGCTATAGAGCCACCGTGGGGCACGCTCAACGCAATCGACCTCAATAAAGGCAGGATCGTCTGGCAGATTCCACTGGGCGAACATCCTTTGCTTGCAGCGAAAGGAGTGAAAGATACGGGAAGCGAAAATTATGGCGGCGCAATCGTAACGGCGAACGGATTGTTGTTTATAGGAGCGACAAACTACGACAAGAAGTTCCGCGTCTTCGACAAGCTGACCGGGAAGCTACTCTGGGAGACAGAGCTGCCCGCAGCCGGCAATGCTACCCCTGCGACTTATGAAGTGAATGGACGTCAGTTTGTCGTGATCGCGGCGGGTGGCGGCAAGTGGGGTGCTCCTTCGGGTGGGAGTTACGTCGCCTTTGCATTGAAGAGAGATGGTAATTGAAGGATCCACGCGCAGAATACAATAACCGTCTCGCATCGCGCCGCGCCTCACTCGAAGGCGAGGAACAGCGCAGTCGAAAGATTTGGATCTGGCGCAGAGTGGTATTTGTCGCGATCGCTCTTTTTATCGTGATTGCTGTCGAGAAGGTCATCGCGCCGTGGTGGATTGCTCTTCCTGTTGCCGTCTTCATTGCGCTCATGGCGATCCATCAACGAATTCATCAAGCGCGCGACCGTCTAGATCGCTCAGTAAAGTTCTACGAACGAGGAATAGCGCGACTCGAAGACCATTGGGCCGGCAGCGGAGAGAACGGGGAGAGATTCGCCGATAAGTCCCACCTCTACTCGGAAGATTTAGACCTCTTCGGCAGAGGCTCACTGTTCGAGCTTCTCTGCACTGCACGCACGCGGGCCGGTGAGGAAAGACTCGCGTCCTGGCTGCTCGCCCCCGCAACAATCGCGGAGGTCCGAGCGCGACAAGAGGCGATTGATGAGCTTCGATCAAAGCTGGATCTGCGGGAAGACCTGGCTGTTCTGGGAGCCGATGTCCGTTCCGGCGTACACCCGGAAGAGTTGTCGGCATGGGCCACAGCACCACCCGTGCGCTTCTCGAGCCTGATGCCAATAGCTGCTGCGCTAATCGGCATCTTTACACTTATGGCTGTTATCTTGTGGTTTGGTTTCGGCTATAAGTTGCTCGCGTTTGGCGCTTTGATCTGTGAAATGATCTTCCTTTTTATTTATCGCACACAGATCGCACGCGTGATCGGAGCAGTCGAACTACCAGGCCGTGACCTGACGCTTCTCTCCGAAATTCTCGCCCGACTTGAGCGAGAAGAGTTCAGCTCGTCCCAGCTTATCAATCTTCGCAAGGCTCTTGAAACCGGCGGTTTGCCTCCATCGAAGCAGATTGCGCGACTGGTTCGCCTGATTCAAGTTCTCGATTGGATGAAGAATCAGATCTTCGGGGTGATCGCATTCATTTTACTCGTGCCTGCGCAGCTTGCTTACGCAATCGAACAATGGCGGCGGAAGTCAGGTGCGAAAATTCCCCAATGGCTCGAGGCAGTTGGCGAAATCGAAGCTTTGAACGCGCTGGCCAGCTATGCTTATGAACATCCGCAAGATCCCTTCCCCGAGCTGATTGAAGGCAACGCTTGCTTCGATGGAGATGCCCTTGGCCATCCTTTGATCCCCGAATCACGGTGCGTGCGGAATGACGTGACACTTGGAAATGAATTGCGCCTTCTGGTCGTCAGCGGATCAAATATGTCCGGCAAAAGCACATTGCTCAGGACAGTCGGGACAAATATCGTGCTTGCGCTAGCTGGAGCTCCTGTACGAGCCAGGCGTCTCCGGTTGTCGCCTCTCTCAATCGGAGCATCGATCCACATTCTCGATTCGCTGCAAACCGGAGCATCACGCTTCTACGCCGAAATCACACGACTGCGGCAGATCGTGGAGCTAACAAACGGTGATCAGCCTTTGCTCTTTTTACTCGACGAGATCTTAAGCGGCACGAATTCACACGATCGGAGGATAGGGGCAGAAGCGGTGGTAAAAGGACTGGTCGAGCGCAACGCGATGGGTCTGGTCACGACACACGATCTGGCCTTGACGCAGATCGTCGATAATTTAGGCGCGCGCGGGGCCAATGTGCATTTTGAAGATCACCTCGAAAACGGCGAGATGAGGTTTGATTACAAGATACATCCTGGTGTGGTTCAGAGAAGTAATGCCCTGGAATTGATGCGTGCCGTTGGACTCAATGTTTAGATCTTCAATGTGACAGAAGGAAAACGGAACAAACGGAAATAACGGAACAAACGGAAATACCCTAACCTCGTATTTTTCCGTTTGTTCCGTTATTTCCGTTTGTTCCGTTTTCCCTCTTCAGCTTTACGGTAGATATGTTTGCAAAACGCGAATCACATTCTCACCCATAATTTTCTTGATATCTGTCTCACCAAATTTCTCCTGCAAGAGCGCATCTGTAATCTGCACCAAACCGGTTGTATCGAACGGGACTTCAACTGCGCCATCGAAGTCTGACCCTAGTGCGACGTGATCAACACCGATCAAATCGACCGTGTAACGCATCGCTCTTGCAATTGCATTTGCGTCACGTCCACAGACGGCCGTGTCCCAGTAACCGATGCCAACCAGGCCACCCGTTTTCGCAATGCCTTTAAGTTGCTCGTCGCTTAAATTCCGCCTGTTGTCGCATGTACCTTTCACGCCTGTATGCGAAACAATAACAGGTCGCGTAGACATCCCCAGCACATCATCGATTACTTTCGGCGAGGCATGTGCCAAATCGACGAAAACGCCTTTCTCCTGCATGCGCCTGACCATCTCTCTGCCCTTCTCAGTCAAGCCTCCCTTCGCAGCGCCGTGCGCCGAGCCGCCCATCTCGTTATCGAAAAAATGCGCGATCCCGATCATCCTATATCCAGCATCATAAAGCCTGTCGAGGTTGTTCAGATCGCCGCCGAGCGCGTGCGCCCCTTCGATACCCAGGAAACCGGCGACAATCCCCTGCTCTGTTTTGCGGCGATCGAGGAAGTTAGTTACATCTGTCTTCGTCTTCAGGAGAACGAGACGGCCATTTGAATTGGCGGACGCTTCGTGCAGTCTCCGCGCCTGGTATATTGCGCGGTCGGTCAGGTTCCACCAACTTGAAATCGGCCATCGTTCGGCAAAAACCAGCAGCGTGATGTTATCCGTATCGCCGGTGTTGCTTTCGATATTCATATTGCGCGGTGTTTTAGTAACGGCAGTGAAAGCCTGTATCGCAACATTGCCTTCGATCAATCGAGGCAGATCGACATGGCCCCAGGCCCCCTTTTTGAGCAGGTCGCGGTTCCACATCAACGTGTCAGCGTGCAGGTCTGCAATCAGCAGTTTTTTATGCAGCTCCTGTGCTTCGGTTGAGGCCCTGTAAGGCGGCTGATTGAGCGTCAAGTTCATTTGTTTGCCGACTTGTGTTGGCACGATGAACCAGATAATGCTCAATCCGATCAAGATAAGCACAAATAAACCGATCAACACCTTTTTCATTCGAGCGGGTCTCCATTCAAACGGTGAATTATTGCGATTAACTCGCGTGTAAAATAACATCTTAACCAAAGCTTGACACTCCCGCACACGTCAGGCACACTGCGCGCCAATCAATACCACTATCCAAAGGAGGCGAGCGACTATGTCCATCAAACAATTCGAGCCGAAATTTATGAAGGTCGGCGTGTTGACTGCGGCCTTGCAGGAATTAACGCCGCGTGAGAAACGCGATCCCGATCCCGATCTCGCAATTGAAGAGTGGGCAGCTTTTGCCCACGAGCTTGGGGTTAACTACATACAGCTCTCTGCCGCTCTCCATCCAAGCGAAGCTGATATTCCTGCAGAAGCCCTGATCGACCCGGTCGCCAATACGCTCGATCTGCGCCAGCCGTTTACAAAAGATCGCACCAAGCGTGTGCGCGCCTGTCTCGAAGAATACAAGATGGGAATATCAGACGTCGGTTATTTCGACAACATGCTCCATCACGATCCTGATTTGCGGCGAAAGAAGCGTGATTTCATGATCCGAGCGATGGATGCCGCCGTTGAACTGGGCGCAGAAGCTGTCTGTGGATTTGTCGGGCGCAATCAGAAATTGAACATGGATCAAAACCTGATTGACTTCGAAGAGAGCTTCATTCCGTTACTCAAAGAGGCCAAATCGCGAGGTTTGCAGTTCCGCAACGAACAATGCCCCATGCCCGGATGGGTGCCCGGTGATAACTGGCACAATAACATCGCCTATACGCCTGGAGTGTGGATCGCATTACACAAGATCTGCGAGAAGCACGGGGTGGGTGACCAGTTCAGAATTCATTATGACCCTTCGCACGCGATCTTGATGGGCCAGGATACACGTTCGATCTTCCAGTACCTTAAAGATGAGGGCTACAACTTCCTCATTGGCGGTTTCCACGTCAAAGGCCAGGTCATTGATGCGAAGGGCGTTGCCGGGTGGGGTTATGGAGGTCAGACGATCCAGCGTGGCGATATGATCAACGGCGAACCATCGCCGAATGCTTCGGACCACCTGAATGCCTGGAAGAAGCAGGTCGTCCTGTGCGAACACGAACTGCCGGGCACTGCCAAACACGATCCGTTGGCTTACCTGCAAAATCGCACGGTGGATTGGCTCGATCATCAGCTGGCCGCGCGCGAGCTGTTAAAACTCGATATCGAAAACACATTCCTGATCGTCGAGCACGAATATCCGAAAGCCCGTATTCAGGACAAAGAGAAGCTCAAACCGATCTTGCAGGGCTCAATCGCATTTACGCGCAAGATCGACGAAGCGGCGGCTTGCATGTTCGCCCTGCAAGATGAAGTGCTCGCATCGCAGGGCATTCCGGTGCAAGGCTTCGGAAGGCAGGTTTATCGGTCGTAACTGGTTTTCAGTTGTAACTACTCAGCCGGTGGTGCAGTACGGGGAGCGTCAGCGACCTGCACCTCGGCAAGAGGCCATTTTATCGAGGCTCAGGTCGCTGACGCTCCCCGTACTGCACCACCGGCTGAGTAGTTACAACTGAAAACTGAAAACAGAAAACTGCTTGTCTCGTATTCCCTCCTCTAGTAAACGAGGTGACTATGCCCAACAATCGAAGATTCAACTTTGCAGTTTTGTGTGCACTGGCAATCATCATCGGTTTCGGTGCGCATCTGATGAAGCACGCTATTGCTGCCAAAGGCGATTTTAGCGTTCTTTATGTCACGCAATCCAAAGGCTTTCGCCACGCATCGTTGCACGAGTCTGAAGATTTTATGGAAGAGCTGGGAGCGACAAATGGGTTCGATGTGACCCTTACTCACAAGGCTGAGAAGTACCTGACTCCAGAGGGCCTGAAGAATATAGATGTAATTGTGTTCTACACAACAGGCGAGTTACCGCTCAGCGAGCAACAGAAAAAAGCGTTCCTCGATTTTGTCAAATCCGGAAAGGGCTTCGTCGGCATCCATAGCGCGACCGACACTTTCTACAAATGGCCTGAATATGGCGAGATGATCGGCGGATATTTCGACGGCCATCCCTGGACTCAAAATGACACCGTGACTATAACCAACCTCGATCGAAAAAACCCGATCTCGGGTCACTGGGAAGACTCATTCACCCTCACGGAAGAGATCTATCAGTATAAAGAATTCAACAAAGACAAAGTGACGGTAACAATGAGCCTCGATAAGTCCAAAACGGACATGACTAAGAAGGGGGTCAAGGCGGCTGAGTTCCCGCTGACCTGGTATCGCAACTATGGCAAAGGCCGCGTCTTCTACACAGCGCTCGGTCATCGTCCTGAAGTCTGGCGTGATCAGAGATACCAAACGATGATTGTTAATGCGATCAAGTGGGCATCGGGGAAGATAAAGTAAAGGCTCGACAATGAATACGGAGTCGACATCTCACTGGCATGATCACGGAGTCAAAGTGATCCCGGGTAGCCAGCTTGATCTGCAGACCGCGCAAACACCCGGTATGCTGCGTGCGGCTGCAATTACCAATGCGAGGACGGGCGCCAGCAAATTATGGGCGGGCACAGTCACCATCGAACCCAACGCAAAAACCGGCGCACACCATCACGGTGAATTGGAAAGCGTGATATTCGTGGTGAGCGGTCGTGCGCGCATGCGTTGGGGTGAAAATCTCGAGTTCACTGCTGAAGCAGGACCTGGCGACTTTATCTATGTCCCGCCCTTCGTTCCTCATCAGGAGATCAATGCCAGTCGAGACGAGATTCTGAGCTGCGTTCTTGTGCGAAGCGGTCAGGAGCCAGTCGTCGTCAATTTAGATATTGAGCCCGTAGAGGACCCGGAAGAAGTGTTTTGGATTGACCCTCTTCACTCGTCTTGACCTATTTTTTGCAGACGGTATAGACTTACCGACCGGTAGGTATAAATTATTTCACTGACCATTATTATCTTTATCTCCAGGTTGTAGGAGGAATCTAAATGAAAGTGTCTCTCTACCTCTTCAGACTGCTGGCCCTCTTCGGCGCTCTGCTAGCATTCCAGGGATCTGTTATGGCCCAAGAACAACCCGTCCGGATCGCAGGTGCAGCCTGTACCAGACCATCTTTCCTGCACTGTCCCGACAAGGATTGTCCGGGAGACAGGGTGATAAACCCCGGACCTGTAGTTGAGATGAAGACCCGCCGAACATATTTCCTCGATTATCCGTGCGATTTGAAGTCCGGCGAGAAGGTCACCTTCATCCTCAGTCTTCACGGTGGAGGTTCGTACGCAAACTGGCAGCGCCACTATTTTCCGATCCTGGACTACGTTGACAAATACCGCCTAGTGGTTGCCACTCCTAGCTCCCCAATCAGATTATGGTCTGAGGCAGACGACGTGTACCTGCAGAACATCGTTGATTCCATCGTCGGTCAGCTCGGGAAGGAGAACTTAAAAGCTTTCTGGCTCGTCGGACACTCTCAGGGTGGCCTGACCTCCAACCGGCTCGTACGTACGGATTTCTTTAAGAACAAAGTCGACGGTTGGCTCAGCCTGTCCGGTGGCCGCCTGGGTGGGAACCCCGGCCGTGCCGCGAGTTTCGGCGTCCGTCCTGCCAGCACTGCCACGACGGGCACACCCGTGGGCGGTAGCAGTGCGGGAACCCCCGGCAGTGCTATAGCGGCGGCGGCGGCGGCCTTGCGCGAGCCTCCGGCCGCCGATTTCTCGTTCATCTACGCAACCGGGCAACGCGAAATAGATGACAAAGGCGTGCCTGAAACTTCGACCTGGGCCGCAAAATACTCCTGCGGCCCGAGGCGCAAGCCGGAGGAGGTTGTGGACACCAAGGCCGGCTACGTCTATGACAGTACGCGCCAGAATCCGCCCAACCCGGCCTGGGGACTCCCGCCGGCGCCTGGCAAGGCTCAGGTCTACGTCTATCCGGACTGCAAGGATGGCAGGGTCGTTGCCGACGTCGTCCGCATCGATAAGGGGCATACCGAAGGGCTTGAGCCGAAAATCACCGAAGAGCTAGTCAAGCTCATGCACTCAGCAAAAGGAGGCAAGATCCAACAGGCTCCTTAAATTTATTGAAACTAATATAACGTCTCTAGTACAATATAAATCCTCCCAGATTCCCAACACAGTCGGCTACGACTAGATCTCTTTGTCTGTCTGCGGAAGGCAGTTTAGCGGTTTTCAAATCTTTCATTTGCGGCAGATGAATTCAACGCGCACAAACACGTCGATTCGCAGGTTTTTTGTGATGCCATCGAGGGCAGTCTTTCTCCTCGCTCTTTGCGCGCCTGCTAACGCCCAATCCACTGCCACCCTGCAGGGGAGAGTCGTTGATCCGGCAGGCTCGGCCGTGCCCAGTGCTGAAGTAATGGCGCTCAATCACGCGACCGCAGTAACACGGGTTGCACGGACCGACCGAGAAGGCAACTACCAGATCGCATCCCTCTCCGTCGGCACTTACCGTGTAAGAGTCCAGTATCTGGGGTTTCAAGCGCAGGTCGTCGAGAATTTGGGTATCGAGGTCGGGCGGATTTTCGTGCAGGATTTTCACCTCAGAGTCGGCGAAATCTCTCAGGAGGTGATCGTGACCGCGGATGGCTCTCAGATCGAAAGGGGGACGACTTCTGTTGGTCAGGTAATCGACGGGCGCACAGTGCAGGAGATCCCGCTCAACGGGCGCCAATTCATGGAACTTGGCCTGCTCATCCCCGGGTCGGTGACGCCCCCACAAAATGGGTTCTCGACCGCACCCGTGCGCGGCCTGGGTGTGCTCACATTCAACACCGCCGGCAACCGGGAAGACACGGTCAACTTCATGATCAACGGCATCACTCTTAACAGCCTGACGTTAAGCTCAACTTCTTTCCAGCCTTCGCTCAGCACAGTCCAGGAATTCAAGGTCAACAATTCGACCTTCAGCGCTGAATACGGCCACAACTCGGGCGCAATCGTCAACATCGCGACGCGCTCAGGCGCCAACGATTTCCACGGCGAGCTATTCGAATTTCTCCGCAACGACGTGTTCGACGCGCGCAATTTCTTCAATTTCACATCAAGCGAGCCGCCGTCCTTTAAGCGCAATCAGTTCGGTGGCCATTTGAGCGGCCCGATCGTTAAGAATAAGACCTTTTTCTTTGTCTCTTACGAGGGTCTGCGCCAGCGACAGGGGCTCGACCTCAACAGTTTGGTCCTCAGTGATTCGCAGCGCGCATCCGTGACCAACCCCCTGATAGTGAAGCTGATCGAACTGATACCTTCGGCAAACTTTATCGATGAACGGGGCACACCGCGTTTCATAGGCGCGGCCAGCGCGCCTATTGTGATCGACCAGTGGACCCTCGATATCAACCACAACCTCGGGTCGAACGACTCCGTGCACGGCTACTATGCGATTCAGCGCGACTATGCTGAAGAACCCACTCGATTTGGCAACACCGTCCCCCACTTCGGTATCGCTCGCAGGGGGCAACGTCAGATTTTCACGCTCAACGAGACGCACACCTTCGGTCCAAACCTCGTCAACGAGGCCCGCTTCGGCATCAACCGAATCTACTTCACCAGCCTGCCGAAGACGCAGCTCAACCCCGCTGATTTCGGCATCAAAAACGGCATAAATGAGCCGGTAGGGCTGCCACAGTTCAACATCGCTGGTGGTCTCAACTTCGGCGGGCCCGTGAACTTCCCACAAGGGCGCGGTGATACGACCTTAGTCGTCTCCGACACAGCAAGCCTCCTGAGTGGTAACCACTATTTAAAGATTGGCGGCGAGTTCCGCCACTACTTGAACAATAACTTCAGGCTCACACCGGGCACATTCAACTTCCCCAACGTCGCGGCTTTCCTGGCAGGCATGGCGAATTCATTCAGTGTTACTCTCGGCAACCAGGCAAGCACCATCTCGCAGGACGCACTCGGCCTTTTCATCCAGGATAACTATAAGTGGCGGCCGAACCTGACATTCGAGCTCGGGCTGCGTTACGAGTTGAACATGACGCCGACCGAGCGCTACGACCGCTTCATCGTCTATGACCCGCAGACAGCATCGCTGCTTCGCGCGGGCAAGGACATCGACCGAATATACCAGCAGAATAACGGGACCTTTCAACCGCGCGTCGGCTTCGCGTGGGATCCGTTCAAGGACGGCTGGACCTCGGTGCGCGGCGCCTTTGCGATTCTCGTCGACCAACCCATTACCAGCGTGGTCAGGAATACGAGCGCGAATCCCCCAATCGCGACCCCGCTTACATTCACCGGCACGATTCGGCTGGATAATGCAATCAACCTGGCCCAGGCCGCGGGACTCGCGCCCCAGACAGTAGATTACGTCTTCGACAACGCATACATGCAATCGTGGAATCTGAACGTGCAGCGCAAGCTAACGACTAGTTTGGTCGTAATGCTCGGCTACTTCGGGTCGAAGGGCACACATCTGATCCTCGCGCGCAATATTAACCAGCCGGCGGGCGGCGCGCGCCCCTTCCCCGCGCTATCGCTCTCCAGCCCGATCCTGCCCGGCGCGCTGCTCGGCAACATCACGCAGATGGAGAGCACGGGCAATTCAAGTTACCAGGCGCTCTGGATTTCGGCCAACCACCGCATCGCGCATGGCCTGCAGTTCAATGCCTCTTATACGTGGTCGAAGTCGATAGATTACAACTCACTCAGCACGCAGGGCATTGTCGTGCAGAATAGCTACGATCTGCGTGGTGACCGAGGACTCTCGGACTTTGACGCGCGTCACCGCTTAGTCGTCAGCGGGATTTATGAACTGCCCTTCCGCGGCACACGGATGGTCGAGGGTTGGCAGCTCGGTATGATCGTGCAGTTGCAGAGCGGCAACCCGGTCAACATCGTCACCAGCAATAGCACGATCAACGGCGTGGCCAACACGCTGCGGCCCGACGTGACAGGTCCGATCGAGATCATCGGCAGTGTCGACCGCTGGTTCGATACTTCGGTGTTTGCGCCCGTCGCCCGCTCCGGCACTTTGGGCCGCAACGTCGTCATCGGACCGCACTTTGAGACCATTGATTTTTCGGTGACTAAGACTACGAAGCTCGGCGATAGGATGCGTGTGCAGTTTCGGGCTGAGATCTTCGACATATTGAACCATGCGAACTTCGGCCAGCCGGGCAATGTCGTCGGCAGCGCGACTTTTGGCCGTATCACCAATACGCGCTTTCCGACTGGCGATTCCGGCTCGTCGCGGCAGTTGCAGTTCGCTCTGAAATTCAACTTTTAGCAGAAACGGTGCGCCCGCGCCCTCGCGGGCAGGCTTGACAAGTAGCCCTTTTCCTTGGAAATGCGTCTTTCCGCAACCTGCCCGCGAGGACGCGGGCGCACCAAAGGGTACATTTGCAGAGAGTCTAAACATGCGGCCCCGAAGAAATGCAGCGAAGCATTGCAGGTTAATATTCACCGGTAGGCTGGCATTGCTTGCCTGCTTGATTTTGCTTCTGTTGCCCATTTTTACGCGCGCCGCATCAGCACCAAAGCCCAAGGGAGTGTTGGTCCTCTACTATGGGGGGAAAGACTACCCGGCCAATGTCGAATTCGAACAAAGCTTTCTTGCCGCTCTACAATCATACCCAGCTGGGGCCGTTGAATATTATGCCGAATATTTAGAACCCAACCGTTTCCCGGGTGAAGGACAAACTCTGCTTATGCGCGACTATCTGCGCCGGAAGTACGCGGACGGCAGAATTGATGTGGTAATTGCCGAGACGGATATAGCGCTGACCTTCCTGCTCAAATATCGCAACGACCTCTTCCCCAATTACCCGATCGTTTTCTTCGCGCGTAAGATCCCCGAGTTGGGCAACCAGCCCGTGGGGCCGGGACTCACCGGAATCGTGGCTGCTAACTCTTATAGAAACACGATCAATTTGGCACTCAGCTTACATCCGTCAACAGAGCAAGCATTCATCATCACTGGAATGGAGAACCGCGACACAACCCTCGAGTCAATTGTACGGGAGGAGCTGAAAGAGTTTGAAAGCAGGTTATCGCTCAATTACCTTACCAATCTTCCGCTGGACGAATTGATAGCAAAGGTTAAGAGTGCGCCTGAGCGATCCATCATTCTCTACGTCCGATACTCTTATGATGAACCCGGCAAGAGTTTGGGCCCGCGAAATGCCCTCGACCTGATCGCACGGTCAGCAAACGCCCCAATCTACGGCATCGCCGAAGGTTATCTTGGTTACGGGGTTGTCGGCGGTTATGTTTTCAGCCATCGGGCACTTGGAGCTCAGATGGCGGATCTGGCGCTACGAGTCGCGAACGGCACTCGTCCCCAAGACATCCCGGTGGAGAAAGCCGTGGTCGTCCCGACATTCGACTGGCGCCAGCTGCGGCACTGGGGAATCAGTGAGGACCGGTTGCCATCCAAATTCGTCGTCCGCTTCAAGGAGCCGGGTCTCTGGCAACAGTATAAGTGGCTCATCATAGGCGCCATTGCCATGCTCTCGTTATGTGTCGTTGAAGCATTCTTGATTGGGGGGCTGTTGATTCAGCGGATAAGGCGTAGACGGATCGAAGACATGTTGTCTGCGAATCAAGAACGTCTCACACTGGCTCAAGAGGCCGGGCAGGTCGGCACCTTTGATTGGGACATCCAGAACAACGTCATCCTCTGGTCTGAGAAGATGAAGCCTCTTTACGGTCTCGAGCACAACGATTCAGATGGGGCAACAGAAAACCTGTTAGAACGTATCCATCCCGAAGACTATGAGGCAGCAGAAGCCGCCATCGAGCGTGCGAAGGCGAGTGGAGAGGTTGATGCGGAATGGCGCGTGATTTGGCCGGACGAGAGCGTCCATTGGCTGCATGTTCGGGGCAAAATCATTTCTTACCAGGACGGCGAACCATTAAGCATGGTTGGGGTCAACGTCGACATCACCGAGCGCAAAAGGGCCGAAGAGGCACTGCAAGAGAGTGAGGAGGCACTGCGCGAAAGCTATCAGCGAATTGAATACCTGGCCGGCAGGTTGATCGTCGCACAGGAAGATGAACGCAAATATATTGCCCGTGAACTTCACGACGATCTGAATCAACAGGTGGCATCTATCGCTATTGGCCTGGGCAAGCTTAATCGACAGCTGACAAGTGCCGACAAACCTATCCGCAATCAGATTACGAAGCCTGAGGATCGAATAGCGCAATTGTCTGAAAGGGTTCGCCGGATGTCTCACGAGCTGCATTCTTCCACACTTGAGCACTTGGGTTTGCCGGAAGCATTGAAATTATTCTGTTCGGAATTTTCCGACCAGGAAGGCATCGCGATTGCCCTTGATATTCAAGGTAGCGTGAGACATCTCCCTATAGAAGTAGCGCTGTGTCTCTACCGAGTGGCCCAGGAATCACTTCGCAATATTGCCAAGCACTCGGGCGCAAAGAGCGCTGAAGTGACAATCTCCTGCAATAACGCGGCCATCGAACTTCGCATCGCCGACCAGGGCATCGGATTTGATCCGGAACAGCCGAGCTCACGACGAGGTCTGGGGTTGGTCAGCCTCGAAGAACGAGTCAAGCTGCTGCACGGTAGCTTTGATCTGAAATCTCAGCCCGGCGTTGGAACTGAGTTATGTGTGCGCATCCCACTCACGAGCGAATGATCAGAAAACCAAGCTCTCAAGAAAAACATTTTCCATTTTCCATATATCATTTTTCATTTGTCATTGATGAAGCGGGGCTTCATCAATGACAAATGAAAAATGATACCTTGACTAGAACCTGAGTAGTTTCTATTCTTCCAGCCTCACTACCGTTATCGTCTGATTCGGTTTCCCAATAGCATGAAGACTTCCACGGAGATAACCCAACTGCTGCTGGCCTGGAGTGACGGGGAGCGTGAAGCGCTCGATAAACTCCTGCCGTTGGTCTATCGGGAACTGAAACGACTTGCGGAGAGATATCTGCGGCGCGAGCGCTCCGGCCACACCCTGCAGCCGACCGCGCTGGTGCACGAGGCCTACCTCAAGCTGATCGATCAAAAACACGTCCGCTGGCAAAACCGCGCGCACTTCTTCGGCGTTGCGGCCCAGGCGATGCGGCGCATCCTCGTTGATCACGCGCGCAGCTTCCAGTCGGAGAAACGCGGGGGCAGCGAGACCAAAATCTCTTTCGATGAAGGACTGGATCTGTCCGGCGAGCGCGCAAATGAATTAATCGCACTCGATGATGCACTCAAGTCACTGGCTGAACTGGATCCACAAAAAAGCCGCATCGTCGAACTCAAATATTTTGGCGGTCTTTCGTTGGAAGAGATAGCGGAGGCACTCGGCGTCAGCAGAGCCACGGTGGTTCGGCAATGGCGCCTGGCGAGAGCCTGGCTTTACAGCGAACTCGGCAAAATGCAGTAGAATGTCCGCCGCACCAGATGACTCCTGAAAGATGGAAATTAGTAGAAGAGATTTTCTATTCCGCGATTGATCTCCCGCCGAACGAGAGGGCGGCATTTCTTGGCGGGGCGTGCGGCAATGATGCGGAACTGCGCGAGCAGGTCGAACACCTGCTCAACTGTGATGAAAGGGCTGAAGGCTTCATCACCTCTGCTGCAATTCAGATCTCTCAAACTGAACAGACGCAGACAGAACCAATGGGTGAAGCCGGTGTCCAATTCTTCCGCCGCCGCATTGGCGTCTACCAGCTTGTGCGTGAGATCGGACGCGGCGGTATGGGATCGGTCTATCTCGGCATTCGCTCAGATCGTCAATTCGGTCAGCGCGCAGCCATCAAGGTGGTCAAGCGTGGGATGGAGACCGATTTCATCATCCGACGCTTCAAAAATGAGCGGCAGATTCTCGCCAGTTTCAACCATCCTAATATCGCGCGTTTGCTCGACGGCGGAACAACCGAAGACGGCCTCCCTTACTTCGTGATGGAGCACATCGAAGGTCTCCCTATTAACCGTTACTGCGACACTCTTCGACTCCCCATTATCGAAAGACTCAAGCTCTTCCGTCAGGTGTGCGCCGCTGTCCAATACGCTCATGAGCACCAAATCATCCACCGAGATATCAAACCGGGCAACATTCTGGTGACCGGTGATGGGATACCAAAGCTTCTCGATTTCGGCATCGCCAAAATACTCGACCCCGACCTGGCCTACGATGCTCTTGATCCGACCGTGACAGCCATGCGGCTAATGACGCCCGATTACGCCAGCCCCGAACAGGCCAATGGCGATCCCCTCACACCGGCTACCGATCAATACAGCCTTGGCGTGCTACTCTACATGTTGCTGACTGCCCATCGCCCATACCACCTGCGAAACCTTCTGCCGCATGAAGTCGCGCGTATCATCAGCGAAGAAAAGCCCGAACTGCCCAGCATCGTCATCGATCGGATAGAAGAAACGCTCTCAATTGACGGCCAAAAAATAATCGTTTTGACTCCGGAGACAGTCGGCCGAGACCGCAGTTCATCGCCTGAGAGTTTAAAGCGAGAGTTGGCAGCCGGCATCGATGACATCGTGATGCAGGCGCTGCAAAAACAACCCGACCGTCGCTACGCATCAGTCCACCGCTTTTCGGAAGATATCAATCGTTATCTGCAGTGAAATATCCCGCACTCAATAACCTGACGTCGATTCGCTGCTCTTCTCCACCTGTCTCAACTCACCATCTTTCCACTTCTTGAAATCTTCGATCATCAGAGCCGTCGCTGTGGCGCCAATTCTTGTGACGCCTGCATCAATCATCTCCAGGGCGGCAGCCAGAGTCCTGACACCGTGTGCGGCTTTGACCTGAACCCGATCGCCGACATTCGCGCGCATCAATTTGATGTCTGCGGCGGTCGCACCCGTTGGCGCGAATCCAGTGGAGGTCTTGACCCAATCCGCTCCTGCCTCGTCACACAGAATACACGCGGCGATCTTTTGTTCATCGGTCAGATAAGCGTTTTCGAGAATAACCTTTACCCTCGCATTGTGAGCATGCGCCAGATCGCAGACTGCTTTGACTTCATCGTGAACATATTCGTCATGGCCCGACCGCATCTCGCCAATGTTGATTACCATATCGAGCTCGACAGCCCCCTCCTCCAATGCCCTTCTCGCTTCGACGATCTTCGTCTCCGTTGCCGAGTTGCCGTGAGGGAACCCGACGACCGTACTCACCAGCACATCGGAATTGGCTAAAATTTTTGCGGCAAGTTTGACGTGATAGGGTTTCACGCAGACCGAAGCCACGTGATAGCGATGGGCCAGTTCGCATCCTGCAACCAGCTCTTCCTCAGTCAGTTCGGGTTTAAGCAGCGAATGGTCAATCGTTTTCGCGAATTGTTCAAGCGTGATGGTCTGGCTGTTGAGTTTCATAAATTACCGTTTCGGTCATTCGCGCGTAACGTGTTGTCTTGCCCATACTGCGGCGCCGATCAATCCGGCGTTGTTGCCGAGTTGAGCCTGGACGACTTCAACGCGATTGGCATCAGTCAAAAAGACGCGCTCCTGCATCGATCGGCGAATCGGATCGAGGATCAGCTCTCCCGCGGCCGCAATACCGCCGCCAATCACGACACGACGCGGATTAACGGCTGTAACAATGTTGGCGACACCTGCGCCGATGATCATCCCGGCGAATTCATATATCTCACGCGCAACCTCATCACCCGATTCTGCCGCGTCGCAGATCAACTCAGGTGTAATGCGATTGAGGTCATATCCGGCTAATTTAGCTATGATCGTGTTGCGGCCTTGCACCACAGCTTTCATTCCCATTGCTGCGATAGCAGGGCCTGAGGCAAAAGCTTCAATGCATCCGCGGCTGCCGCATCCGCACGGCGGCCCGTTTACGTCAACACTGATGTGTCCGAGCTCTCCAGCCGCGCCGCTCGGCCCAAGATGTAATCTGCCATTGATAACGAGTCCCCCACCGATACCCGTACCGAGCGTGTAACAGGCAGTATCAACCCCGCGACCCGCGCCGAATTTCCATTCGCCCAAAGTCATCGCTCGCGCGTCGTTGATCAAAGCAACCGGCAAATTTGCCAGCTTTGACAAAAGATCTCGCACCGGAACATTGCGCCAATTGCCCGGCAGGTTCGGCAAGAAGATCGTCGTTCCTTTTTCGTTATCAAGTGAGCCCGGTAACCCCACACCAATTCCACCGACTCCATCCTTCGACAACTGACTTGTGATAATGATCTCTTGGACCAACACCGCCATCTGCGCGATAACTGCATCGTGCCCCTCACGCGCCTGCGTGGGGGTCGAACGCGTGGCAGCTATCTCCCCTGTGTCTGTGTTAACTAATGCGGCTTTGATATTTGTGCCGCCAATATCTATTCCGATGTAATTGTTTTTGTCTGACATAAATCCTATTTGAAGTTTCGGATCGTGTTTTGTGTGAAATTTATACAGCTTTTACCCAATCCGCCTTCAGTTGGCAAGGATCTAAAAATTTCCCGCGAGACACCCCGGCTATGCGGACAGGTTGAAATGAGTGTCAATTCGCATTAACCGCGGGCAAAACATTTTCTTGATCCCGTGACTCAGGTAGAATCAAAGCCGTTTGCATTTCCTTCTCATTTTCTAAGGAATCATCAATGTCGTCTCAGACGACCCCCTGAGACAACGAAATTCGCGGTGCAATGTACAGTAACCTTTCCAGGTTGCTGTAGTTTCCGCAAGGGTCAGAATAGTGAGTCACCAGCAACCTGGAAAGGTTGCATTTTCAAGGAGAGAACATCGCTATGAATCAAGGTCTACGCTGGCGGCTTAGTGTCATGATGTTTCTTCAGTACTCAATCTGGGGCGCGTGGAATCCGGTATTTTCCTCATACCTCGAACAACTGGGATATAGCGGGACGCAAATCGGCGTGATCTACAGCCTGCTGCCTGTGGCTTGCATGCTTGCCCCGTTTACTGCAGGGCAACTGGCTGATCGATACTTCTCGACCGAAAAATTGCTGGCGGTTCTACATCTGCTCGGAGGCATAGTCTTACTGTTCGCGGCAAGTATCACTGATTATGGCAAAATGTGGCCGCTCATCCTCGCGTGGTCAATCGTTTATGCTCCGACGCTCGCATTGACCAACTCACTCTGCTTCCATCATCTGCCCGAAGCCGAGAAACAGTTCGGTCTGGTCCGTGTCTGGGGAACGATAGGATGGATTGCAGTCGGATGGGGATTGACCGGTTTGCGCTCATCGGGTTTGATCACCAGTTTTGGCGGCGCAGACAGTTTATGGCTCGGGGCAGCGCTGTCATTTGTGCTGGCGGCATTTTCACTTGCCCTACCACACACTCCGCCCGCTAAGACTGGTGACAACCCATGGGCCTTCCTCTCCGCGTTCAAGCTGCTGAAAGATCCGCAATTCGCCATCTTCATCATCATCTCATTTGTCGTTTCGACCGAGCTGCAGTTCTACTATGTGCTGACTGCGCCTTTCCTTAAAACCGTCGGTGTGAGCGATGAGGGAATGCCGATGATTATGACCATCGCGCAGATCGCCGAGATCGGTACCATGCTTGCCCTCCCACTCATGCTGGCGAAATGGGGCATCCGCAAAACAATGGTAATCGGAATTCTTGCGTGGCCGCTTCGTTACGCGGTTTTCGCTTACGGACAGCCGCGCGCTCTGGTTATCGCATCGCTTGCGCTGCACGGTCTGTGCTATGTCTGCTTCTTCACCGTCTCACAGATTTATGTCAATGAAGTCGCGGGAGCAGACATTCGGGCATCTGCGCAAGGTTTGATCACCTTCGTCACGCTCGGCGCAGGCCTGTACATCGGCAGCCTCTTTGCGGGCTACATCAAAGATGTCTTTACGACCGGTGCCGAGGTAAATTACACCATGGTATTCATGGTTCCGCTTGTGCTGACGTTGCTCTGCGCAGTCGTATTCACGCTGACCTTCCGCGAGCGAACCTGGAGCAAAGTCGAAGCTCAACCGGTGAGGTAATCTATATATCTTGCCAGAGAGAAAACGGAACAAACGGAAATAACGGAACAAACGGAAATTTTCAACGATTTTCCGTTTGTTCCGTTATTTCCGTTTGTTCCGTTTTCTCTTGAGACTTGTGAACCACAAACTTCGTTAATACTAGAATTATCCAAAAGGAGTTTTATATGAGTTTTAACCGTGTGCTGACCCGGCAATGCGCATCAGCTATTATATTTTCTGCCTCATTATTTCTTGCTACCTGTGCTGCGCCGCCGAAAGAGGTTACGCCAGGCCAATCATCACCCCAATCACAAAGCACAGCCTCGACCGCTTCAACTCCCACTTCTTTGGCAACCGGGGCTGTTTCATCCACCTCGTCCTCTGCTCCGAGCAGACAGGGTGATAGTTCGGGTGGAGTCAAATGGACTACACCTTCCCGCTGGAAAGCCGGTCCTGAAAGGCCTATGCGCGCCGCGACCTATCTTATACCGGCTGCCCAGGGCGACAGCGAAGGCGCCGAATGCGCTGTGTTTCTAAACATCGGCGGAGGCGTTGATGCGAACATCAAACGCTGGATTGGCCAGTTTGAACAACCCGATGGTAGTTCTTCCGAAGCAAAGGCCAGGCAGAAGAATGAGACGATCAGCGGATTCCCGGTGACGACCGTCGATTTGACAGGGACTTTTTCAGGTGGAATGGCAATGGGACAGGCGGCGACTAAGAAACCCGGCTATCGTCTGCTCGGTGCAATTGTCAAGACTCCGCAGGGCGAAGTCTTTTTTAAACTCACCGGACCGTTAAAGACCGTGGCGGATGCAGAGGCTGACTTCCAGTCTCTTCTTAAATCGATCAAACAGTGAACAAAAATGAAAATGGCGAGTGGTTAGCTATCACGCTCATCACTCGCCCAAACAGACACGAAACTCGCTAAGCCCTACTTCTTCTCGCTTTTTGCTGCCTTCGGTCCGAAGGCGCGCACAAACTTCACCATTGAATTGACCTGAGCCGGTGACATTGTCTCTTTGAATCCCGGCATTACGCCTTTGCCATTGCGTATCCCATCGGCAATCATTTTATCGGTATTGTCCGCTTGCCATTTCCCATCGGTGAAATCGGGCGGTTGGAGGCTTTCAATACCTTTGCCATCATCGGCGTGACACTTTGCGCAATGTTGTTTATAGGACGCAACAACCCCTCCACCTTTACTCTTGCCTGTCTGAACCGATGCATCTGATTCGCGCCAGGCTACAGAGAGGAATGTTGCGAGAGCGATCAAAACTATAACGAGAGAGAGTGGTTTCTTCATTGGTGTCTTCCTTTTACTCCTCAGAAAAAGATCAACCGCCAAGACGCCAAGAGCGCCAAGGTCTTGCCGCCTTCCTGCTGCCATCTTGGCGCTCTTGGCGTCTTGGCGGTTGATCTTTTTCAATGTTTCTATCCGTCGCAAAGCGACATCACCGACTCCTTAGAATATAGACAGGATTTACAAGATTTATCAGGATTTCGGGAATCGGGTTGAATCCTGATAAATCCTGTAAATCCTGTCTAACGCATGGAATCGATTTTATTTGATTTTGGTTTATTGACCGACAAAACCGATCCCATCCTAAAGCCTCTCTACATTTGAAATCAAGCGATTCGCTCAGCGGAGTTCTGATCACTCTCACTCCGGTAATGCCTCCTGCTTTGGCTCGGGCAGGAAGAAGCTCAGAATCAAACCGCCGGCATAAACCAGTAACGCCACCGCAGCGGCTGCATAAGCCAGTTTAATTGCCGGTAATTCGCCCGGCATAAGAGCCGTAACCTGTGTCGTCAGCAATGCAGCGGAAGTCCCGATCATTCGTCCGCCGATGTTTGCCGCAAAACCTTCACCAGTGCCGCGCAGATGCGTGGGGTAGACGCGCGGCAAGTAGTTTCCCCAAAAGCTGAATTGTGCCACGGTCAGCAGGCCGCAAAAGAAGATCCCCCACTTAAGCAGATCGAGATTGCTCGTCGCCGGGAAAATAAAGACAAGTGGCATGATCAGCAGTCCCGGGACCTGGAAAACTCGTAGCAGTTTCCTCCGCGAAAGAATACGAATTACAAGAAAAGCCAGAAGGAAGCGTCCGGTGAGACCTCCTATCTCCTGGATCATTTGCACTGTGCCGACAATCGGCTGCACCACCTGCCGCGGCAATCCTCTCAATTCGGGAAGCCCGGGTACAATCTGCGGCAGTTGTTGAATCGCACCGAATGCGGCGCCATAACTGCAGGCGAACATGAGAGTCGTAATGATGGTCGTCTTACGCAGTTCCGGACTGAATATTTCCGCCAGGCTCGGGCGCTTCAGTGTCCCGGCCATCTTCTTCTCCTGCCACGCGGGAGATTCAGGCAGGAAGGGGCGAATCACAATCAGCGGAATGGCGGGGATAACACCTGAAATCAGCGTGTAACGCCACTCGGCGTGCGCACCGTAAATTGCCGGGAGGTGGCTGCCATATTTACTGATTAAGACGAAAACTCCGCTCACCATCAGGCCACCGAGCGATGAGAAAGCCTGTGTGTAACCAAGCACGGATTCGCGTTGTTTGGGATTTGGAAACAGCTCTGCCAGCCAGGCCACTGCCGCCACGAATTCAACGCAGACGCCGATGAAGGTCGTGCAGCGAAGGAAAAGAAGCATGGGGAGGGATGTGGCGAATCCGGCGGCCAAAGCGGAAAAAGCATAGAGCAAAATGCTGAAGACCAGGACGCGACGCCGTCCGAGACGATCCGTCAAATACCCGCCGAGCAGACCGAAGATGCCTCCGCAAAAGGCCGGCAGGTAAAACATCAGATCACGCCAGTAGGCGAACTGAGGGTTGCCAAGTTGTATCCCGGCCAAATCTCTCAGCGCAGGAGGCAGTATCAACGGCAACATGAGCAATTCATAGATATCAAAAGCGAAACCAATGGCCGCGATGATGCAGATCAACCATTGGACTTTTGTGAGGCGTGGTGCGGTTTCGATTGTTGAGGTGTTGGGCATGGTGATCCTCAGTTTATCTGAAAAAGTACCGGTTGATCGTATTCTCACTCGGCTTCTTCGTCAGCAGTGATACGACGATCATCAATAATGCTGAGACAATTACCATCGGCACAACAGGTAATAAACCAAACACTGCCGTGCCTCCCGGTGTGCGCTCTAGAACTGTCACACCGGCTATTGACCAGACGACTTTCGGTGTCGTCACGAAGGTCTGAAAGAGGGCGACTGCAATCACGCTTGCGGCGGTCCAGAGAGTGCTCGCGAGCGCGCCCCACTTCGTGCTGCGTCTCCAGAAGAGGGCGCCGACAAGCAGCGGCATGAGCGCGGAGTAACCTGAAAAGGCATATTGCACGGCTAAATCAAAGATCGGCTGCGGAAATTCGAGCGCAATGGCATAGGCTATCAGAGTGAGGACGATGACGAAGATTCGACCGGTAATTACCTGCGCCATCTCACCAAATTTCTCTTTCCCTTCGTAGTAGGTGAAGATGTCTTCGGAGAACATCGTCGAAAGCGCGAGTATCTGTGAATCGCTCGCCATAACAGCGGCCATAATACCCGCGCCAAGCAATCCCGCAAGCCACAGCGGCGCATAACTTTCGAGCAATCGCAACAAGACGTCATCTCCGGCAGCTTTAGCCCGCAACTCGCTTCTCTGCTCCGGAGTGAGCGTTGCCGCTTGCATCGTCAATGTCTGCCTGGATTCGAGCTTTGTTTGAATGGCAGGCACATTTGTAGCGCGGTTGGCAATTACCCCCAGGAAGACCGCAGGCAACCAGATAGCAAGCATGCAGAACGGGTAAAGAATCACCGTCCGCTTGAAATGCTGGATCCGCCGCGCCGTCAGGCAGAAAATGATGATGTGCGGGAAGTTGATTGAAGAGAGAGGTATGAATGTGTAGCTGAAGAAGAAGAGCGGCGAAATGCGCTCGCGTGTGAGCAAGGCAGATGTCGATTGCGAAGAGAGCATTCCCTCAATCGCATTGTCGAATCCACCCATACCTACACCAATTACGATCAAGGCGATCGCTCCGAAAAGCAAAAATAGCGTTGTTTGAAACGTATTGACCCACGCCGTCCCGCGCATTCCTCCGAAGAAAACGTAAATCATCACAACCATCGCCACGACCGCGCCACCCAACCAGAAAGGTACACGTCCTCCGCTGATTGCAAAAAGGGTCGTCCCGCCACCCATCACGCCGATGATGATGTAGGGTATGAGCAATGCCGCTTGCACGACAAAGATCACTGATCCTATATGTCCGCAATCCCAACGGTCACGAAACATCTGCACTGGCGTGATGAAGCCATGGCGTTTTCCGAGCGCCCAGACGCGTGTGCCAATCAAAAACAACGAGAGCGGGACGATCAGCGCCGACGATGATGCCATGAGGCCATAGGTCACGATGCCGTTGGTGAAGGCGTGTCCCGACGATCCCAGGATCGCAAATGCCGTCATATTCGTGCCGAAGAGCGAGAGCAGAAATACGACCTGGCCGAGCGATCGATTGGCAAGAAAGTAATCTTCGGCCGGATGCTCGCCAATTTTGCGCCGAAAAGCGAAGACGCCAATGTAGATGACGATGGCGAGGTAGATGAAGACGAAAAGGGCGGGGATCACGAGTGCGGGCCCTCCGATTGCGGATTGCGGATTGCGGGTTGCGGATTAGGAGGACCGGCGGAATCTCTTTCTTCCTCCGCTCTCCTGCTCCACAACTCTCCCGCACTCTCTTCAAGGTAGGAAGGCCAGGTGTACTTGACCAGGAGCCACATGAGCAGTGACACAGCAAGGGTGTAACAAACATGATAAAAAAGCCCGATTGGCAAGAAGCCGAAGACCAGTGGAGTTATTCTGCGCCAGAACCAGAAATCCTGATGCAGAATGTAAAGTGCGAGAACTGTCAGAACGAGCAATAGCCGCTTCATCAGCACCTGATGTACTCGATGTTTGTCGAACGTTTCAGAAACCAGCAGTCAAAACGCGGCGTACTATCCCATGTCAATCGTCCAAATTGCAACCAAAGTATGCGATTGTTAGAATTCATAAGTGATTGTGGGCCACGCTCTCATTAGGTTTTGGTAATCACCTGGTCCCTTCACTCTCAAAATCTGACTCTCAGGATTTCAACAATGATGTTCAGAATAATCAGTGTCTTTCTTTTCCTCTTTTTTTTAACTACCAATCTCTTCGCTCAAACTACCAGCAGGATCACTGGAACAGTTCATGACCAGGCCGGAGCTGTGGTTGCCGGAGCGAAGGTCACCGCGCGCAACCTCGAAACCAACCATACGCGCACAATCGAAAGCGACGCCCAGGGGCGATATGGATTTCCGGAACTGCGTGTTGGACAGTATGAGGTGCGAGCCGAACGATCGGGATTTAGGCCGACCGTAAGATCAGATATCAACCTGACAATCGGCGAAACCGCGGTCATCAATCTCCTCTTGGAACTTGTCATCCGCGACTCTGTTGAGATCACGGAAGAGGCGCCACTTGTCAATACAACCAGCGCCGAGCTGAGCTACCTTGTCGGGGAACGATCGATTCGTGAACTTCCGCTCAATGGGCGCAACTATACCGACCTTGCCCTCCTGCAACCCGGTGTAACTGCTTTCCAGCAGCGCGATGGCGGTTCTGTAGTCGCGCACGGACTGGGAATGACGATCAATGGACAGGACATTCGCTCGAATGTTTATTTGCTTGACGGCACGTTGCTCAACGACTTCACTAACGGTCCCGCCGGTAGTGCGGCGACTACTGTGCTCGGCACGGAAACGATCCGCGAATTCCGCGTCGAAGCAAACTCATATTCCGCAGAGTTCGGACGCAACTATGGCGGCCAGATCAATGCCATCAGCAAATCAGGGACGAACCAATTTCACGGAACGCTCTACTATTTCCTACGCAACGACAATCTCGATGCGCGTAACTTTTTTGATCGCGAGCCGCTGGGGAAGCCCGAATTCAAACGCAATCAATTCGGCGGAACAGTGGGCGGCCCGATCAGCAAGGACAAGACTTTCTTCTTCGTGGGCGCAGAATTTTTGCGGGAGCGATTGGGACGCTCAATCCTGACAACTGTGCCTGACCAGAAAGCCCGCCAGGGCATTCTGACTGTGAGAAACCCTAACGGCACGGTCGTCGACACAAACGTCGGCGTCAATTCTGCCGTCAGACCTTATCTCGACGCATTCCCACTACCAAACGGCGCGCCCCTCAACAATGGCATCGGCAACCTGGCCCAATTCTTTTTCAATTTCAACCAGAGGCTCGATCAGGAGTACACCCAGGGGCGTTTGGATCACAAGCTGTCGGATGACCAGCAGATCTTTGTGCGTTACACATTTGATAACGCCGAACAATTCCTACCGACGGATTTTCCGCAATTTCCGCGCTCCTTCCTCTCACGCAATCAGTTTGCGACTACTGAGCACGTCTGGGTGGTCTCGCCGCGGACGATCAACACTGCGCGCTTCGGCTTCAGCCGCACGCGCATCGGTCAGGACGTGTCGGCAGATGTCAACCTCACGCCCTTCGTGCCCGGTAGACTGGTTGGCGATATTGACATTGGCGGCATCCCGCGCTTCGGCCCACAAAGCTCAGTCAACGTGCAGCTGACGCAGAACATTTTCAGCTTCAGCGAACAGCTCGTTCACACGCGCGGCAAACATTTACTCAAATTTGGCGGTCTCCTCGAGCATTACCAGGACAACATGGTCAATCCGACATTCTCGCTTGGCATCTACAACTTCCCTGACCTGCAAGCATTTCTGGAGAACCGCCCGAACCGTTTCATCGGTCTAACGCCCGAGGCTCAGTTCGATCGCTACTGGCGCTTTAACCTACTGGGTTTCTACGTCCAGGACGATTACAAAATTCGTCCGCGACTGACGATAAATCTGGGCTTGCGTTATGAATTCGCCACCATGCCGGAGGACATCTATGGGCGCGATGTGTCGCTTCCCAATTTGAGCGACCGTCAGGTCACCGCCGGGCCGCTCTATCAAAATCCGACATACAAAAACATCTCGCCGCGCTTCGGGTTCGCGTGGGATATTTTTGGAGACGGTAAGACCAGCTTGCGCGGAGGCTACGGCTGGTATTTCAATACCAACAATCAACAGAACCTGATCGTGACCGTGACCAATCCGCCGGCTACGCCGCGCCCGGTCATCGCCAATCCGACTTTCCCCAATCCCCCCTTCAATCGTCCGAGCATACTTTCAATTCGCCCTGTTGAATGGAATGTGAAAAATCCGAATGTGCACGTTTATAACTTGAACCTTCAGCGCCAGCTCTGGTTCGATACGGTAGTGACGATTGGCTATGCCGGTGCGCGTGGTGTTCACCTGCTGCGCAATACTGACGCCAACACGGTCGTGCCGAGAGTGCTGAGCGATGGAACCTTTTTCTATTCGGGTACTGCGCCGCGCTTCAACACGGCTTTCAGCACAATCGAGTTGAAGAAGAGTGATGGGAACTCCTGGTACAACGCGCTGATCCTGGAAGTGCGGAAACGGTTCAGCAAGGGCATCGATTTCCAATCGTCCTACACCTTCTCGCGGAGCATTGACACGACGCAGGCTTCGACGTTTTTCTCCGATGCAACCAATGCGACCGTCTCAGCTCTACCTGAACCCCCCGGCTTGGACTACAACAAAGGGCCTGCTGATTTCCACGCGAAGCACAATTGGGTTTTCAACTTCACGTGGGAGATTCCCTTTGCCAAGAACCTGAAAGGAGCAGAGGGGGCAATTCTGAACGGTTGGAATCTGATCGGCATCGGCCAGTTGCGAAGCGGCAACCCCCTGACGGTCTTCCTTGCAAACAATCGTTCGCAATCACAGTGGAATCCGTCTTCCGGACCGGGTCTCGGATTCGATCGCCCCAGCCTTGCTCCGGGCTATACCTACGAGAGCGCGATCATCGGCCTGCCAGACAAATACTTTGATGAAAGAGCGTTTATCTTGCAGCCCTCGGGTACGCTCGGCAATATCGGTCGTAATGCATTTACCGGGCCGAACCTGCGGACATTCGATCTGGCGGCGGTAAAGAATACCAAGTGGACGAAACTCGGCGAGAATACGGTAATTCAACTTCGCGTTGAGACCTTCAATCTTTTCAATCGAGCCAATTTTGGCACGCCCGGATTACAGAGCTTTGCCGGGTCGCCATTTAGAAACGCTGATCCGCTACCCTCTTCTATCAATCAAGAACCGCCGATCGTCGCAGGCCAACCCCCGCGCGCCGCAGCGTCATTGTCGTCATTCGGACTGATTCGGACGACAGTGACCTCAGCGCGGCAAATTCAGTTCGGGTTGCGTGTCTCGTTCTAATTCAAAGCTAGGTTACAGATCGTGAGGCAAGGTGGAATACAAAAATGGCAAAAAGAGCAAAAAAGGCAAAATTTCTAGGCCCCTTTGCCTTTTTTGCTCTTTTTGCCATTTTTGTATTCCACCTTGCCTCACGATCTGTAACCTAGCTTTGAAAATGTGCCCCGACATCAGGGTAATAAGGTAGATATGCGGAAATCAATCATTGAGACGCTAAAAAACTGGGCTATCACTTTGCACGATGACATGACGGGATTGCGCTCAGAGTTGGAAGCTCTTCGCACCGATATTCGCGCGTTATCGGCCCAGATTGCACTTTTAAATGAAGAAGTAGAGCGACTGAAGGAACGAGAGTCTTACGATGGCGAAGACCTGAAATCCGATTGGGAAATGTGACGGCAAAAAGCAGTTTTCAGTTTTCATATGAAGATATGCCAAATAATTCGATAAGATTTTCGCTTCTCTTTACCATCATTCTGTTGGTGTCCAATCCCCACTTTGCGAGCGATGATTGGACGCGATTTCGCGGGCCGAACGGCACGGGGATTTCGTCATCGGCTAACCTGCCTGTTGAATTTGGCCCCGAGAAGAACGTCGTTTGGAAGACCCCATTGCCACCCGGTCATTCGTCGCCTGTCTTCACACACAATCGCATCTTCTTAACTGCTTTCGAGAACGATAGGCTTTTGGTCATCGGCTTAGACCGCAATTCCGGCAAGGTCCTCTGGAAAAATGAAGCGCCGCGTCCACGCAAAGACCGTCTTCAAAAACCGAATAATCCCGCCTCACCGAGCCCGGTCACGGATGGCGAAAACGTTTATACATTCTTTCAAGACTTCGGGATGATCTCTTTCGATGCCAACGGCAAAGAGCGATGGCGACTGCCGATGGGGCCATTCACGATCTACTACGGTTTTGGCGCTTCGCCGATCATTGTTGATGACAAAATCATTCTGCCATGTGATCAGGACACCACATCATACCTGCTTGCAGTTGACAGGAAGACGGGCAAGGTGAAATGGAAGGTTGATCGTCCCGGCGTGATCTCCGGTTATTCGACGCCAATTATTTATCAACCAAAGAATGGCCAGAAGCAGATCATCATCGCCGAATCGTTTCAGTTGTCTGCCTACTCGCCGCAAGACGGCGAGCGGCTATGGCACGTGCGCGGGCTGGCTTGCGAAATGAAGTCCGTCCCATCGCTCGACGGTGATGTGCTTTATATCAATGGTTGGGGGTGGCCGGAAAATCAGCCAGGTCTACAAATTTACCTGCCATCCCTTGAAGAAGTCATGGCCAAAAACGATACTGACAAAGACGGCAAAATCTCCCCGGACGAGATGCCGAATCAGAAGTTGAAGCAGAAGGTCTACTTCGGCACTTTCGACACTGATCAGGATGGCAAATTGAACGCTCGCGAATGGGAGATTTGTCGTGCGATGATGGCCTCAGAGAACGGTCTGCTCTCAATCAAACTCGGCGGGAAAGGCGATATGTCAGCCAACGCAATTCGCTGGAAATATCAAAAACCCGTGCCGCAAGTGCCCTCAACATTGCTTTATCAGGGAGCATTGTTTATGGTCAACGACAGCGGCATCCTGATCTCGTTCGATCCGGCGACAGGCAATGTGATCAAGCAGGGTCGTTTGAAAGGCGCCATCGACAAATATTTCGCTTCTCCGGTAGGCGCCGATGGCAAGGTCTACCTGATCAGCCAGGATGGCACTGTGTCAGTCGTGAAAGCAGCAGGTGAATGGGAGGTGCTGGCAGTCAATCCACTCGGCGATGAAGTTTTCGCCACGCCGGCAATCGTTGATGGAAAGCTCTACGTTCGGACGCAGAGTGCGCTCTATTGTTTTGCGAAACAGAATTGACAACTATTGGGAGCGCAAGCGCTCCCAATAGTTGCAGAGGAGGTCAGACCCGTGTCGCAGCAGAAGCAATCTGTCATTGTCATCGTGTGCATTGCCTTCATATTATCTCTGTTTGTACCAACAGTGACCGCCGACGACTGGACGCAATTCCGAGGTCCCAATGCCTCCGGCGTCTCGAACGATACGGGCTTGCCAATTCATTTCGGCCCGGATCAAAACGTCATCTGGAGAACGGAGCTCCCGCCAGGCCATTCGTCGCCTGTGCTGACACAGAATCGAATTTTCGTCACCGCTTTCCAGAGCAACAAACTAATCGTCATCTGCCTGGATCGCGCGAGCGGAAAACGCATCTGGCAGCGTGAAATGACGAAGCCAAGATCGCAGGAACTTCACAAATCGAACAGCCCCGCGTCACCAAGCCCTGTCACTGATGGCCAAAACGTCTATGCCTTCTTCACTGACTTCGGGCTGATTTCATTTGATGCAGATGGCAAGGAGCGATGGCGTCTGCCCCTTGGACCGTTCAATAACCCTTTCGGTATGGGGACTTCGCCGATCCTCGCTGAAGGCAATTTGTTGCTCAATTGCGATTCCGAAACCGATTCTTTCTTCCTCGCAGTAGATAAAAATACAGGTAAAGTGAAATGGCGCCAGGAACGCCCTGAAGCGACACGCGGGTTTGCGACTCCGGTCCTCTACCAGCCTGCCAAAGGCTCACTACAAGTTCTCGTTGCCGGATCGCTGCGCCTCTCTGCCTATGAAGTCGCGACAGGAAGGGAGGTCTGGTGGATTCGCGGGTTGACGTGGCAGATCAAACCAACGCCGGTATTCGGACGCGATAGCCTCTACATTCTCGGCTGGGCCGGTGGCGCTGATCCGGGCCAACAGGAAGACGTGCCGCCACTCGAGGAAATATTGAAGAAGCTCGATGCCAACAAAGACGGCAAGCTTGCGAAGGAAGAACTCGATGATCAGCGAATAAAAAAAGATTGGGAGAGTTTCGACCTGGACCGCGACGGTTTTCTGAATGATCGCGATTGGCGAGCTTATCGCGCAAAGCGGTCTGTCCAAAATGGGGTGCTTGCCTACCGGATAGACAATCAAAAAGAGATGCGCGGCGATTTGACCGAATCTCACCTCCTCTGGCGTTATCAAAAATCACTGCCGAATGTGCCGTCACCATTGTTCTATCGAGATGTCGTTTACTTGCTTAAAGAAGGCGGCATTTTGACTTCCCTCGATCCGAAGACCGGCGCGGTGCTCAAGCAGGCTCGTCTGCGAGATGCTCCCGGTGATTATTTCGCTTCACCGGTCGGCGCCGATGGTAAGATCTTCACTCTTAGCCATGAAGGCAAGCTGACGGTGCTCAAGGCAGGTGGCGATTGGGAAATCCTCGCAGTAAATGTTCTGGACGATCTCTGCAATGCCACGCCGGCAATTGTCGGTGGGCGGATTTATCTGAGGACACACAGCGCGCTCTACTGCTTCGGCAAGCGCGATGAGGCCAAGAGCAGTTAGCTGTTATCAATATTAACCTGCTATTACTAACTGGTGCATCCGGTAAATTCATATCATCTTTTTGAGCCCGCGCTAACGCGCGGGCTCAAAAAGATGATATGAATTTACCGGATGCACCATTAACAAGGAGAGAAAAGTCCTATGCACTGGGTTGTGTTCGTGATTGGCGCGGTATTGTCGTGGGGCATCTATGGCGCAATGCTGCATCAAGGTCAAGTCCAGCTTAAAAATCCGCTCCGCGCACTGCTCTGTGTCGGTGTGGCCTACTTCTTAATCGGCGTCATCGTGCCGGTGGCGGCCCTCGCCACACAAAATCAATTAAGCGCAGAAGGATTCAATCTTTCAGGCACAATGACCGCAACGATTGCGGGCGCACTGGGTGCTCTCGGCGCAGTGTGCATCATCTGGGCTTTCAAGTCAGGAGGGTATCCGGCTTACGTGATGCCGCTGGTTTTCGGCGGCGCGCCTGTGATCAATGTGCTTGTCACGATGCTGCTGCACCCGCCCAAGTCTTCCATCAATCCCCTGCTCTTTGTCGGCTTTTTGCTTGTCATCATCGGCGCAACCCTGGTTTTGTATTTCAGGCCGCAATCGTAGTGGGTGATTGACGAGCCGTGTATAATAAGTGGCGGAGATAAATCTATGGCAATGCCGAAAAGCTTGATAGAGGAGAGCAGGCTGGCTCGTGAAACAGGGGTTCCGTCACCTTATATCTTCGAGAAGACGATCGGGTGGGAGGGCGTCAAGGTTGGACATTATCGTGTGCGGCCCGGAGAAATGAGCGCACATGTCCATAGAAATCATCATGTCTTCGTCCCTCTGGACGGATCGATCACGATCGAAGACGAGTCGAAGAATGGGACGACGATGATCCGTCGCCGCAAAGTAGGCGATATAAGCGTCACGCCTGCCGGTGCGAGCTATTCGGCAAGTTGGCAGGAGGAGCTCGAGTATGTTCTGGTCTTCCTGAGTCAGGATTTTATCGGGCGCGCGACGATTGATTTCGAAGCCAACAAAAATGCGAAAATCGTTCTGGCTTGTGGCCCTCAGGACGCGTTGATCCGTTCAATCGGCCAGGCACTTGCTGCGGAGGTTGATTCGGGCCAGCCGACCGGTAGGCTCTATGCCGAATCATTAGTTAACACCCTGGCGGTGCATTTGCTCCGCCACTATTCGACCGATAGCGTTGTTCCGGATTTGCATTTTGGCGGACTTCCTGTGCACAAACTGCGCCGTGTGCGAGATTTCATTGACGAAAATCTCGAGGGTGACCTTTCACTGGTCGAAATCGCGCAAGCCGCCGATCTCAGCCCTTACCATTTCGCGCGCTCTTTCAAACAGACCACCGGATTGACGCCGATCCAGTTCCTGATGCAGCGCAGAATCGATTATGCCAAACGGCTGCTCATTGAAAGCGAATTACCGATTGTTGAGGTAGGTTTGAGCGCCGGATTCAAGAACCAGAGCCACTTCACTACACTCTTCCGCAAACTCACAGCGATGACGCCGAGGGCTTATCGCAAAGCGAGGCTGCGGTAGGTTGAATGATTACGGCATGACTGCTACTCTCACGCTCTCGCGTTATCGCATCCACCAACAACTAAGAAGGAGAAAAGACCAGTGAAAACCGCCCTTACTGACTTGCTCTATCTAAAAGTTGCAAAGCCGTTGTTAATTTTCATTATTTGCTTAACCGTTTCCGTCCTCGGACAAAATCCCGCTACACCCACTCAGCCGGCTGCACCGGCGCAACCGGCTGAGCTGAAGGTTCCTGCTGGCTTTAAAATCTCAGTCTTTGCCTCTGACGTGACAAACGCGCGACTGATGGCGATCAGCCCTGACGGCGTACTCTTCGTCGCTCGCCAATCGAAAAGCGATGTCGTCGCCTTGCCCGATCAAGACAAAGATGGTCGCGCTGACAAAATGGAGATCGTCGCCAGCAGCCTGACTCGTCCGCACAGCCTGGCTTTTCACAAAGGCTATCTTTACATCGCAACTAATCCTGCCATCCTCCGGCTGAAATACGCTCAAGGTAAAATCGAAGGGACACCTGAGAAGGTCGTCGATCTGCCTGTTTCGACTACACCACATTGGACGCGCACCATCGGTTTCGGACGCGATGGCAAGTTGTATGTTTCAATCGGTTCATCTTGTAATTCCTGTGAGGATGAGGACGCGCGGCGCACCACTATCATGCAATACAACGCCGACGGCAGTGGCGGGCGTCCATTTGCCAGAGGGCTCCGCAATGCGATCGGTTTCGATTGGGATCCACGGACCGGCGTCATGTGGGCGGACGATATGGGACAGGACAGACTCGGCGAAGAAAAACCGCCCGATGAAATCAATCGCATTGAAGATGGCAAGCACTACGGCTGGCCTTACTTTATTGCGAACAACGTCCCCAACCCCGATTTGAAAGACGCCAAAGGGTCGATCAAAGCCGAAGCTGCCGTTCCGCCCGCACTCGAGCTTCAGCCTCACTCATCGCCAATTGACCTGACCTTTTACAAAGGCAACAAGTTTCCGGCTGCCTATCGCAATGCGATGTTCGTTGCATTGCATGGTTCCAGCCCAACAGCGCGCGTTGAAAAGATCGGATATAAAGTCGTGCGCGTCGTCATGCAAAATGGACGCGCCACAGGTGTCGAAGACTTCGTCACCGGCTGGCTGAAAGACGGCCAGGTTCTGGGCCGCCCAGCGGGATTGATTACGGGCGCGGATGGCGCGCTCTATATCTCCGACGATAATAAAGGGTTTATCTTTCGTGTCAGCTACGGCAAGTAGTTGATGATCATAATCTGATCCCGATCTTCCACTCCCGTTTTGTGAGCGGTTCGGCAACTATCTCCACATCGAGAAACTTGCCGATGACTTCGATGTTCGTTGTCGTATGACGTGATGGCGGGCCTGTAGTGAAAGATCCGCCACCGGATAGGGCCATCGGGATGAGCAATTGATCGGCCAGATACTCACCAACAGGAAAATTCCCTGCGAGATAACGCCGGGCTTGCTGAACAGCCTGATCGGCGACCTCTTCCGCAGGCAGCCCTTTCTCGCCGAACCCGGTAAATACTTCGGTGAGAGACTCACAGCCGATTTCGATCATCACGATGTTTCCCGGGCCATGGGAATTGCTAACCTGCTCAATTGTCAGGAATTCATTCGGCCACGACAGTTTATTTCTGATGATGGCTATTTCGCGTTCGCCGATCTGACGCGGCAGATTGGCCAGGATTACCCTGGCCTGACGATGGCGAATTTCACTCCGTCCATTCAATTCAAGCCATGTAAATTTCCTGGCCGGCGCGCTCGGCACGGTTGAATTGATAGAGATTTCGATCTTGCCGCCCCCTGCGGGGTAAAAGCCATACCGGTCCAGATTAGCCGTAACATTCACACCCATTCTAGCGAGCAAAGGCAGGAAAGCCTTTGTAAGAAAATCGAAGGGCGGCGCAAACGGGTTGTGCGTCCCGCCCTCGAGGGTCAGATGGCTGCGTCCATCGGCGACCGATAATGCGGGTAATACAGTCTGCAGTATCAGAGTTGTGCTGCCGGCCGTGCCGACTGCGAAATGATAATCACCAGAAACGATCTTGCGCGGAGTGAAGCTGAGCACCGCTGAGCCGATGCTGTCGCCGGTTACTTCCGCCTGGCCGATAGTTGCTGCCGCGTTTACGGCAGTGAGATGCTGCCGCAAAAGACCAGGGTTCTTTCGCTCCGCGCGGATTTTCCCGATGCGAAACGGTTTGCCTGTAACAAGTGAGAGCGCAAGCGAAGTGCGAAGAATCTGGCCCCCGCCTTCTCCGAATGAGCCGTCGATGTCGATCATTCCTGGCGCCTCTCATTAGCCTCGACCGGAATATGCTTTTCGAACCCAATGTATATCCTGGCATTCGCCATTTGCGACAACTCGCGCAGAGTTTCCAGCTCCTGCAACCGGAGCAATGCCGGATAGGTTGAGTAAGCTTGGGCAGCTTGTTCGCGTTCACGAAGTGTTTTGATTTCTGCTTCTGTTTTCACACGAACCGATTCAGCTTCTGCCTGCGCAGCGATGCGCTCTGCTGCGGCGTTAGTCTCTGCTTCGACTCGTTGGCCCTCGGCTCTGACTAGAGACTCGATGCGCTGGACTTCGGCTTTGCTGCGAGCTTCGACGAGTTGCACCTGGCTCATCCGTTCCGCGGCCAACACGCGATTCATAATCTCCTGAAGATTGCCCGGAAATACTATGTCTTTCACATCCGCGCGCAAAATCGTAACACCATAACCAGCCGCAGCTTCTTTGACTTCTTGCAGGATATCTTCGCTCAACCGGTTACGATTGGTCAGAATATCTTCCAATGTCATCGAGGCAAGCGAGCGTCGCGCCGCCAGTTGCACGTCGGTGTATAACCGATCCTCGTAATTGGCGACTGAATGCAGAGCCGCGCGGGGATCGGTGACTCGGAATTGAACGATGATGCTCACACGCAACGCGACTTTATCACCAGTCAAAATCTCCTGCCCCTTGATCGTCAGATCACGCTCGCGTACGTCGACCAATAAGATTTCGACATTCGGAGTTCGATAGAATCCAAGATCAATCTGAAGTGGGATATTATGACGGCCTGCTTCCAATACGCCGGTCAGGACACCGTCTTCATAACGCAATCCACGATGCGTGTCCTTGATGATAATCTCGCGTCTTCTCATCACATCACCTCAAAAAAAGGGTGGCCCCGTAGCATTCGCAATGCTGGAGTACAAGCATTCAGATTGGCAATCTGATGAACCCACCGAAACAGTCGGGCAATTTGCCTTTGGATGCTAGCTCCATTAGAAGGCCCGGGCCAAATGTGTTTTAGTTCATCGATAAGACAACTCGGGTTTTGTTACCCCTTCACACAAACCACCTGCCGCAGCGTGTGCGCGATCTCGACCAGATCTCTTTGAGCGTTCATTACGTCCTCGATGTTTTTGTACGCCGCTGGCGTCTCGTCAATCACGTCCTCGTCCTTGCGACATTCAATGCCCGCCGTGGCCTTTTCGTGATCGACCGTGGTGAAGCGGCGTTTGGCTTCATTGCGTGACATCGCACGCCCAGCTCCATGGGAGCAGGAATTGAAGCTTTCGGGATTGCCCAAGCCGCGCACGATGTACGATCGTGCGCCCATCGAGCCGGGGATGATGCCCATATCGCCTTTGCGTGCCCGCACAGCGCCTTTGCGAGTGACGAAGACCTCTTCGCCGTAATGTTCTTCGATCGCGACGTAGTTGTGATGACAGTTGACTGCAGTCTCGGTCAACTCGAACTCCGGGACTTCACCTGAATTCGCCACTGCATCAACGATCTGCTCCATCATCAGCTTGCGGTTATACCTCGCGAACTCTTGTGCCCAATGGACGGCATAAACGTAATCGTCGAAATGCTCCGTGCCTTCGTTGAAATACGCGAGATCTTTGTCGGGCAGGTTCTTGATGTGCTCCCGCATGTCGTTTTTCGCCATCTCGATGAAGAATGTGCCGATGCGATTGCCCACGCCGCGCGAACCACTGTGCAGCATAAGCCAGACCTGGTCGTTCTCGTCCAGGCAGAGTTCAATGAAATGGTTGCCGGTGCCCAGCGTGCCGAGATGGTTGACGTGGTTGCCGCGATCCAGCTTCGGGTACTTTTCGATAATCGCCTTGTATCCAACTTCAAGCTGCCGCCATACACCGACCTGACGGCGCGGGATTTCGCCCCAAGCGCCCTTGTCGCGTCTGCCGCCGTTATCGGTGCGCCCGTGCGGAACGGATTTTTCAATCGCGCGGCGGATGTTGCGAAGGTTGTCAGGCAGATGATTCGCGTTCAACGTTGTCTGTACAGCCATCATTCCGCAACCCAGATCCACGCCCGCAGCAGCTGGAATGATCGCGCCTTTAGTCGGGATGACGCTTCCTATGGTGGATCCGATGCCCCAATGCACGTCGGGCATCACGGCGACCCACCTGTAGACGAACGGCAGCTGAGCGACGTTCAATAGCTGCTTCTTCGCTTCGTCTTCGAGCTTTACGCCTTTCGTCCAGGCTTTGATCGGAACGCCGGTTTCGACTTCGATTAGGTTGTAATTGGAGACCTTCATATTCCTGACCACTCTCTTATAGATTTTGATTGATCACCTTTTAGAATATCAGAAACCGCTGACATAAGTTTCTCGATATCAATATCATTGCGACGACAGTCTATAAGATCATTGCGACGACAGTCTATAGGCACTCGCTGTGCCAATATCACGATCAAGCCATGATCAGCCAGCCAAACTATTGTTTAATAAAGAGATGCTGTCGCCGGGGATTATTCGTTGGATAATCCGGCATTCTATGAGTACGCGATTTATTATATGAATAACTAATCTGTTAGAATATATTCTATGGCCAATAAAGATTTAGTTGTAATCGGATTGCTCGGGACGGTGCTTGATGCGGGTAAAGGAGTCGAGAGATGGGATGGCTGGCGCCCGACGGTGGCGCTCTGTATGTACGAAGACTTGCTCGTTTCGCGTCTGGAGATGCTCTATGAAGAGAAGTTCGCTCTTCTGGCTCAAACTGTCAAAGATGACATTGCCGCTGTCTCGCCGGAGACCAGAGTCAATCTGACTCCAATTTCATTCAATGATCCATGGGATTTCGAGGATGTATACGGTGCGTTGCACGACTTCGCGCGAGGGTACCAATTCAACACTGAGGAGGAGGATTATCTGATCCACATCACAACCGGGACACACGTCGCGCAGATTTGTATGTTCCTGCTGACCGAGGCGCGATACTTCCCCGCGAGGCTCATCCAGACAGCTCCACCCACGCATAGAAAAAGATATAAGACGCCCGGCACCTTTGAGATCATCGATCTCGATCTATCCAAGTACGACCGCATCGCTTCGCGCTTCGAACAGGAGCGCGAAACAGGCGTGTCATTTTTGAAATCAGGTATCGCAACGCGCAACAAAAATTTCAATCGCCTGATCGATCGCATCGAAGAGGTCGCGATTCTTTCGCGGGACCCCCTGTTACTGATGGGGCCGACCGGCGCGGGGAAATCACGGCTGGCGAGACGAATCTACGAGTTGAAAAAAGTGCGGCATCAGATGACGGGCGATTTCGTGGAGATCAACTGCGCGACTGTCCGCGGGGATGCAGCGATGTCCGCACTATTTGGCCATATCAAAGGCGCATTCACTGGCGCGGTGCGCGAGCGCCCCGGATTATTGCGATCGGCGAACAACGGAGTCCTCTTTCTCGATGAGATCGGAGAATTAGGTCTTGATGAACAGGCGATGCTCCTGCGTGCGATCGAAGAGAAATCTTTCCTTCCGCTCGGCGGTGATCGCGAGATGAAGAGCGACTTTCAACTGATCGCTGGAACCAACAACGACCTGAACCTGATGGTGCGAAAATCCAGGTTCCGCGAGGATCTGCTTGCGCGAATCAATCTTTGGACATTCCGGTTGCCGGGTCTGCGGGAACGCATTGAGGACATTGAGCCGAATCTCGAATACGAACTCGATCAATATGCGCGGCGAAACGGTACACGCGTCACTTTCAGTCAGGAAGCCCGTGCGCGGTTCCTGAAGTTCGCTGTTTCATCGGATGCCCGCTGGCAAGGGAATTTCCGCGATCTCAATGGCGCGATTATTCGCATGTCTACTTTGGCGCCGGGCGGGAGAATCTCAACTGAGATTGTTGAAGAAGAGATCGGTCGCCTGTGTGCAACCTGGTCACCACAAGAGAAACAAATAGAAGACGAGATGGTTGAACAGTTGCTCGACGCGGACAAACTCGCGGAGATCGACCTCTTCGATCGGATGCAATTAGCAGCTGTAATCAAGGTATCTCGTGAACATCACACACTTTCAGAAGCCGGGCGCACCCTCTTCAATTCCTCGCGAGAACATAAAAAGACTGTTAATGACGCAGACAGACTGCGAAAGTATCTCGCGAGATTCGGACTGCAATGGAGCCAGGTGCAGGGAGAGAATCTGAAGAAGCCTACGCTCTCTTAATAGGTAACGCCTCAGTTTTCAGTGGCAATTCACCACGGATTGACACGGATGAGCGCGGATTAAATCCGTGAAAATCCGTCGCATCCGTGTCAATCCGTGGTGAATTGCCACTGAAAACTGAGGCATTACCTTGATAGCTCAAAACCAATATGCTACGGTTCGCCGCATCAAATCTTTGACCAACACAATTCAATAAAATAATTTCCTCGAGTTTTGTGGAGGTATTGTGCAAAGGAAAAACTCTTCGACCAAGAAGGTCTACGATGTGATCATCATCGGCTCCGGCGCATCGGGCGGAATGGCCGCGAAAGAGCTGACCGAACGAGGATTCGAAGTGCTAGTGCTCGAAGCCGGTCCACCGATAGATCCCGCGCGCGATTTCTCGATGAACAAATTTGCTTACCAATCGATGTATCGCGGCTTCGGTCCACCGGGATGGAAACAGCGCGAGCAATGGATGCAGGACACCGCGGGCGAATTCAGCCGTCATTTCTATATCAAAGACTCGGAGCATCCCTACACTACCGAGCCGGGCAAACCGTTCCTATGGGTGCGTGCTCGCATCGTCGGAGGTAAGACCTTGCATTGGGGGCGACTGTCGTGGAGGCTTTCCGATCTCGACTTTAAGGCCAGGACTCAGGACGACTTCGATGTCGATTGGCCGATCGAGTACAAAGAGATCGCACCTTATTACAATAAAGCCGAAGAATGGATTGGCGTCAGCGGTAACAATGATGGTCTCTGGTGGCAGCCGGATGGAAAGTATCTTCCGCCGATGGCATTAACCTGCGGTGAAGTCCGTTTGAAGAATGGCGCAGGGAAACTCGGTATCAAGCTCATTCAACCGCGCGTTGCGATGCTGACGGCAGTCAAACCGCAACACGCAAAGTACGGGCGCGCGCAGTGCCATTACTGCGGCAGCTGCGGCAATGGATGTAGTGTCGGCGCAATGTTCAATTCGCTCGCCTCAACGCTGCCTGCTGCAAGAGCCACGGGACGAATGGAGCTTCGGCCCAACTCGATCGTTCGTCACATCATCGTCGACACAAAGACCGGTAAAGCCAGAGGCGTAGCTGTCGTCGATCGCCTCACGTATCAGGAGTTCGAATTTTCCGGTAAAGCGGTCATCGTCGCAGCATCGACGCTCGAATCGACGCGTATCTTGCTCAACTCGAAAACACGTGAGCATCCAAATGGGTTGGGTAATTCGTCTGGAGTACTCGGGCATTACCTGGTCGACCATTTTGGCGGGACCGGAGCGAGCGGTGTCTTCCCAATGTTCGCCGGACGCGACACAATCAATGAAGATGGCAAGTCATCAGGGATTTTCGTTCCGCGTTTCCGCAATCTGGACAAAGCTACCAGGCATCCGAAGTTCATCCGCGGATATGGGTTTGAAGGTGGTTCGTCAATCGGCGCATTTCCGGGCGTCGCGCGCAGGCTCGATGGTTTCGGGAGCGAATTCAAAAAACAGGTGCGCCGCTGGTACGTCACCCCGGTAGGTCTCACGACACGAGCAAATATGCTCTCGCGTTTTGAAAATTTCGTCGAAATCGACCCGGACGGCGTGGTCGATGCCTGGGGCATTCCGGTGTTGAAAGTTCACATTCAACATTCGGACAATGAACGCGATATGGGGAAAGACGCCGCCGATATGGCTGAGTCCATCTTGCGCGAGGCCGGTGCGCAGGAGATCAACGTCTTCCGCCAATTGACCGTGCCCGGACGCATCATTCACGAGCTCGGCACGGCGCGGATGGGTGATGACCCGAAAAAATCAGTGCTCAACAAATTCAACCAGATGCATGACATCAAAAATGTCTTCGTGACGGATGGCGCGGCGTATGTGGGCGCAGCTAATCAAAACCCGACGCTGACCATCCTCGCATTGACGATTCGCGCGTGCGAGTATCTGGCGGAAGAATTGAGACGTGGGAATCTGTAGACTGCAGGAGAATCGATCATGTTTGAACCGATCCAAATCGCATCCGGCAAGAAAAACGCTGCAAGAAAGCTTTACTCTATTCACGCATTGCCTTCCGGGCGCGGCTTCGCCGGTATAATCGCAGCCGACAAGGCGAAATACCAATTCGTCTTCGCGCCTCAAACTGCGGAACTAGTCAATCGAAAACTAGTTTTGACCGGAAGCTTCACAGTGAAATCGCCGAATGGACAAAAGCGCGTGGCGGAGAATGTAAAAGCCACGCTGCTCGCCACACAGGGCAGCATCACTACGGCACCTCCTGTACCTCGCACATTTGAACAATTATTGAAACAGGCACCAATCTCCCCCGACAATTCGCCGGCAGTGACCGACGCAACCGGAGATCTCAGCTCTGTCGCCGTGATCTACCTCAAATTGTCCCCGCTTGGCGGGAAAGCGCTCGGTCTCCCGGCCGATCTGAGTCAGGTGCAGCTCAACGCACGGCTCTACTCAACATCCGAAGTCGAACGGGATCTGCAATGGTTCTATTCCGCTCTGATCAGAGCTACACTGGGCGAGTCACCGGACGAGCAAATTGCCAGGGGTTATCTGGCCGAGATCAACCGCATCTTGAAGGGCTAGAGAAAATACGACAGGTTTCATATTGACCCTTTGTGTTGAAACTTTATTTAACTGCGCCCACAAATCCCGCTTCAAAAAGTCTCTGATCCATCTGACGCCGCTTGCGTTCCATCTGCAGGGTCATGACGCGCGAATGTGGGATAGTGCAGAAGAATTCGCAGATCTCCCAGAGGTCAAATTCAGTCGTCATCCAGTTGAGACGATCAAATCGCTTCAGATTAACGGGCTTTGAAAATGCTCGCAGTGTCTTTTCGCCTCGCGGATTGTAGTAGTGATCGAAATACGACATGACGAGTTCGCGAATGGTGCGGTAGACAGGTTCGCGATATCGCAAGCCCGCATAATTCGATTTTGCGATTGCACCCCAATGGCCGTGTTCTTTGAAAACAGCCAGCAGGTGATCGTCGTCACGCACAGCCTCGAGGTCTACGATCAACGGTTCGTGACCGTTCAGGCATAAAGCAGCAGCTGCAAAGAAGGCCCCTTCAGCACAGTGGGCCAATCGGTCGCGGAGGACCCGGCGCGGCGAGCGACAGGTCTCATCCTCTTCTTCCTTGTTGTAATTCACTTTATAATCAAGGAAGTGTTGAACTTTCTCCGGACTGGATAGACGTTTGAGTATCGCCAGTTCTCTTTTATCAAATCCATAATCTTTATTCATATTCCGATCATAATATTTGATTGATTTAAGTCTCAATGATAAAAGGAGTAATAATTATGAAAATTCTATTGGCCACTGACGGTTCAGATTGCAGCAAAGCAGCAGTCAGCGCAGTTGCCGACCGCCCCTGGCCGGCGGAGAGTGAAGTTAAAGTTATCTCTGTCGTCGAGCCGGCCTATGTCCCGACAACCGACACCTGGGTATTGCCTGAGAATTATTATGTAGAACTTGACAAGGCTGCTCGAGAACAGGCGGACTCTGCAATTAGACATGCGGTCGAGAAAATCAGAGCCAGCGATGTTGCAAATCTGACCATCACCAGTGAGATAAAAGATGGTCTGGCCAGAGATGTGATTCTGGAGGAGGCCGAAAATTGGAGGGCTGAACTGATTGTCATCGGTTCACATGGTTATAGGGGATTAAAGAAATTCTTACTCGGCTCGGTCTCACACGCAATAGCAACGCATGCGCATTGTTCGGTCGAACTCGTGCGCCATCGTGAAACAGCATAACTCCGCCATGGAAGGTGCAAATGGAACAACAGATCGCCGAAAAAGTAATTCAACCATCAACAGTTGAAACAGCGCTCGACCAACCCACTCGCGCACGCTACTGGGTTATTTTCTTCGCCATCACACTGGCAGTTATCACTTACATCGATCGCGTCTGCATTTCGCAGGCAGCTCCATTTATCAGTCGAGATTTGGGGCTGACGAAGGATCAGATGGGATGGGCCTTTTTTGCCTTCGGCCTCGCTTATGCTCTGTTTGAGATTCCCGGCGGCTGGATGGGTGACCGCTATGGCGCGCGCAAGGTGTTGATGCGCGTCGTCCTCATGTGGTCGTTCTTCACCGCCGCTACGGGTTGGGTCTGGAATCTTACTTCACTGCTGGTGACGCGCTTTTTGTTTGGCGCAGGTGAGGCGGGTTGTTTCCCCAACCTCACGAGGGCTTTCACGACCTGGCTGCCGAAGTCTGAGCGAGTGCGAGCGCAAGGCATTATGTGGCTCTCGGCGCGCTGGGGCGGCGCGTTTACCCCGCTCCTGGTAGCGCTCATACTCAATCACCTCTCCTGGCGGCGTGCGTTCGAAATTTTCGGCTGGATCGGCGTGATCTGGGCGATCTTCTTTTTCCGATGGTACCGTGACAATCCGCGTGAACATCCCAGCCTCAACCAAGCAGAGAAAGCGATACTGCCGCCGGCCGAAACTGTGATCGCCTCTCACGGGCCGGTCCCGTGGAGGAGGTTTCTGCAATCCAAGACGGTCTGGTTGCTCTGGGCGCAGTATATATGTTTGGCTTACGGCTGGTATTTCTATATCACCTGGTTACCGACCTATCTGCAAGAAGCGCGAGGCGTGTCAATGACGAAGGGCGCGCTACTGGCCATCCTGCCCCTCTTTTTCGGCGGGCTGGGGTCGATCTTCTGCGGCTATCTCTCGACCTACCTGGAACACCGGACCGGCAATGTCAGAGCCGTGCGTCGCTGGCTCTCCGGGATAGGCTTCTTCGGTGCTTCGTCGTGTCTGGTACTCTCGGTCAATATCGCGGATCCGTTGTGGGCGATGGTCGCCATGGGACTGGCCAGCTTCTCCAACGATCTCGTCATGCCGCCGAGCTGGAGCGCCTGCATGGACGTCGGTGGCAAGTATGCCGGCACTCTGTCGGGCAGCATGAATATGATGGGAAATCTTGGCGGCGCGTTCGGACCGTTAGCGGTGGGTTACATCCTTCTGGCGACCAATCAAAATTGGGCAATCACGTTCTACATCTCCGCCGCCATATATTTTCTGGGGGCATTTTGCTGGATATTCATTGATCCGGTCACGCCTCTCGATGAACCCCAGGAGATCAGTTAACTGAAGCTGGTGCAAATAAAAGCCCAGTTGAATCTATCGTTTCGAATTATGAAAGCGGATTCACCGCCGAGGCGCAGAGATCGCAGAGGAGACGCAGAGAGTTAACGGGAGTTCATGTGAGCACTCTGCGCTTCCTCTGCGATCTCTGCGCCTCGGCGGTGAATCCGCTTTCTCGATAAGCCTGTTTTTGTTGATAACAACCAAATTTAATTTGCACAGTCTTCAGTTAACCGTGTCGTAGAACCGGGATGAGTACGCGGTTGGTACGTAGCCCCGTTCACACAGGTTGACAAACATTTGACCCCAAATATAATTAGTCACTTTGCCAGCACCGAGGGAAAGATGATTATCTCGCTAGTGCGCTTGCCTGTTGACGGGCTCCGTTTCAAGCATCAATATCAGGCAGGCGAACTCGATACCGGCAATTTTGAGTTTGAGTTGCAGGAACCGCCTCTGGTGACCGGACGCGTGGATCGCGCGGGTATGGATATGCGGCTACGCGGCAATATTAAAGCTTTGCTTGTGGCTCCTTGTGATCGTTGTTTGAACCAAGTACCTCTGAACTTCGAGATTCCAGTCGATCTCTTCTATACCCCTGAGGATACAGGCGAAAGCAGAACAGGCGAAATCGAGTTAAACTCTCGTGATCTTGACTTCGCTATGTACGAGAACGATGAGATCAATCTCGATGAGATGGTGCTCGAGCAATTGGAACTGAACCTGCCCAGCCGCGTGCTCTGCCGTGAAGACTGCCGGGGGTTATGCACGCAGTGCGGCGCAGACTTGAATGTTGAGCAATGTGACTGTTGAATGCGGACTACTGATTGCGGATTGCGGATTGCGGATTGCGGATTTAAGAGAAACTTTCATTATCAAATCCGCATTCCGCAATCAGTAGTCCGCATTCAAAATACTGCAATTATTTTTATTGGGAGATTAACCATGCCAAATCCTAAAAGACGTCATTCAAAATCGCGCAGCCGAAAGCGGCGATCACATGACGCGCTTAAGCGCGTCAACCTGATTGCCTGCCCGAATTGCGGCTCGATGAAACTTCCACATCGTGTTTGCGTGTCCTGCGGTTTTTATCACGGGCGCATAGTGATTGAAAAAGGGCTATAAGCTCATCAAATTCGGGGATGAGGATATGATCTTGTGGCACATCCCACCACCATCCCTCATCCCTCATCCTTCATCCTTGTCCAATGCTCACCACAATTGCAGTTGATGCAATGGGTGGGGATAATGCCCCCGCCATCGAGGTTGAAGGCGCCATTCAGGCTGCACACGATCTGCGCGCACGCATTCTTCTTGTCGGGCAGGAAGAACGCATTCGCGCTGAGTTGGAACATCAAGGCGTGCCCAATCCACGCAAACAACGCCTCCATATCGAAATCATCGATGCGAGAGAAATCATCACTATGGATGATCCGGTGGCGCAAGCTGTGCGTCGTAAACGAGATTCCTCAATTCGTGTGGCAGCCAGACTGGTACGCGAAGGAAAGGCGCACGGTCTGGTGAGCGCGGGCAATACGGGCGCCGTCATGGCGACGGCCAAACTCATGCTTGGCACTCTTCCCTCGGTCGACCGACCGGCTCTCGCAGGCATCTTCCCCACGCTCAAAGGAGTTGGCACTGTTCTGCTCGATGTCGGGGCAAATGCCGAATGCAAGCCCGAGCATCTCAAACAGTTCGCGATTATGGGTTCAATCTACTCGCGATCGATCCTCGGCGTGCGCAACCCAAATGTCGGCTTGATGAGCATCGGCGAAGAGGATGTCAAAGGGAACGAATTGACCAGAGAGACTCTGAATCTCATGAAGGCGGCGCCCATTAACTTTATCGGCAATGTCGAAGGGCGCGACATCTTCACCGGCGATGTCGACGTGATAGTCTCTGATGGCTTCACAGGCAATGTCATCTTGAAAACGAGCGAGGGCCTGGTTGAAGCGATTATGGGTCTGCTCAAGACTGAGCTCGGGCAGACAATCCTGACGCAGATCGGAGCGATGCTATCGCTTAATGCATTCCGCAGCGTCAAAAAGCGCCTTGATTATTCGGAGTTCGGCGGCGCGCCGCTGCTGGGTTGCAAGCAGATCTGCGTGATATGCCACGGCAGCTCTAACGCTAAAGCGATCCGGAACGCTATCCGCGTCGCCAAAGAGTTTTACAAAGGCAAATTGAGCGAACGTATCGAGAGCGAACTCGGTCGGATGGCGGTGATCAGTTGATAGTCTATGGGTAAAACCGCATTCATCTTCCCCGGTCAGGGTTCACAACACGCCGGTATGGGGCGAGAGCTGGCCCAGGCATTTCCAGCCGCTCACGCAGTTTTTGACGAAGCGGATCGTGCGCTTGGCTTTAGTTTGAGCAGCCTCTGCTTCAATGGCCCGGAAGAGACTCTACAACTCACTGCCAGTACGCAACCAGCTATCCTGGCTGTATCGGTTGCAGCTTATCGCTTGCTGTCTGAAAGAGGCATTAACCCTGATTTCGTTGCCGGCCATAGTTTGGGTGAGTACTCTGCACTGGTCGCCGCCGGGGCTCTGAGTTTGAGCGATGCGGTCCGCCTGGTACGTCGCCGAGGCGAATTGATGCAGGAGGCTGTGCCTCTTGGCACCGGCGCCATGGCTGCGGTCCTGGGAATTGATGCCAGCAGAGTTTCCGAAGCTTGCGCCGCTGCTGCTCGAGATCAAATTTGTGCACCGGCCAATTTCAATTCGCAGACACAGATTGTTATCGCCGGGCATAAGGAAGCTGTCGAACGCGCAGTTGAGGAATGCAAAACGCGAGGCGCAAAGCGTGTGATAATGCTCAAAGTCAGCGCGCCATTCCATTCGGCTTTGATGTTGCCGGTGCAGGAGAAAATGGCAGAATTACTTGAAGCAACGACTTTCAATGATCTCTCATTCCCTATTATTAACAACGTAGATGCGGAGTTCGTGACTGCCGGCGCGCAAGCCCGCGGAGCACTCATTCGCCAGATTTCTGCGCCAGTGCGTTGGGCCGAAAGCGTCATGTATATGCTCGACCAGGGCGTTGATACTTTTGTTGAAGTTGGTCCGGGTAAAGTGTTGACCGGTCTGGTCAAGGCAATCGCCAGAGAATCAGGGAAGGACGTGGGATTGCGGATTGCGGATTGCGGATTGCGGATTGCGGATTTAGAAGGAAGTTCCTATTAAATCCGCAATCCGCAGTCCGCAATCCGCAATCAGTAGTCCGCAATCAAATATGTTTAATCTTAAAGGACAAATCGCGCTGGTGACCGGCGGCTCGCGAGGTATCGGTCGGGCCACGGCTAAGGTCTTATCCGAGTTTGGCGCCGATGTCGCAGTGATGGCTCGTTCGCTGGATAAATGTGAAGCCGTTGCTGATGAAATACGAGCAGGGGGTCGTCGCGCGGTGGCGGTACGTGGCGATCTGGCCAATGCTGATGAGATCAAGGCCGCCGTTGAAAAGGTCTCATCTGAGCTCGGTGCGGTTAGTATCCTGGTCAACAACGCAGCCATTACGCGCGATGGATTGATGTTACGCATGAAGCGAGAGGATTGGTCTGATGTGATCAATACCAATCTGACGGGGGTTTTCCTGCTGACCCAGCAGGTATTGCCGATGATGACCAAAGCCCGTCGCGGCCGCATTATTAATCTGACTTCGGTCGTCGCCCAGTCAGGCAATGTCGGCCAGGTGAATTACATCTCGGCAAAAGCGGGCATCATCGGATTCACAAAAGCAGTCGCGCGCGAATACGCTTCGCGCAACATCACGGTCAATGCCATTGCTCCGGGTTTCATCGAGACACCGATGACGTCGGCTTTGAACGAAACGGCACGCAATGCAATGCTCGAGCAGATCCCGTTGAAACGTCCAGGGACAGATCTTGACATAGCCTATGCGGTTGCATTTCTCGCCTCAGATGAGGCAGGCTATATTACGGGCCAGGTAATAAATGTAAACGGTGGTATGTATATGTGATCGCGGACTAATGATTGCGGATTGCGGATTGCGGATTGCGGATTTGAAGAGAAGTTTCCCGCAATCAATCCGCAATCCGCAATCCGCAATCCGCAATCATAAGTCCGCAATCACTTTTGGAGGAACTCATGGCAGAATCAATCGAAGATAAGGTTAAACAGATAATTGTAGATGAGCTTGGGGTGGATGAATCGGAAGTAACCCCGAATGCGCGTTTCATCGACGATCTCGGAGCAGATTCGCTCGACACGGTCGAACTGGTAATGCGCTTTGAGGAGGAGTTCGGGATCGAGATCCCTGACGAAGAGGCCGAAAAGATTCAGAGCGTGCGCGATGCCATCGCCTACATCGATGAGCACAAAAAATAGGCGCTAAAGTCTCATCGCCCGCGCGAAAGAATGAGCCACAAGAGGCACTAAATATACAAAAGCTGATTGAACTTCGGATTACTTTTGTATCGCTCGTGTCTTTTTGTGGCTGATTCAGTTTCTACTACAGGGAGTGGCGTTATCTCATATCTCAAATTTCAAATTTGAGATCTCAGAAGAGGAAGAAATTCGTGAACAACCAGATAATCAAGAGGCGAGTGGTAGTCACCGGTATCGGCCTGGTCAGCCCGCTCGGCAACACAACCGAGGAGACATGGTCTGGTTTGATTGCCGGCCACAGCGGTGTGGATTACATCACGCGCTTCGACACCAGCCAACATAAAGTTCGTTTCGCTGCTGAAACCAAGGGATTCGAGCCGCTCAAATTTGTCGAGAAGAAAGAACTCAAGAAGATGGACTATTTCATCTACTTTGCTATCGCGGCTGCGAAAGAGGCGCTCGCTGATTCCGGATTGAAAATCACTCAGGAGAACGCGGAAGGGGTCGGAGTTTTCATCGGCAGCGGCATTGGCGGTTTCAGCGTCTTCGAACGTGAGCACTCGAAGATGTTGGAAGGTGGGCCGGGACGCATCTCACCCTTCTTCATCCCGGCATCGATTATCAACCTCGCCTCAGGTTACGTCTCGATCTACAGCGGAGCGAAAGGGCCGAACTCCGCCACTGCGACGGCTTGCAGTTCCGGCGCGCACGCCCTGGGTGACAGTTTCAAAATCATCCAGCGCGGCGACGCTACGGCGATGATCTGTGGCGGAACTGAAGGCGCTATTACACCGATGTCGATTGGCGGATTTGCGGCAATGCACGCACTTTCGACACGCAACGAGGACCCGCCGAGTGCCTCACGCCCATTTGACAAAGGCCGTGATGGCTTCGTCATTGGTGAAGGGGCGGGGATTTTGGTCCTCGAAGAACACGAGCATGCAATGACGCGGGGCGCCAGGATTTATGCCGAAGTCGTAGGCTACGGAATGACCAGCGATGCTTTCCATATTACTATGCCGGATCTGGATGGCCCTCGCCGTGTTATGCTTAAAACGATGAAAGATGCAGGAATTGACCCGAACGAGGTGGATTACATCAACGTTCACGGGACATCGACTCCGGTCGGTGATGTTAACGAAACCAATGCGATCAAATCTGCCTTCGGCAATCACGCTTATGAACTCGCAGCCAGCTCGACCAAATCAATGACCGGACACTTGCTGGGCGGCGCTGGCGGGCTCGAAGCGGGAGTCACCACGCTTACTGTCTATCATCAGATGCTGCCGCCGACGATCAATTACGAAACCCCGGACCCGGAATGCGATCTTGATTTCGTACCGAACCAGCCGCGCGCGGCGAGTATTCGTTACGCGTTGTCCAATAGTTTTGGGTTTGGTGGGACGAATGCAGCGTTGCTTTTCAAACGATACGAAAAGTGAAGTAGAAGAGAGAATGCGAGGCAACAAGAATTGGCGAAAATAGACGAAACAAGCGAAAGGTGCCCATTTTCGCTTGTTTCGTCTATTTTCGCCAATTCTTGTTGCCTCGCATTCTCTCTTCTACTTCACTTTTCGTATCGTTTGAAAAGCAACGCTGCATTCGTCCC
>JAKEHZ010000296.1 GCA_022614735.1 Acidobacteriota bacterium | reverse complement strand
GTACAGCAACCTTTCCAGGTTGCTGTTGACTCGCTGATGTGACCATTGGCGAAACAACAGCAACCTGGAAAGGTTGCTGTACATCAATCCGCAATCCGCAATCCGCAATCCGCAATCCGCAATCCGCAATCAAAATTCCCACTTCACAATCTTATCTACCGCAGTAACCGCAATCGGATGATATCCGGCTCGCGCCTTGCGATAGATCTGCAGAGCGCGGTCGCGGCCCTCCGGCGTCTTCACCAGTTCTTCATAGAGCGGCTTGATCAGCTTCTGCCTGCCGATTGAGGTCAAATACTCTTCAAGGCGAGGATATGCAGGTTCATATTTGTTTCGAATGGCTATCAAGAGCCATTGATGTGCGATTTCTGCGTTGCCGGTCTTCGTCAATTTGAAGGCGCGATCAAGCTCCTGCATCTGCCGCGGGCTCAGTTGTTCAGGCAAAAATCGGAGGAAATGCAACCACTCCTGCGTTGACCAGTTTTTAGTCTGAAGCTTTGTTGCCGGAGTTTTGTCCTGCAGCCACCCGGTCGCCTGCTGCTCGACTATGGCAAAAGCGTCAGATTTCGGTTGTGGCGCACTCGCGGGCAAGCCTGGTTTGTAAATCCAGTCGTCTACCGTCACTCTCGCCGCAAGCTGCGGGTTTGCATCGAGCAGATTCTTTTTCAGATAAGCGACGAAATCGGCCGTCGTGATACTTTGAAAAGCGAAGTGATCGAAATAGCCTTTCAGAAATTGATCGAACCGTTCGCGTCCGAATGTCTCTTCGAGGCTGCGTAGAAACAGCGCGCCCTTCTCGTAAGGGACTTGGGTAACGCCTTCGTCCGGATCTCGACCAGTCAAATCGATGTGGAGAATCTCATCCCGGTCATCGAACTCGGCCAACTCTTTTTCAACGGCCTGTTTCGCCAGCACAGCTTCCATCTCTTCACGTGGGCGTCCATATATCTCCTCGGTTATACGACGTTCCAGATACGTGGTGAAACCTTCGTTGAGCCAGAAGTCACGCCACGTTGCATTCGTCACCAGGTTGCCTGACCAGGAATGCGCAAGCTCGTGAGCGATCAGGGAAACGAGGCTTTTATCTCCCGCAAGAATCGTGGGCGTGGCGAAGGTCAGTCGCGGATTTTCCATGCCACCAATCGGGAAACTCGGCGGCAAAACGAGAATATCGTAACGCCCCCAGCGATATGGCCCATAAAGCTTTTCGGTTGCCTGGATCATCTTTTCCGTGTCCTCAAACTCGCGCGCAGCTTTTTCGAGCATCGCAGGTTCGGTATAAACGCCAGCGCGCGTACCCAATTGTTTGAAAGCGATATCACCGGCGGCAAGCGCGATCAGGTAAGGCGGGATCGGTTGCGGCATATTGAAGCGGTAATCGCCATTCCGTGGCGCATTCGGGTCCTGCTCGGCGCTCATTACAGCGCGCAGCTCTTTGGGAGTGCGGATTCGCGCCGCGTAAGTCACTCGAACACCCGGCGAGTCCTGCAGCGGAATCCAACTGCGCGCGTGAATTGCCTGCGATTGCGTGAAGACGTAAGGATGACTCTTGCCAGCGGTCTGCGCGGGTTCGAGCCACTGAACGCCGGATGCCTTGGGGCTGGTTTCGTATTCGACACGGACTTTGGTAGCTTGTGCAGGAAGTTGAATAACGAGCGGCGCTCCAAGGATTTTGTCGGCTTCGCCGAGTTTGAATTGAGTGGGTGTAAAGTTCGTGCCATCATTCGAGCTTTCGGCCTTGTTGATCTTTAAATCACGCGTATCCAGCTTGAGCGGGTGATTGCCCGTCGGTGGACGATCCAGTGTCAATGTCGAAGTGCCTTTCAGCACTTTGCGATCAAAGAGAACTTCGAGATCTAGATCGACGTGGCGCACGCGCACCTGCTCGGGATTTGCGTACGAATGAACATCGCCTGGGTCATCTAATTTTGCGATGACGATATTTGATTGTGTCTTCCGCGAGGTATCCTTTGATGAGTCCTGACAAGCCATAGCAAATAAGCAGAAAGAAATGGCGAAACAGATGAGGGCCGGCTGTAATTTCATTAACTTTCTCCTAACCGTAAATTGATCAAGATGTCATAATTCAGATTGTCAGAGTGGTCGGCTGGTGTCAAACCAGCAAATAAAACGAGTCCTATGAAATTCTCCGAAGCTGTCGAACTAATCGCAAGAGCGAATCACATTGTCGGATTTACCGGCGCAGGAATCTCGACCGAATCCGGCATTCCCGATTTTCGCAGTCCAGGCGGCATTTGGGCCAACAATCGCATGATCGAATTCAGCGAGTTCGTCCGCAGCCGTGCAGGCCGCATCGAGTACTGGCGGCAGAAAGTGGCGATGTGGCCCGAGATGCGCGATGCCAAACCGAATGCCGGCCATCTGGCCTTCGTCGAGCTGGAACGGCAGGGTAAGCTGCGCGCAATGATCACGCAGAACATTGACGGTCTCCATCAAAACGCGGGCACTCACCCCGACCTGGTGATTGAACTGCATGGCACGACGACTGAGGCTGCTTGTTTAACTTGCAACGAACGCATCACGATGGATGAAGCGGTGAGACGAGTCGAAGAGGGCGAGCTTGCGCCGGAATGCGATCTGTGCGGGGGGGTGCTCAAACCAGCCACGATCTCGTTTGGCCAGGCGATGCCTGCGCGCGAGATGCAATTGGCCGTCGAAGCATCCCGCGACTGTGATGTGTTCCTGGCAGTTGGATCTTCACTTGTTGTTTATCCGGCGGCGGCGCTGCCGGAGTTAGCCAAACGCAGTGGCGCTGCGCTGATCATCATCAATCGTACACCGACGCCAATGGACGACATTGCTGATCTGGTTATCAACGACGAGATTGGGAAAACATTACCTGAGCTTATTCGAGTAAGGGAAGGCGTTTGATTGCGGATTGCGGATTGCGGATTTAAAGGGAACCAGTACCTGAATTGCTGAAATCTCTTCAAATCCGCAATCCGCAATCCGCAATCCGCAATCAAACTCTCTTCTAATTGGCAGGCATGACAATTCCTCGGCATTCGCCAAATCCGATCCGCCTGAATCCGTCGCGCTCACAGTAGCCTCGAAAGATCACTTCATCGCCGTCCTCCAGGAATCTCCGCTCTTCTCCACCGGGCAATCGAATCGGCTCTGTTCCACGCGAAGTCAATTCGAGCAAACAGCCGAAACTGTCTTTGGTTGTGCCTGATACTGTTCCGCTCGCGATCAGATCGCCAGGACGCATGTTGCATCCGTTGCTCGTGTGGTGTGTGAGCATCTGTGCGAATGTCCAGTAAAGGTCTCTGGCGTTGCTACTGCTCAAACGATGCGGGGCTATTCCTTTTTCACGCATCTGCTCGGTTGACAGGTGGACCTCGAGCTTGATGTCGAAACCGCCGCGCTCTCGATTCTTGAGCGAATCGAGATAAGGCAGAGGTTGCGGATCACCTTGAGGTCGTTTGTATGCCGGTACGCGGAAAGGCGCTAACGCTTCCCTCATGACTATCCACGGAGAGATTGTTGTTGCGAAACTTTTCGATAAGAATGGCCCCAGAGGCTGATATTCCCATCGCTGAATGTCGCGCGCTGACCAGTCATTAGCCAGACACAAACCAAAGATGTGTTCCTCAGCGTCGGCTATCTTGAGCGACTCGCCCTGGTCGTTGCCGTATCCGATGAAGAATCCGACTTCGAGTTCGTAGTCCAAGTTTTCGCTCGGGCCGAACGTAGGCGTTTCGGTGTTGTCGGCTTTGGTTTGGCCTGAAGGGCGCCGGATCGGTGATCCACTTATGACGATTGATGATGCTCGTCCGTGGTAGCCGATGGGAACCCATTTGTAATTCGGCATTAGAGGTTGATCGGGGCGGAACATTTTGCCTATGTTGGTGGCGTGAGAAATAGAAGCGTAGAAATCTGTGTAATCGCCGATTTCGACGGGCACGTGCATTTCGACTTCATCCATTGAAACCAGACAGCCTTCAGCGAAGTAGCGTTCATCGCCGAAATTGTCTGCCCGCAACAGCCGGTTCACGCGCCGGCGAAATTCCGATTGTTCTTCGGGTTCGAGCATCATCAGAAAATCGAGCGATTCGACGGAGCATGCGTCGACGATCATATCCTCAAAGACCGTCTCCCAGATCGTATCGGTTACGGCTGACATATCGAGTATCTGATCGCCGATGGCGACGCCGATGCGGGGCAATTCTTCGACGTATTTCCTGGTGAAAAGCCCCACCGGCAAATTCTGGATCGGGAAATCCGTGTTCGGGTCATTGGCAGATTTGACCCAGCTTTTCAGATTCGGATTGTGAGTCTCATTGGTCGAGGAGGGCATAGCAAACCCCTCATGCTATAGCCTTTAAGAAAAACATTTTTCATTTTTCAATTTATATTTTTCATTTGTCATTGAAAAACCGCGCTCTTTCAATGACAAATGAAAAATATAAATTGAAAAATGAAAAATGTTTTTCTTAAAGGCTATAGATCTATTTTTTTCAAACCCTCAAACGGCTCATCAAACGAGCAGGAGCCGAAAGAAATTGCGAATAGACTGCGTGCATTGCGCAACTGGCCTCTGACGACCATCTGGTCGCGCCAAACAGCGCAACCGCTGTCGAACTGAAATGCTTCCAGAGATTTTTCTTCGAGCAATTCCACAAGCTGTTCAACTCTCATCCCGTTGTATGCAAAAGCGGCGGCGAGAAAGACGTTCAGGAATCCGTGCATCAGTGCCATCCCGCTGTCTGGTTCATAAGTCAACTTGTTGACCGAACGCAAGGGATGATGCAATCCGGCAGTCGCTTTGAATGGGACATCTTCATCTGCACAGGCTTTGATAAAACGAGCGAGGTTAAATGATGACGGAAACGCATCAGCAGTTACGCCACCGGTTCGTACTTTCGCGCGCGCGCCTGTGGCAGCAATGGTCTTAATCAAGTCAATCGGATCACCGGCAATTGGTACCTCAAAATAAGCCTCGAGCGTGTCAGGTATGAGGTTTATTGCTCGCTCGATATCCGCAGGACGCTCGACCTTAATTTCTATGCTATCAATGATAGCCTTTCTTCTCAACGATATGGATTCATTGAAATTATCTATCTTCTTCAAATCGGAGTCGAGACTGACGCCCGCAAGCGCGCTCAACAACCATGTATCGTGTTCCGACCCGTCCTCACAGTAACCCGCTGCTGCCTGCTCGAATTCGTCTAGCGCAGAAACGGGGATAATGAAGCGCCCGAGGAATCTGGCGTTCTCACCCTGGCGATAAGTTGCATAGTTTCCAACCGCCGAAGCCATATCCAGCGCAGCAGGTGGGAACAATCCGGCGTAATCAATCAGCCCAGTCAGTAAATCCTGAATTGAGAGGACCATCTTTACCCTTGCTTAAAATGTTTCTTCAATCCCTGCCAGCAATCAAGATAATCTTTCTGCAGTGATGCTGTCTCCATTGCAAATTTTGTGGGGCGCATGACGAAGCGGGTTTCGAACATAAAAGCCAGCGTGTTTTCATAACGCTGTGGTTTCAGATCGGCATTGCTCGCTTTCTCGTAAGCCTCAACATCCGGCCCGTGACCGGACATGCAATTATGCAGGCTCGCACCGCCGGGCACAAAACCTTCGGCTTTCGCGTCATAGTGGCCGAAAATTAAGCCCATAAACTCACTCATCACGTTGCGATGAAAATAGGGAGGTCGAAATGTATGTTCTGCTACCATCCATCGCGGTGGGAAGATAACGAAATCCACATTGGCAGTGCCCGGAGTATCTGACGGCGATGTGAGCACGGTGAAGATGGATGGGTCGGGATGATCGAAACTAACCGTGTTAACAGCGTTGTAATTCGCCAGGTCGTATTTATAAGGCGCATAGTTGCCATGCCATGCGACGACATCAAGGGGCGAATGGTCGATCACAGCTTCCCATAAATTGCCCTGGAATTTCGCGACGACACGAAAATCGCCATCTCGATCTTCGTAGGCCGCGACTGGTATTTGGAAATCCCTGGAATTTGCCAGTCCATTTGCGCCAATCAGCCCCAGGTCAGGCAATTTAAAATGCGCACCGTAATTTTCGCAGATGTAACCGCGCGCTTCGCCATCCGGCAGACCAACGCTGAATTTCAGACCACGGTGCAAGACGCAAATTTCGCCCGGCGTAACTTCCAACACCCCAAGCTCGGTGTGGATCATCAGCCGCCCCCGCTCGGGCACAATGAGCATTTCGCCATCGGCGTTGTAAAAGAACCGGTCGCGCATCGGCGCATTTGCCATATAAATGTGAATACCTGCGCCCACACACATTCCTACATCACCATTACTTGCCATCGTGACAATGCCGTCAATAAAATCCAGCTGCTCTTTGGGCATCGGCAGCGGATCCCAGCGCAATTGATTGGGCGTCGCATCTGTTTCGTTGAAAGGTGCGCTGCGGAGCAAACCGTTTGAGATTTGTTTGAACGGTTTGTGAGTGACCGATGGGCGAATGCGGTAGAGCCACGAACGTCGATTGGTTGTTCGCGGAGCAGTAAAGGGTGAGCCGCTGAACTGCTCGGCGTATAAAGCGAACGGAGCTTTCTGCGGGGAGTTTTGTCCCTTCGGCAACGAGCCGGCAATCGCTTCAGTTGAGAATTCGTTGCCGAAACCCGATTGGTATTGAAAGTTCATTGGCGGCATGCCTTTTTCAGAATACGAAACAAAAGAAAAAGATGCTAGATGCTAGATGCTAGATGCTAGGACGCTCACCTAGCGTCCTAGCATCTAGCATCTAGCATCTTTTTCTTTTGTTTCGTATTCTCTCTTCAAACTAAATTCCCACGCATCGCCTGCTCGCGCTCAATCGCTTCAAACAAAGCTTTGAAATTTCCCTTGCCGAACCCCTGACAGCCTTTGCGCTGGATGATTTCGTAAAACAGCGTCGGGCGATCTTCAACCGGCCTGGTGAAGATTTGCAGCAAGTATCCATTTTCATCACGATCCACCAGTAGTTTCAACTTGCGCAGCTTCGCGACATCCTCATCAATCTTCCCGACACGTTGATTCAGCGCCTCGTAATAGGTATCCGGCACTTCCAGAAATTCTACGCCATTTTCCCGCAGCCTGCTTACTGTCGAGATGATATCGGTCGTGAGCAACGCGATATGTTGGACACCGGGGCCATAGTAGCACTCGAGATACTCTTCGATCTGACTCTTGCGGCGGCCTCTGGCAGGCTCGTTGATAGGGAATTTGATGCTGCGCGAATCATTGGCCATGACCACGCTGTTGAGTGCGCTGAATTCGGTCGAGATGTCTTTGTCGTCGAAAGTCATAAAGCGAGAAAAGCCGAAGATACGCTTGTACCATTCTTCCCACTCCGTCATCTTACCCAATTCCACATTGGCGACGAAGTGATCAATCCGCAGCAAACCGGCTTCGCGTCCTGTGACTTTCGATGGTACAAAACCCGGCAGAAAAGGTCCGGTGTAGTTTTTTCGTGAGATGAACGAATGGATCGTGTCGCAATAAATCTTCACGCTCCCGCGACGCACCAGGCCGTCATCGTCTTTCAAAGTGTGCGGGGCTTCATTGGGCGCGGCGCCTCGGGAAACTGCGATCTCGAAGGCATGGTCGGCGTCATCAACTTCGAGCGCAATGTCCTTCACGCCGTCGCCGTGTTTCCTGATGTGCTCAGAGATATGCGAGTCGGGATTGAGCGGCGAGGACAAGGCAAGCCTTATTGTGCCTTGCTGCAGAGCATACGAGGTCTTCCCGCGGTCGCCAGTCTCCAGACCGGCATAGGCAATGCGTGAAAAGCCGAAGGCATTGCGATAGTAGTAATCGGCCTGCTTCGCATTGCCGACGTAAAATTCGATATGATGAATTTGTTTGATCTTGAGCGGATCGATATTCATACAACTGCCCTCCTATCGCCGTTCAAAAACTCTCAATAAACTTCTGCGTCACCTTCTTCAAATAACTGTAAGACGGTATGACAAACAACACCGGCTGCATATCCGAATAATCATATGATGTATCGATCACCTCTTTCAGATCGAATTTGCGCCTTTCGACTTCATTGCCGAAAGCGCGTTCAAGTTCGCTGTAAGATGACAGCAATCCAGCGCCGAAGGCTTTGATGTCGTTTCCTTCTTCGACCAAACCGAATTCGACTGTGAACCAGTACAACCGGCCCAACTGCGTTAACTGCTCATCGTCGGCAATCACGGCGCCTTTACCGATGAATTGAGAAAAGTCGGCGAAATCGATATTGGTGAAGTTCGGGATGTGGCCGATGATCTCGTGCACGATATCCGGCTCGGGCGTGTAATCGGGCCGTGAATGATGGCGCAAATACTGCGTGCAGAGCATTGTGCGCTTGCCGAGCCAACTCAGAAAAGCGCGCGTTTCTACCAGGCCTTCGATTGGCGCGAGACGAAAGTTGGAGACTTTGCGCAGCTTCTGATCGAGTTCACGCAATTGTGGAATAACCTCGCGGCTGATGCCGAGCTTACGTTTCGCATCGAGATAAAGTGAACAGGCGCGGCGTTGCTGCGTCTCTTCGAGTTCATTATAAACGTGACTCCAAATCTCAGTCTCTTCCGGCATGTAATCGACATCCCGTATGACGTGATCCGGGTCCTCGCGGTATCGCCTGGCTAACCGCGCGATGAAGTTGCGCCGCACTCGATACTCCAGGTCCTGTGCCCCCGGATGATCTATCGGCAGCATGCTGATCTCTTCAAATCCCACATCTTTGCTCAAAAAATCTTCAGTAGTTGTTACCATTGTTGTGAACATATCTTTAACCTCAACATAATTGCGGCTTGAAAAGCAGGTTCGATTAGCAATCCGCAATCCGCAATCCGCAATCCCTTCAAGCGCCGCCGGATTTTCCAGCGCGGTTATATCGCCGGGGTCTTCGCCCAAATAGGCCGCGCGAATGATGCGGCGCATCACTTTTGCATTGCGCGTCTTCGGCAATGCAGGGACAAAGAAAACTTTTTCAGGCCGCATTGGTTTGCCCAATTCCGTTGCGACTTTTAGTTTTATCTCATCCGCCAGCCTTTCATTCGCCTCTGTTCCCATTGAAAGGACGCAAAAAACGACTATCGCGTTGCCCTTCAGCTCATCAGGTATACCTATCGCGGCTGCTTCACTGATGCCTGAATGCCCTACCAGGACTGATTCGACTTCGGCCGGGCCAACGCGCTTGCCGGCAATCTTCAATGTGTCGTCGCTGCGACCGAGGATGTACCAGTAGCCGTCAGCATCAACCATAGCCCAGTCACCGTGCACCCAGATGTCGGGCCAACGCGACCAGTAGGTGTTCAAATAGCGATCCGGGTCTTTCCAGAATCCACGGGCCTGCCCGATCCATGGTTTTCGTATCACAAGCTCACCAACTGAGCAGCGCACCGAGTTGCCGTTCTCATCCAGCACATCGGCAGCAATTCCCGGACAGGGCGCCGAAAAAGAACATGGCTTAATCGGCAGCAGGGGGTTTCCCATGAGAATGCCGCCGGAGATTTCTGTGCCACCCGAATAGTTGATGATCGGTATATTTTTTCTTCCAACTCTTTCAAACAGCCACCACCACGGGCCGGGATTCCATGGCTCGCCCGTGGAACCGAAAATACGCAGGCTCGAAAGATCGTTCTTTGTTACCCATTCATCACCGTGAGCCGCAAGGGCGCGAACGAGTGAGGGTGAAATGCCCAGTACCTCGACTTTGTGCCGCTCGCAGAAAGCCCAGATCCGTCCCGGATGCGGATAATCCGCAGCGCCGTCGTAAAGCACAATCGTGCCGCCCAGGATGAGCGCTCCGTAAATCAGCCAGGGCCCCATCATCCAACCGATATCGGTCAGCCAACAGATGCGTGTGCCTTGTCCGACATCGGTGCCGAAGCACATATCCTGCGCTGATTTCACGGGAAAGCCGCAGTGAGTATGTAAAATTCCTTTCGGTCGTCCAGTTGTACCCGAGGTGTAAATAGCAATCAGAGGGTCTTCGGCTTCGGTGATCTCCGGATGTCTGAACTTGGCATTTTTCGCGCCCGTTTCCATCAACTGGTCGAAATAGATGTCGCGGCCGGCTCTCATCGGTACTGTCTCCACCGAACGGCGGACAACAAAGACACGAACGATGTCAGCCAGATTCGAGATGGCTTCATCAGCGATAAGTTTTGCGTTGACGAATTTGCCGCGGCGTGGGAAGCCGTCACACGTGAACAAAGCCCTGGCTCCGACATCGCTCAGGCGCGACTGGATTGCTGATGGTCCGTAGCCGGAAAAGAGCGGCACCGCAATTCCGCCCATGCGATTGATTGCAAGCAGCGCGATCACCGTTTCCGGAACCATGGGTAGATGGATCCCGACAGCATCTCCTTTCCTCAAACCGCAGGCGCGCAAGCCGGCGGCGCAGAGACAGACCTCATTCCATAGCTCCTGATAACTGAGAGTTCTAGTCTCCCCTTCTTCTCCTTCCCAGATGAGCGCAGGCATCTGTGCCATCTCTTCATCTTCGATCCAACGATCCAGGCAGCATTTGGAGATGTTCAATTCTGCGTCCACGCACCATTGCGGCCATTGGATGCCTCGTGAGAGATCGACGATTCTGGTGTAAGGTTTGTCGAACTGAATATCGAGAAAACGCAGCAACCGCTCGGTGAACCACGCGATATCATCGATTGACCACTGATAAAGTTCGTCAAACGATTTGAGGCCGCAGAAAGAGATGAAGCGCGACAGTTGCGCACGCGCGATCAATCCGCTGGCAGGTCGCCAGGCTATGACATTGTCGTGAGTTCGCTCCTCAGGCATTTTTCGACACTATGCTATTGCGCCAACACCTACCGTACTGCTCACGGGGTGCAGCCAAGGCCGATACTTCGGACTTCTACCAGCAACTATCTCGAAGAAGGTCTTCTGAATCATTTCGGTAATCGGTCTCGATCTGCCTTCACCAATGATCCGGCCGTCAACTTCGCGAATCGGCGCGATTTCGATTGCCGTGCCGGTCAGGAAAGCCTCATCTGCCTCGAACAGATCGTCGAGTGAGAGGGCGCGGATTTCGACTTCAAATCCCAGATTGCGGGCGATCTCGATCACCGAAGCGCGTGTAATGCCGAGCAGGATCGAAGACTTTTCGTCATTTGTCAGAACTTTGCCATTGCGCACCAGGAAGATGTTTTCGACTGCTCCCTCAGCGAGGTTGCCGTTAACATCAAGCATGATGGCTTCGTCATAACCTCTCATGGCAGCTTCACGCACAGCCAGAATCGAGTTGAGATACTGCCCGGTTGATTTTGCGGTGGTCGGCAGCATGCTCGAATGGAATTTCTTCCAGGGCGAGACGGTCACCCGCAAGCCTCTGGCTTTTTTCTCTGCGTTAATCGCATTGGCCCATTCCCAGGCGATGATCGTCACACTTACGGGGCAGATCGCGCGAATACCCAGGCCTCCGCTGTCGAAGTAGGCTATTGGTCTGATATAACAATTTTTGAAATCGTTGAAACTTATGTTATCGCTGATTGCTTCCGTAAGTTGTTCACGCGAATAAGGGATTTCAATGCCGTAGACTTTCGCCGAAGCGGAGAGCCGATCCAGATGCTCCCTCAGACGGAAAATTACCGGGCCCTCCACAGTTTCATAAGCGCGAATGCCTTCAAAAACACCTGTGCCGTAGTGCAGACCGAAGGCTGATGAATGAATTTTTGCTTCATCCCAGAACACCTGCTGACCGTTATGCCAAACCCATTCTGTTCGCTCGAATGACATTGCTTTACCTCCTGTGCATATACCTGCCTTCGCAGGCATATGCGATGATAGGACTGGTTTGCTGACAGATGAAGATGTGTTTTAAGGTATTGTTGTTACCCGGGCTAATAATTTAAGGTAGTTTGTACAATGGCTTTAGAAAACGAAAGACTCCTCGATGACATTGGATGGCATATTCTGCACGAGCTTCAACAGAACGCGCGTATCTCCTTTGCGGAGCTCGGACGGAGGGTTGGCCTCTCAATTCCGGCAGTGACAGAGCGTGTGCACCGGATGGAGGATGCAGGGATAATCACCGGCTATCACGCTGATGTGGCCCCGGAAAAAGTCGGATTTCCGATCACGGCTTTCATTCGGATGAGCATTACGGGGAACGTGTCTGCACAGATCGTGGATTTGGTGGATGAGCTGACTGAAGTGAGCGAGTGCCATCGCGGGACGGGCGGCGATTCTTTTATTATGAAAGTACGTGTGTCTTCAGTGGCTCATCTGGAAGAGCTGATCGAAAGACTTCTGCCTTACGGAACGACGACGACCTCGATTGTTTTATCATCTCCTGTGACGAAGAGGTTTATAGAGCGAATGAGGGAACAGAAGGTGGAGAAGAAAACGCGGAAGATGAAGTGAGAGCGGGAGCGGGAGAGTGGGGATTGCGGATTGCGGATTGCGGATTGCGGATTGATTATGGAAATCTTCTCTTCAAATCCGCAATCCGC
>JAKEHZ010000295.1 GCA_022614735.1 Acidobacteriota bacterium | reverse complement strand
TGATAGCCTCTTTCACCAGGTGCGGCTCATGGGTGATCACACCGAAGCTGCGGCTGTGATGAATATCGAGAAACGTGAAGTTGAAGGTAAGCAGATAGAGCACGCGACGGTCGATGATCATTATTTTACTGTGATATCGGACCAGGTCTTCGGCGGTGCGTGTGACCTTTATGCCACGTTCGGCAAGTCGTCGTTCGAACTTTTTGATCTGTTTAAGATCTTCACGATTGGTGTAAGTGATCAGGGCATGGACTGAGACACCGCGCGCAGCGGCCTCAACGAGCGCCTGCTCGATTTCGAGGCGATCGAGGCGATAGATGATTACTTCTATACTATTCTGCGCCTGACTAATTCCTCTGAGCAGCGGTTCGATTCCGTCGCGCGGTTGAATTATTAAGTGCATTAATGTCCGTTGAAGCCTTCTATTTATACGAATACAGTACGGGGAGCGTGAACGACCTGAGCTTCCCAATGCGAGCCGCTTACGGAATGGCAGGTCGCTCACGCTCCCCGTACTGTATTCGTATTCTTCTGACTGATGAAGCTGTGTTTATCTTCCGGCAACTGAAGACAGCTCATTAATTCGCTTGCGGAGTTGCGCGGTGAAACCTTCAGTTTCGGACTGTGTTGCACCGGCAGTCCTGAAGGCATCACGGATCTGATTGTCAGACAGCTTGCCGACTATGCCGTTAAACCATACCACATGCTCGCGGGGGATTGAACGGAGTGCGCTGCCCATCTTGCCCGAATAGTGGAACTTCACCGTGTTACCACTAGCACCTTCGAGGAAGGACTGTTTCGAGTAAGCCGACAGATCCCACTTCGTGTGAGATAAGAAGCCGCCGGCCTTCCCCAGCGTCCCGCCCCAGTCGGCGATCAAATACCAGTCCTTCACTTTTCCGGCATCATCATACATTCCAAGCACATTGTTGTTGGTCGATTTAGCATCCCAATTGCTGAGCAGGCAGTTGAGTATCGCCAGGCCGGACAGCTCTTTTGACCCAACGAATGGGTTTGATTCCCATGTCCAGTTGACGCCCCGGCGGGCAATGTTGTCGGGGCGTTTCTCGAACATTCCATTGGTGAACGAACCATCTGACGAGATAAATTTCTTTGCGCGAGATAAACCTGTCACACCATTCACTTTTCCTGATGGAATGAAGTAGCTCTCTTCAACCATATAGCCGCAAGCCCAGACGATGCGGCTTGAAGCGACCTCGGCATGGACCTCTTCGTCAAATTTGACATTCCACTTGATACCATTGGCGTCAATTACCTTGATCTTTGGATTGGTGCCGGTCATGTCTTCCTTATCAAACTGGAATGGCGGTTTGGGCTGTCCTTCCTGACTGCCAATACCCAGTAAGAGATTGAGCTGGGAAATGTCGCCACGCTCCTCCCATAATGCGGGTGTGCCATTTTCGGCGGGTGCGTTCGACGATTTCTTCGCTTTCTTCCCCTTCTTCGAATCCTTGTCTTTATCTTTATCTTTATCTTTATTCTTTTGTGGAATGACGGGAGATCCACCGGTATTTGCTGAAGATGGGGTGGGGTAACCTGCAACAGCAAAGCAGAGTGCGAGCGTTATTGCTAACAGTACGACTGAATAGTGACCTGAGACGTGCGGACGTTTCATAAAACAACCTCCTAGGTTCTTGCCTCAAATTGGGCTTTATTATGGGGGCACTGAATCATGCAGATTTTATGGCTGATTCGGGTCGAATTCTCAATAAAAATCAACTGAGGGCCCATATCATACCATGCGCTGTAATTAAAAAGAAGAGTTTCATTCATGCGCCGGCTTGACTAATTTCTTGGACTCTTCAAATGAGCTTTCGTTTAGGGCTATTGATAATTGATTTTGAGATAGCTGCCTGCGTCGCTGACGACGAAAATGAAGCTCTGGTTGTTGATTGTCAAGCTGGTCAGGCCCTCAGGTTTGACCTTGTCGTCGAGCGTCATCAATCTGAGCGGTTTGCTGTCGGGTTGGCCGTTCCATTCCCAGAGGACGAAATCCGTTTTCTGGACGTTTTCCGGGGCGCCAGAGATGATCAAGAAGTTCTTCAAACGCGTGTCATAAGTGATGTCTCGCACGCCATGGCCATTGAGTGACAAGACGATCACGCGTGGATCATCAACTCGGAGATTGTCGAGCCTGAATGGGCCGCGCGGATTACGCAGCTTGAGAGGGATGAGCACGGCCTGGTTGCCTATGAGTGGTGAACGCAGACCCAGCAGCAACCGTTCGTTGTTCGGATCCCAGGCGATACCTTCGATGTTGAGTCCACCTTCAACTCCGGATGGCGCGCCAAGCGAAGCGATATCCGGCACATTGGAGAGCAGGAAGGTGCGAAAGTCGCTGACTATTTCGGCCGGAGAACGCAGTGATTGTGTTTCGGAGTTAAAGTCAAAACGAATAAGCGCATTTTTCGCGCCATTTTTCGGCTCGGATTGTGAGGTGACGAGATAGAAGTAAGAGTTGCCATAGGTGATGGCTTCTGGGTCTACGAAACTTGCGCCGAGCGGTACGGGTTTGATCGAGCCAACCTGTTTGCCATCTTCGTCGAGCTGCATCCAGAGCACTTCGCCTTCTCGATTATCCGAAACCAGGAGCACGCCATTGGAGCCGGGCGCATATGCGACACCGGATGCCTCGAGAGCGGCTCCGAACAATCCCGTGTTAAACCCTTTCCACGATCCTGATGGGACGAGGTTGTGTCCCGTTGAGGTAGACGTTCCGGTTGTTTGACCGGTGCCGGTTTGCGTGGATGGAGTCGGGCCTCTCATGATGTAGACTGCAATAACGATCGTCAGCACCGCACTCAGAACGGTGGCCAGGATACGACTCGTCGAATTTACCAGAGCGGCCTTGATCCGGTCATCCTCTTTCTTCTTCTTCTTTTTCCCCTTCTTTTCCTCTTCCTCGAATGTTGGAATGGTTGAAGGTTGAGGAGCCCCATTTGGTTCGAGTGTGTCCCGGCCGAACGGTGCAGCGCGCCCGCCGGACGCAGGCTGAAGATGGGCTCGTCTTCGCACCTCTTCCAGTGCTTCAAGCGAGAGGTGCGTAGTTTTATTCTCCGTGGTCTCAGCTGGATTTCGGAACGTGAGCACGACCTGCCCGAGTTGAATCTTGTCACCATGTTGCAAAGTGTGGGCATTATTGCCCAGACTCTGCCCGTTAATAAAAGTGCCGTTGCTGCTGCCGAGATCCACAATGTTGTAACCGCCATCACGCACGATTACGATAGCGTGTGTATTGCTCACGGTAGGATCCGAGATCACGAGGCGATTGTGTGAAGCTTTCCCGATATCGGTTTCGACTTGATTGAGTGTGGCTTCAATCTTTTCACCGGCTGGAGTCACACCAATCAATCGCGGCGTGAAGTGATTATCGAGTTGTGCTGCGATCTCGCTTGGCACCGCCAGCCGCAGCGATGCTTTCTTTCGTGTGATCCGCTCGACTTCATCAATAGTTGCTTTATCGGTTGGATCGGCCATGGCGATCAGGAGCTGATCGTTTGACTGTCCGACAACCGGGCAGACGAGCTTTTCGCGCAGAAATTGCAGGCGCAACGCAGCCGCAGCAGAGGCGTCAACATCCATTGTTTTCAGTTCGACCGGCGGAATGTTGAAAGTGCGGCTCATCAAATCGCGCAAGCCGATCTCACTGACAAGCTTTTCTTCAAGCAACGCGCGGCAGAGCCGGCGTCCCTTTGCGCCTGTCCCCCTTGAGCGTTCGACCTCGGCTTGAGCGACCAATCCGGAGGAGATGAGCGCACTCCTGAGCACGTCTTCATTTATCGCGGGAGGCTTTGGCACTGGAGGCGGTGTTGGCGGCGGCGGCGGTTCGGTCGGATCCAGAATTTGCGTCTGCGTCATCGAGAGCGTATCACTCGCGTCCTTGAGCCGGAAGGTCAGCGTGCAATGCCCCATCTTGATCAAATCGCCGTGCTGCAATGTCCGTGGCTCGGTGACCCTGGCATCGTTGAGTATCGTCCCATTGCGGCTGCCCAGGTCGCTGAGCGAGTAAACGCCATCGGCGTAACTGATCATGGCGTGTGTGCTTGAGACCGAGGCATCAGCCAGGATGATATCGTTGAGAGGGCCTTTACCGATCTTCGTCTCCTCACTGACCAGATTGCGATCGATCACGCTGCCATCTCGGAGCAGAATGTGCAGTATCGCTGCGGGTCTTTGAGGTTCTGTATCGTTGTGAGAAGCTAACATAGATTGATCAGTGTGAGATGAACCTCGGGGGATAAACCCCTCGGTCTGTGTCTTTCCCATCTCCACGGCCTGTTTATTGCCCAAGGATTTTTCAATCGCTGCGGAAGATAGGGCGCGTATCTCAACGCCGCATTGATTGCAGAATCGACTGCTTTCGCGCGGGAGCGGGAGTTTGCATTGAGGGCATATGCTAGTCATGCCAGCCGTGGCGATGATTGCAGAATCGAATTTGTGTAGATATACAGAGTCCTCACATTGGTAAATTCCTTTAATGACACTTCGATGCTAAATCAGTTTTAGAGGTAAATCAACGCAATTGATAGAACCCAGAAGACAAAAAGCGCAGCTCGGAGAATTTTGTGACCATGTCAATTTTCGAAGGCAGCGACGAGAATGTATGCCGGAAATATATGAAAAAAATGGCGGGGGCGGGTATAATCAGCCACTTAGCAATAGCAACTACAGCTATGAAATAATCGGGGAACAACCAAAAGACGAACAATCAAGAGACGAACAATCAAGAGACGAACAATCAAGAGACGAACAATCAAGA
>JAKEHZ010000294.1 GCA_022614735.1 Acidobacteriota bacterium | reverse complement strand
CAAAGAGCAGGGCGGATTCGCGACCGATGCCGCTGCCTGCTCCGGTGATCAATGTAACTTTGTCTTTTAGTCTCATAGTGGTTCGCACGAAGCCAAAACTAGCTAACAGTTTCAACACAAAGGGTCAAAGGGTCAAAGGGTCAAAGGGGGATAATTGCTTGATTTTTTTCTTCTTTGACCCTTTGACCCTTTGACCCTTTGTGTTGAAACTGTTAGCCGGAAGATGAAACTTGCCTCAAATTCTCTCAAAATACCGTTTCCGCTCCCAGTCCGTCACTGCCGAATTGAAGGCAGCCTGTTCGGTTTGGAAGAAATGAGTGTAGTGTCTGACTACTTCTTCGCCAAAAACACGCCTGGTAAATTCACTACCGGCATATTTTTCATTCGCTTCTACCAGCGTGTATGGTACATGGGCTAGATGCTTTGCAGCATAGATGTCACCGATGAAAATTTCCGGCGGTTCGATCCTGTTCGCGATACCATCCAGGCCGGAAGCCAGAGCGGCGGCATAAGCCAGATATGGATTGCAATCTGCCCCGGGAATGCGACATTCGATGCGCAAGCTCTGATCGTGACCAACTACACGAAACCCGGCAGTTCGATTGTCATAGCTCCACGCCAATCGTGTCGGCGCCCACGACGCATCAACATAACGCTTGTATGAATTCACCGTCGACGCATAAAAGACCATCACATCAGGCACGTGAGTGATCCATCCGCCTAAAAACCAGCGAAAAATATCAGAACATTTGACAGGGCCGAATTCCCTGTCACCAGCAAAAACATTCTTGCCATCGCGCCAAAGGCTGAAATGAATGTGACAACTCGATCCCGCGCGTTCAGATGCGAACTTCGCCATAAACGTCACACTGAGGCCCATCTGCTCCGCTACCTCTTTCAGACACTGCTTGTAAACGATATGCCGGTCTGCCATCTCCAATGCCTCGGAATAACGGATGTTCAGCTCATGTTGCCCCAATCCCCATTCGCCTTTTGAGTTCTCAACCGGCACACCCGAATGTTTCAAATGATGGCGCACGGCCGCGGTGTAAGGTTCAGTACGAGTGCCTTGAAGGATGTGGTAATCCTCGAGATACCAACCGGCTGGCTCTAGATTTCGATAGCCATCTACGGCAGCCTGGCGATAGCTGTTTTGAAAAAGATAGTATTCAAGTTCGGAGGCAGCGAAGTTTTTGAAGCCGAGCGATTGTGCTTCGTTAATTTGCTTCCGCAAAATAGAACGCGGCGCGACTGAGATGAAATCGTGGGTCTTCTCACTCTTCACATCGCACAAGACCAGGGCAGTTTTTTCCAGCCAGCTTGCAATTCGCAGCGTGTTCAAATCAGGAACGAGGTGAAAATCTCCATAGCCCAACTCCCAATTGGCGAATTTGTAACCCTGAACGGGTTCCATCTCCATATCGGTGGTCAGTAGATAGTCACATCCATGGGTGCCGTGGTGATAGGTATCTCCGACAAACATCTCGGCGTCGTATCGTTTACCGATCAGACGTCCGTAATGATCTGTGAATGCTACTATGACCGTCTCAATCTGTTCTTGAGCTACAAGCTCATTCAATCGCTCAAGCCCCAACATACCTCTTGACTTTATCTCACCTTGATTCAATGCAGACCTCCGGGGTAGCAACTGATTGCGGATTGCGGATTGCGGATTGCGGATTTGTTGTTTCCATGTTTCGTTCTGAACTCGATCTCTGCAGATAAAAAAATCCGCAATCCGCAATCCGCAATCCGCAATCAGTTGTCCTTCATCCTTCTTGATAGTGCCGGTCCTCTGAACCGGCGTCGTTCGCGCAATCCATACCACAACCCAAGTAGAATAGTAACCGCAACTATTGATTTTCCCGCACGCATATTATCGGGTAAGCTCAATATCAGACATAGAAAGATAACCCATAAAATGGCAATTAAGTTGATAATCGAGCTGTATCTCCCCAAATGCCACGGACCGCGGTCGATCTCTTTCACACGCTGGCGCAAACAGACCGGTATGATGTAGGAGATGTACAACCCAATCGTGCTAATCGAAGTCACCACGGCATAGGCGCCGCTGTAGACTGCGGCCAGGAATGCAGCAATGACGCATAACCAGATCGCCGGAGCCGGCGTAAGGTGTCGAGGGCTGACGTGACGCCAGATGCGAGATTGAGGCAAACCATCATCACGCGCGAAGGCCCAGATAACACGCGAACTCCATGTCACCGCCGATAAACCGCAAAACCACATCGCCATTGCAGCCAACGCAGAGAAGAGGCTTCCAGCACGTTCGCCCAGAGCGCCAATCAGGATAACGATTACTGCCGGAACATCGTTGCCGTTTGCATCCTTTGCATTTAGTACTGATGAGATATCTTGGATTGAGAGCGTCAGCGCAATCAGCAGCAAATAACCGACGATACTTGAAACGACCACGGCCATGACCATTCCCCACGGCGCGCGGTGACGCGGATCGACGGTCTCTTCCGTGACGCTCGCTGACGCGTCATAGCCTGTGAATGTCCACATAGCCTGTAAGAGGCCGACAATGAATGCCCACCAGTAAGGCCAGCCTTGAGTATTGCTGGTAATTCGCTCAAAAAAGAAACTCGCCGGCTGCTTTGGCGCGAAGATCAGTAGTGCACTAACAATGACGAGTACACCGATGATGTGAACTGTCACGCTGAAATCGTTCAGCCAGGCTACCAGTCGAATACCAAAATGATTGATCAGCGCATGCGAAATCAGGATCGCAAGATAAATAGTCAAAATATTCTTGGTTGTCGCATCAAGTCCGAGCAGCGGCGCGAGGAATTGCGCGCAGCCGTAATCAATGCCAGCAATCGCCGCGATCTGTCCGATGATGTTAAACCATGCCGTAAACCAACCCCAGCCCTTGCCCCCGAGTTTGCACGACCAGTGGTACATGGCGCCCGAGGTTGGCAGCGCCGAGGCCAGCTCTGCCATACTCATCACGACAGCCAGGGTGAAGAAGCTCACCAGCGGCCAGCCAAAGGCCATCTCTGCCGGCCCACCCATCCTCAATCCGTGGCCATAAAGAGTTACAGCGCCGGTCAGGATCGAGATGATAGAGAACGAGATGGCGAAGTTTGAAAATCCGCCCATGGTGCGGAAGAGTTCTTGCGCATAGCCGAGTTTTCTCAGTTCCTGCGCGTCTTCGTGTGCATCGCTGCTGTGATGATCGATCGAATCTTTCATAATATTAGAGAAGGTCAGAGGAGAGAAAAACAGTTTTCAGTTTTCAGTTTTCAGTTTTCAGCTGGGGCGAGATATCGCTGAAAACTGAAAACTGAAAACTGAAAACTGTTTCTCGTTTGCTTCGTATTCTCTCCTCGTGCCGTCCGAAGTCAGGTCAGTAGTTGAATAATAATTTCGCATAAACGAAAATGTGGCTTTGAATCTACTGAAGATTTTAATTGAGCTCAACCCATATGCCGACATGAAGGAGGAAAGGAAACAAATGACCCGATACTCAAGAAATTTTTGGGTAAATGCAGGACTGGTCTTACTCGCAGTTATCGCTATTGCCGCGCAGTGCATGGCGCAAACATCTTCGAGCACTAACACTGGCACAAACGCAAACACGAACTCATCACCGTTACCCGAAATCACCAAGGTGCCTTCCAACTATATCGTGAAAGCGCCACCACTGGCAGAGGATGATTCAGTCAGTAAGAACAATGCAGAGGGAGCCGGCGCGGGCACGAGCAACACCGGTAGCACAACAGGCAGTGCGCCACCGCAGAAAGGTATTTCACAATTAGGAGACCGCTACCAATCGCGAGATCGTAACGCTCCGCGCCGCGATAATCTGGAAGCTTTCAGATTAGTCAAGCACGTCAATGCGCTTTTTAGCGGCTTCGACCAAGGCGCTGGCCTGGGCCTGGGAATCGAATTGACGAGCGCTGACACAATTCCCGGAGTTGAATTCCGAGGTAAGTTCTTGATTTCGACTCGATTCTATCGGCGCTTCGAGGTTGAAGCCTATTTCCCAAAGGTTGTCGACGAACAGACACACGCCGATGTCTGGTTTACCTATATCCATCGCTTGCGTGACAACTTCTTCGGCATCGGCCCTCGCACACCGGAAAATCCCGAAACCAACTATGCATCCGAATATCGCCTCTATAATGCCTCGCTCTACCGTGATTTCACCGAAAACCTTCAAGCAGGTATCTATACGAGCGTGACAAATTCCAATGCCTATCGGGGCGAGAATGAGGATGAAATTCCGATCAACGTCCTTTACTCAAACAACCCGAATGTAATACCTGTCACACGCTGGCTGCCGGGACTGAACACTAATGCGAAGCTCCTGGCCTATGGCGCATTTGTCGAATATAACGGACGCGACAACGAGCGAGGACTGACAAAGGGCGCATATTTTTACGCGCGCTTTGGTTCGATCGATGGCCTGGATAACGACTCCTTCTCCGATTTCGGATGGAACGAGGTCAGTCTCGACGGACGCGCCTACCTTCCTCTGGGCAGCGACTTTACCTCGATTGCGGTGCGAGCTTATACCGAATTGCTCAATCCGAAGGGTGGCAGCCAGATACCATTTTATCTGATGCCGTGGTACGGAGGACGCAGCCACGGACGCGGATTCGTTAACTATCGGTTCCGCGGCAACAACGTATTGCTCTTTTGTATCGAGCCGCGCCGGACGGTGTGGAAGCAGTCAGAGACCAAAGGGCTGGATGTATTCGCTTTCGGCGACGGCGGGCAGGTCTGGGGCGACAGTCGCTCAACGACCAATCCACAGGTCGTGGCTAACAATAACTTCGATGCGAGTAATTGGCGCTTCGGGATTGGCGGCGGCGTGCAATACCGTTTGAATAAAAGCTTTGCGGTCCGAGTCGATATCGCCACCAGCAACGAAACGAACAGGGTCTACTTTTCGCTCTCGCGAGGATTCTAAGCAGTTCGCAGTTCGCAGTTCGCAGTTCGCAGCCTAAACTTCGTAGTTTTCATTTTCTTACTGCGAAGTTTAGGCTGCGAACTGCGAACTGCGAACTGCGAACTTATCCTGTGAGCTTCATCTTATCCACCAACTTCACAAACCTCTCATCACCTCTCAGTGCATCCAGCATCGGTTCAACCCTGGCAAACGCCAGGAATCCAGACCGTTCTACGTAAGCCTTCTCCAACCACTCAAACGTCTTATCCAAATCGCCCAGGCCCAGATGGATCATCGCGACGAAGTACGACGACACATATTGGCGTTTAGACAATAACTCTAATTGCGCGAGCATCTGGCGGGCATCGCGATGTCTGCCCCTACGAGCATATGAGTGGCCAAGGTATGAAATAAAAGTCGGGACAGCGCCTGTCAGGTTGATGGCTTTCTTGAACGAGTCGATAGCCTCATCGAACATCTGTTTTTGGATGTAATTCATCCCCGAATGCCAGTGTGCAAAGCCGAAGTTCGGATCCATCTCCATCACTTTGCGGCTTTGCATTAAGGCTTCATCGTGGCGGCGCGCAAAGTAATATGCCCATCCCAGGCTCAGATGTACAAAGAGCGACAGTGGGTCTAGTTCAAGCGCTCTTTGGCAGGATTGAATGGCCGCTTCGTGATTACCCGTGGCTTTGAGGTAAAAACCATAACCATCGTAGGCATTGGCATAATTCGGGCTGAGTTCGATGGCGCGTTTGTATTCGCGCTCTGCGCCGGAGAAATCCCAATCGTAGAGTAAGTGGAAGAAACCCAAAGAGCAATGCGCTTCGCCCAGCGTATCGTCCAGCTCCAATGCTTTCAGCGCAGCGGCTTTTGCTATCGGATAAGATTCGCGCGGCGGCTGACCGCCGGTGGAAGAGGCCAGAAAAGCATAGGAATCGGCCAATCCCGCGTAGGCAACCGCGTAGTTCGGATCGAGATCAATCGCTTGTTGAAAATGCTCCATGCCTTTCCTGATCCATTCCGGAGTGCGCTTGTTATTATAATAGCGGCCTTTGAGGTAGAGGTGATATGCCTCGATATTGTCGGTGTAGCGTTTAACCAGCTTCTGTCTCTCTTCACCGCTCAACCGCAACCTCAGTTTGCTGCTTATCTCCTTTGAGATTTCTTCTTGTAACTCAAAAATATCTTTGAGTTGACGGCGATATTGCTCACCCCAGAGCTGCGATTGTTTTGCTACATCGACCAGCTCAGTTTTGACAATGAGAGAATCACCCAGTTGCAACACGCGGCCTGTTAGAACTGCGCGCACATTGAGTTCTACCCCGACTTGCTGTGGATCGGCATCCTGCCCCTTATAACGGAAGACCGTACTGCGCGGCACTACACGTAATTGCGGTAGTTGCGACAGGCTATTAATGATGCTTTCGGTGATTCCGTCGCTGAGGTATTCCATACTCGCATCGTCACTCGCGTTGGCGAGCGGGAGTATGGCCAGTGAATCAATCGCTCTGCCGGAGGATTGGGTGCGGGCTTGAAGTTCTCTAGCCGCAGATTGCAGTCTCTGCCACTCATCGCTTCTGAGTTCTACGGTGGCGGCCTCACTGATCTCCTCGCTGGTGCGGTGAGGCAATTGAGTCTGGCTGATGCGCGCGAGTTGAGCCTCAAAATCCAAATGGTTTTTGACGAGTTTCAGATCATTCAGTAGGCCCTTAATCGCTTGATAACGATCATCCCGGTCTTTGCGTAGTGCCTTATTCAGGCTCCATTCGAGTTCCGCCAGGATGTTGGGAATGAAACTGCTCAGCGGCGCAGGCTCGGAAGTCAGAATTGCAGCCAGCACGTCACTGGCTGTTTGACCATCAAATGGGACATGACCAGTGAGCATCTCATAAAGCACGACGCCGAGGCTGAAGATGTCGCTGCGCGCGTCAACCTTCAATCCGCGCGCCTGCTCAGGCGACATATAACAGACTGTGCCCAGCACCGTACCCGGGTCGGTTTGAGCTAGAATTTTCGTTGCGGCTTCGGTGTCTATATCGTCTGAAGATCTTTCGGTGAGTTTTGCCAGGCCAAAATCTAAAATTTTCACGAACCCATCCGGCCTCTGCATGACATTTTCGGGCTTGATGTCGCGGTGCGTGATACCTGCTTCGTGTGCTGATTGCAAAGCGCTGGCAAT
>JAKEHZ010000293.1 GCA_022614735.1 Acidobacteriota bacterium | reverse complement strand
TTTTTCGGGCGGCCTTTCAACTGGCCGGCGCTGGCGATTTCCTCCGTGATTACTTTCGCTCTTCTGGTTTACGCCGCTTACCACTTCAAGCGGATGGAACGTACGTTCGCTGATATAGTTTGATTAACCCCGTTTTGCTGATCCGGCATTTTTCAACTGACGACATCGAAGGCGGCGCGGCCAGAGCGGCCTTTCGTTTGCACACAGCGTTGCGTGATTCGGGTCTCCGGTCGCAAATGATCGTCCGCCGCAAGAAATCCGATGATGATGACGTACTGCAACTGCCGCCAGTCTCCTACAGCCTCTGGCGGAGGGAACTGAACCGTCTGAAAAGGCGAATTCCCGGATTAAAGCCGCGCGAAATCAAAGCGGATTACATCTTCAATTTTCACCGTCCGCCAGAGGTTGACCTGCAACCGATTCTAAGGATTGCGCCGTCGCGGGATGAAATCATCTGTCTACATTGGATCAATGGGTTGCTGGACGCGCAGAGCATACGCCGGATTCACGACCATTTCCGTTCGCCGCTGGTCTGGCTCATTCACGACCTTGAGCCGTTAACCGGAGGTTGTCATTACTCGTTCGGCTGTGACGGCTACACCAAACAATGCGGCGAGTGCCCCAGAATTGGCTCCGCAAACAGCAATGACCTGTCGCATCAAATCTGGCTGCGCAAATGCGAACACCTGTCAAACCTGCCGATCTGCTTCATCGCTCCGAGCAGTTGGGGCGTGAAACACGCGCGCAAAAGCTCGTTGTTCCGTCACGCCCGAATCGAACGAATCCCGTATGCAATAAACACGCGCGTCTTCAGACCTTTTTGCCAACACGCGGCTCGTGAAGTGATGCAACTGCCTCAGGACAAAAAAATCATCCTTTTCGGCGCGACCTATCTGGAAGACCGGCGCAAAGGCATTGATTACCTGATCGCCGCGTTCGACGTACTTGTGTCATTGATTGATCCGCGCGGCAACGTCGAGAAGCTTCAACGCGACGACATCTTTCTGCTCGCCGTGGGGCTGAACGGCAAGGGACTCATGCAACGTCTCCCCTTCGCAGGGCGTTACATCGGCCAGATCAGCGACGAACTGATGATGGCGCTGGCCTACCAATCCGCCGACATCTTTGTCTGTTCATCACTTGATGATTCAGGCCCAATGGTGATCCCGGAAGCAATGTTGTGTGGAACGCCAGTTGTGTCCTTTGATGGAACAGGCGCTTCCGATTTGGTTAAAACCATGGAGACCGGTTATCTGGCGGCAAATGGCGACGCTCGTGACCTGGCGCAGGGGATTCATGCGTTGCTGATTACTGATTTAGTCCAATCTATACGCGCGGCCGCCTGGAAAGCGGCTGCGGAAGCCCATTCGCCTTCGTTGGTGGCTAAGCGCCACACCGAGCTTTATCAATCATTGTTATCGAATTCCGTTTGACCTGGCAATGAATTTAGACCGCCCGTTTTGGTCAGTAATGGTTCCTGCTTACGAACCGAAAAGATATTTGGAGCAGGCTATCGAGAGTGTGCTGGCTCAAGATGCAGGCGCTGATGAGATGCAAATCGAAGTTGTTGACGACGGTTCAACAGAAGTAGATGTGGAACGCCTGGTACGCAATGTGGCCGGAGACCGAATCACTTTCCACCGGCGGCCCGAACGAGGCGGGCTATGTGTCGCCTGGAACACCTGTATTGAGCGAGCGCGTGGTCATTGGGTTCACATCCTGCATCAGGACGATCTGGTCTTGCCGGGCTTTTATCATCGCTTGCGTGAGGGAATTGAGCGGGAGCCGGACATTGGAGCGGCTTACTGCCGGGACATCCTGATGGATGAGGACGGACACTGGCATTATATTTCCCCTTTAGAGAGCCGCACGCCGGGAATTATTCCCGATTGTCTGGAGCGCATCGCTTCCGGTCAATTTATCCGAACTCCCGCCATCGTTGTCAAAAGAGATGTTTATAGAAAAGTAGGTGGATACTCGCGAGAACTGGTCTATACCTTAGACTGGGACATGTGGAAGCGAATTGCAGCGCGTTACCCGTTTTGGTACGAGCCTCAACCGCTCGCCTGCTATCGCACTCATAACTCCTCGGAAACTTATCGCCTGATCCATGCGGGGGCGGATATTGTCGACGCCAGGAAGTCTATTGAGATTTCACGGGCTTACCTGCCGAGGGAGATCGCTGATCGGGTTTCGGCAAAAGCCGCGGAGCGCTTCTCGATCGAGGCGGTGAAAAATGCGCGCCGGTTGCTGGGGTTGAGGGATGTCACTGCGGCGTTCGCGCAAATTCGTGGGGCATTGCAGTGCAGTCACTCTTGGAAGGTAGTTCTATCAGTTATCGGGTTTTTTGCCTGGGCCGTCTGGCGCTTCACTTTGAGGATATTCAAACGGTTGGTGGTCTCCTTGGGCTGATTGGGATATATGTACAAGGCTGAACTCCCGTTAGTTTCGATCTGCTTGCCCACTTTCAACGGGTCAAAATGGATTCGGGAAAGCGTCAATTCAGCCACGCGACAAACATATGAAAATATCGAGGTAATAGTTGTCGATGATGGCTCGACAGACGACACTGTTGAGCAAATCCGGTCAATAGACGACCCGCGCATCGCTGTTCACACAAACGGAAGAAATGTCGGCCTGATCAGCAACTGGAATAAATGCTTGGAGCTGGCCAGGGGCGAGTTTATTAAATTCCTGTTTCAGGATGATATCTTATACCCTGATTGCGTCGAGAGGATGATAAGCCTGTTCTTTAAATACGATGGGATCGGACTTGTTTTCTGCGCGAGGGATATATTGGTTGACCGGGATTTGGATGAGAGGACGGCAAAGAGATGGCTGGAGTACTGCGAAGTGTTGCACACTCATTTTGACTCGCTGGGCGAGTTTAACTCGGGCCGCAGCCTGTTTATGCAACAAATGCGTAACAGCTTCTTAGGAAATTGGATTGCTGAACCTTCTTCTGTGATGGTCAAGAAAGAATGCTTCTACCGCCTTGGTCAATTCAACACGAGATTGTATCAGGTTGGCGACCTCGAAATGTGGCTCAGGATCCTGTATTTCTACAACGTCGGCTTTATAGAAGATAAACTAACCGCATTCAGAATTCACAGTAAATCCACAACAGTCGCCAATGCCAGAAGCCGTCATGACTTCCTTGATCAATTTTGGCTCTTTGAAGAACTCCTCAGACATAAAGAGATCAAGGATGGCTGCCCGGAAATCGTGGAGATGCGTAATCGGGAGCTTGATCGCCAGAAAATACTGATGGTTCGTCCATTGCTGGCATGGAGGAGGTTACGCAATAGGAATGGGATCAAACAGGCGATTGAAGATCTGAAAGATCTGCCTTTGCGCGCCCGCTTTTTTTTGTGGGATTACCCGGCGTATAAACTGCGGGACTATTTATGAGGCCGATCATCAAAGTTGAAAATTTAAGCAAGCAATACCGCATAGTTGCGCGGCAGGCGAAATATCCGACGCTTCGCGATTCGATCACTGAAGCATTGCACACCCCTTTCGGCTGGCTTCGGCGAAACGGGAATCGAGAAGACGGCGCTATCTGGGCGTTGAAAGATGTCAGCTTTGAAGTGAAGCCGGGCGAGGTGGTAGGTGTTATCGGGCGCAACGGCGCAGGCAAATCCACTCTGCTCAAAGTTCTTTCGCGCATTACAGAGCCTACAACCGGCCAGGTAGACATTTACGGCCGCGTCGGCAGCCTGCTAGAAGTCGGCACGGGCTTTCACCCCGAGTTGAGCGGACGAGAGAACGTCTATTTGAACGGCGCAATCCTTGGTATGAGACGCGGCGAAATAGACCGGAAGTTCAATGAGATTGTCTCGTTCGCCGAGGTTGAAGACTTCATAGACACTCCGGTCAAGCATTATTCCAGTGGGATGTACATGCGCCTGGCTTTCGCCGTGGCAGCTCACCTCGAACCTGAAATACTTATTGTGGATGAAGTGCTGGCTGTTGGTGACATAGCGTTTCAACGTAAATGTCTGAATAAAATGAAGGAAGCGGGAGAGCAAGGACGCACTGTGATCTTTGTTTCCCATGATATTCAGGCTGTCACGCGGTTATGTCAGAATGTAGTGCTGATGGAAGCGGGGCAGGTGATTAAGAATGGACCGACACGAGGAGTAGTTTCCAGTTATCTTATCTCTACTCTTCGCGCAACAGCGGCGAGGGAGTGGGTGGAGTTGGAGGAGGCGCCAGGCAATGAGATTGTTCGATTGCGCAGAGTGTGCGTATGCGACTCTGATGGAGAAAGCGCTGAAAACTTTGACATTCGTAAGCCAATTGATGTCGAGATGATATATGACGTTTTAAAGTCTGGGGAAGTACTGGTGCCGAACCTTCATTTTTTTAACGGAGAGGGCATATGCGCCTTTGTGGCTCATGACTGGGGGGATGAGTCGCGTACGAAACCTCGGCAGGAAGGACGCTACGTTAGCATCGCTCGGATCCCCGGAAACTTTTTAGCCGAGGGAACATTTTTAGTAGGGGCGGCGATTTCATCCTATCAGCCATTCAATGTTCACCTTTACGAACAAAACGCAATCGCGTTTCAGGTCGTAGATTGTTTGGAAGGAGATTCCGCCAGGGGAGACTATGCTGGCTTTTTACCTGGAATAGTCAGGCCATTACTAACATGGGAAACTCGAAAGCTATAATTAAGGATCTGATTCAGAGGTTCTATGTTCAGCTGCAAAATCTGTGGATATTCTGGCCGTAACAGAATCCACTCTGTAAGAGAGATGATGTACGGGACAAGAGAGTCGTTTGAGTATATCGAATGTGGCTATTGCGGCTGTATACAAATCTCAACCATACCTGATGATATATCCAGACATTACCCTCCTGATTACTATTCTTTCTCTGAACCATACCGGTTTAGAGAAAAGAGGGAGAAATTTATAGCCTCGCAGATTGCCAAATATAATTTAAATGAGTTGAACCCGATTGGATGGTGGTATGCGAGAAAATATTCCGCCGAAATGTACCCACATTTCCATAGAATACCTGCGTGGCTAAAGGGAAACAAATTACGGCTGAGGAAGAAATCCAGAGTCCTCGATGTAGGCTGTGGGAATGGCGCATTGCTTTATGAAATGAGAGAGTTGCTTGATCTCAACGTGGTTACAGGTCTAGACCCTTTCATAGAGTCTGACGTGCGCTACGAGAATGGAGTGAAGGTCATAAAGGCCAAGCTTAGCGATATTAACGATCAGTTTGATTCGATCATGCTGCATCATTCACTTGAGCACATGCCGGACCAAGAGGGTGTGTTAAGGCGTTTGCGCATGCTTTTGAGACCGAAAGGGAGCATCTTAATTCGTATTCCTATATGCTCCTCTTTCGCATGGAAGAATTACGGGGTACATTGGGCCCAGTTGGATGCCCCGCGTCATTTCTTTTTACATTCCATAGCCAGCTTCCACATATTAACTGAGCAAGCGGGTTTCAAAATTAGAGACATTATTTATGATTCAAGCGATTTTCAGTTCTGGGCGAGTGAGCAATACAAATTAGGAATATCGCTTAGGGCCGATAATTCTTATGGTATCAACCCGGAGAACTCAATTTTCACAAAGGGCCAAATAGATGATTTTGCAAGAATGGCCGAAGAACTAAATGATCGCGGAGATGGCGATCAGGCGGGATTCTTTTTAGAAGCTGTTTGAAACGACTTCAGATTTAGAACCTGATCGCCCCAATTGACCGAACCACGCCGTTGCCAGACCCGAGGGGCGAGGAACGCTGAATCAAGTTATGAGACCGATTATCAGAGTAGAGAGTTTATGCAAACAATTTCGCATCGGCGCGCGCCAGTCCCAATACAAAACTCTGCGTGAATCAATTGTCAACGCGGCGCAAGCCCCTTTCAAGTGGTTCGAGCGCAATGGCAAATCGGAAGACCACACGATCTGGGCGCTGAAGGACGTCAGCTTCGAGGTGATGCCGGGTGAGGTCGTCGGCATTATCGGCCGCAACGGGGCAGGCAAGTCTACACTGCTCAAAATACTCTCGCGCATTACCGAACCTACAGCCGGACAGGTTGATCTTTACGGAAGGGTCGGCAGCCTGCTCGAAATAGGCACCGGTTTTCACGCCGAGCTGAC
>JAKEHZ010000292.1 GCA_022614735.1 Acidobacteriota bacterium | reverse complement strand
CCCCGCGTGCTGGACTTCGGTAAGGAACCCCTTCCGGAAACCCAGCACGCGGGGACGCGTGCGCTCCCAGGGCGCTCCAAGTAGTTGTCAATACTAGTCTTAACAAATCCTGTCTATTTTCATTTTGTCCCCATCCATGAAATACGAGGTTTACCGCTTAGTGGATGTTCATCGACAAGAAGTGGGGTCTCAAACAACTGGCCGAGTAGATCAGCCATCATCACCTCGCGCGGGCTTCCAACAGCGAGCAGCCTTCCGTTTTTAAGGAGCGCCACACGATCAGCGAACTCGGCGGCCAGATTGATCTCGTGAGTCACGACCATCGCTCCGAGTTTTTTTTCACGCGCCAGACCACGGACAAAACTGAGCAGTGAAATCTGGTGGGCGATATCCGCATTTGCCGTCGGTTCATCAAGCAGGAGCAGGCGCGGCTCCTGTGCCAGCGCGCGCGAAAGCAGAACCCGCTGGCGTTCGCCGGAAGAGAGCTCGTTGAACTTCCTCTCGGCGAAATGTATCGCATCTGTGTCACTTAGCGCTCTGGTGGCGATTTCGACATCGCGCGGTGAATCGAAACCGAGCGCGTTAACATGCGCGAACCTTCCGGTCAAGACATACTCAAGCGCTGTCAAGGGGAAGCGGACTTCACCGGATTGCGCAACGAGCGCCATTCTTCGCGCAACTTCGCGCCGCGAGAGGCCGGCTATCGGTTGGCCCTCAAAGAGCACATCACCGCTCTGAGGCTTTAGAGCGCCGTGCGCAATGCCGAGCAGGGTCGATTTTCCGGCTCCGTTCGGTCCGAGCAACGCAACTATCTCGCCCGCGCGTACCTCGAGCGTGATGCCGTAGAGCACCGGGCGTTGATAACTGAAGTTGATATTCTGAAGTTCGAGCATATCTAGACAAAGAGGGAAAACGGAACAAACGGAAATAACGGAACAAACGGAAAAAAATCAAAGAAATTTCCGTTTGTTCCGTTATTTCCGTTTGTTCCGTTTTCCCTCTTCATCTTTTTCGGATCAGCAGATAAACAAAGACTGGCGCTCCGATCAGAGCGGTGATCGCTCCTGTCGGCAATTCGCGCGGTGAAAGCGCCGTCCGCGCAACCGTGTCTGCAATTAAAACTAATATCGCCCCGGCCATCGCGCTCGCCGGAATGACCAGGCGGTTATCGGTTCCGGCAGCGAGCCGAACAAGATGCGGTACAACCAATCCAACATAGCCGATTGCGCCGCCCGCCGCGACCGCTGTCCCCGTCAATAGTGAAGCCGTTAGATATACTATCCAGCGAACACGGGCCGTTTCAACGCCGAGCGCAAAAGCGTCGCGCTCGCCGATCATCATCAGGTTCAATGCGCGCGATTGCGTCATCAAAACGATCACACCGACAACACCGGCGATAATCACAAAGCTCAATCCCTCAACACTTCCACTCGAAAGATCGCCGAGCAGCCAGAGCGTGATGTTACGCAGTTTCACATTATCCGCGAGCGACGTCAGAAGCACGATCACCGAGGAGATAAAGGTGGACATCACCACGCCCGCGAGCACCAGATGAGCCGGATCACCATCGCGCCGTCCCAGCCGGTAAACAATTAGTGTTGCCGCTGCCGCGCCTGCGAATCCGAATAATGGGCGGCTCACCGCAAACTCAGCGGCAAACATAATTGCGACGATTGAGCCCAATGCTGCGCCGCCAGAGACACCGAGCACGTAGGGATCGGCCAGCGGATTTCGCAGCAGTGCCTGAAAAGCCGCACCGGCGATCGCCAACGCAGCTCCAACTCCAAGCGAAAGCGCAATGCGCGGCACACGCAGGCTGAAAAGGATCACTTCCTGTTCGCGTGAGATTGGGGATGCCGAGCCGGTCACTTTTGCCAAAAAAGCCGCAAAAATTTGACTGATCGCGATGTGTTCGCTTCCCATCGCCAGCGCGCAAAGCGATCCTATGACGAGCGATGCGCACAACACTAGAATAACGACCAGCGTGCGGGACTTTGTCAGATAACCAGTGACTGTGATCTTCCGCGTTTGATCAGCATTCTGTTTGAGCAACGTTTGAGCTTTCACAATTAGTATTTCAAATTTCAAATATCAAATTTGAAATCCTTTCAGGGACTCTCCGGGTGCAACCCCTGCGCTATCTGTTCCAATCCTTTGATGATGCGCGGCCCCGGACGATCAGCCCAATCGGAATTGACGTGTACAATGCGATTGGAACGAATCGCCGGTGTAGTGGCGAAATCACGACGCAAATCCTTCTCGGGCACAAACCCCACGCCGTGAGAGGCAGGAGCAATGATGACCTCGGGAGCGCGCGCAATTACGGTCTCGCGCGAAAACTGAGGATAATCAGCAGTCTCCTCACCGGAAATCGATTGGCCGCCCGCAAGATTAATCAAATCGTTGATGAAGGTGTTGCGACCGGCAGTGATCAATGGGTCGATTTGCAGAACATATAACACTCGCGGATGTGGCAAAACTTTGACACGCTTTTCAACCGCGGTAATTCGCCGTTGCATCTCATCAGCAATCTCTGCTGCACGTGCAGCTGCCCCGGTTACTTCACCAATTTTCCGGATCGAAGCCACAGTTTCGCGAACAGTGCGTGGGTTAGTGATATAAACAGGGACCGACAATTGGTCGAGTCTGCTCGTCAGATTTTGCAACTGGCTCGCAGTCGTGATAACAACCAGATCCGGTTTAAGCGCGATGATCCGTTCAAGGTTTGGATTCAGTGTGTCGCCGATCTTCTCTCTGGTTTTCGCTTCCTCAGGAAAATCGCAATAGCTCGTGACACCTATGACGCGTTCTCCGAGCCCGAGTTCAAATAGTATCTCAGTCACATTCGGAGCGAGCGAGATGATGCGTTGCGGATTAGCCCTGATTTTGACCGTGCGGCCCAGGCCGTCGTTATAGCTGCGCAGATCAGTCGATTCACTGAGAGTTGGCTTCTGCCGACAGGCGGTAAAGGTTGCGACAAGTAATACCGCGAGCGCGCAACGAAGAGTCCATGGGAGAATGTGAAAGAATCGAATCGTTGAGATCATGACGATAAACGAAAGCACATCGGTTTAGTTTCGCGTTCCCTCTTTTTTACCCTGACCATAAAATCCGCCGGCATCAGAAAAATCAAAAGCCCCGGACGCGACGACGAAAGTGTGTGCGTCCGAGGCTTCCGGATTTTGACAGTGTAAGAAGACTCGTCCGGGAAATGCTCCCGAAGAAGAGGCACCGCACCCTTTCAACCGAAGAGTAGTCGATAAACCTTGAGGCAGGTCTCCTGGCTCAGCCCGGAGGAATGATCGATAAGATCTCGCGAACATCCCGGAAGCGACGCTGCCTTCTCACATCTTAATCAGCTGCAATGGCGCTTGTGGCGTCTCCATCCAAACGGGGCTTCACAGTGGCGGTGACCACGCGGGATTTTCACCCGCTTCCCTATTCTCCCGCAAAAACAGCGGGCACCTGAAGGTATGACAAAGATCGTATCCAAGTTTGAGGCGCAACCCTACCACGCGATCAAATCAGAGTCAATCGCGGGAAACGGTAAAAAATGCTTGAGCATCAACCGCAAACGTTGTAAAAACAAGCCGCCCTGGGGCTTAAATTAACTTGGCTCTGACCGGCATTGGAGAAGTAAGATAGTTCGAGTCGTTCTGAAATCGAAAACGCGAAACAGACATTATTTATCATCCCCCCCCACATTCGCTTGATCTCATCAAGGTTTAAATTTAATTCGAGATTAAAATCGAAAGGGAAAAATCTCTGTGGCTAACAGCAAGCAGTCTCTACTTGACAAAATCGCTTCGCGCAGTGCGCGCATAGGCGTGGTCGGTCTCGGTTATGTTGGACTGCCCCTGGTCGTGGAATTCGCGCGCAGCGGGTTCGATTCTCTGGGGTTCGAGGTTGATGCGGGGAAAGCCGAGGCGATCAATCGGGGCGAATCCTACATTCCGGATACTTCGACTCAACTCGTTACTGAGCTGGTTGCAGCAAAGAAACTCAGTGCGACAACAGATTTCACGGCGCTTAAAGATCGAGACATCATCATCATTTGCGTGCCGACGCCGCTGCGTAAAACCAAAGACCCGGATGTATCCTTCATCCTCGCTGCCTCGGAGAAGATTCAAGCGACGCTGCGCCCGGGCCAACTCATCATTCTCGAATCAACTACCTATCCCGGGACGACTGATGAAGTCTTACGCCCCATGTTCGACGAAACTGATTTGAAGCTGGATGAGGATTACTTTCTGGCCTTCTCGCCCGAACGCGTTGATCCGGGGAATGATAAATTCAACACACGCAACATCCCGAAGGTCGTTGGTGGTGTGACACCTGCGAGCACAGACGTCGCTGTTGCGGCATATAGCGCAATTGTCGAAAGTGTACACCGCACCAGCTCCGCGCGAGTGGCGGAGGCCTGCAAGCTGCTCGAGAATACATTCCGGGCCGTCAACATCGGCCTGGTCAACGAACTGGCGCAGCTTTGCCACACGCTGGGCATCGACACCTGGGAGGTGATTGCTGCAGCAGCGACGAAGCCATTCGGGTTTATGCCGTTCTACCCGGGGCCGGGAATTGGGGGGCATTGTATACCACTTGATCCACACTACCTTTCGTGGAAGGCGCGCATGCACGGATTTGAGGCTCGCTTCATTTCGCTCGCGGAGGAAGTCAACTCGCGCATGCCGGAACACGTGGTTGAGCTGGTGACGATGGGGCTCAATAAGCATCGCAAGCCAGTCAACGGCTCTAAAATCCTGATCATGGGCGTCGCCTACAAACCCGAAATCGATGATATGCGCGAAAGCCCCGCGCTGGCGATTATCGAGAAATTGCAAAAGCTGGGCGCTGAGGTCAGCTATCACGATCCTTATGTTCCAGAGATTCATCTGGAAGCAAATGATGAGCATATACAGGGGATCGATTTGAGTGATGAAGTGGTAAGTAATGCTGACTGTGTCGTGATCGTCACCGATCACAAGAAGATCGACTATGGTTGGTTGACTCGATATGCGCAACTCCTTATCGATACCCGTAATGCCACGCGCGCTCTGGTCGGCGAAAGAGTTGCCGGGAAGATCATTCGGCTGTAAAGCAGTTTTCAGTTGTAACTGCTCAGGCGGGGGTGCAGTACGGGGAGCGTCAGCGACCTGATCCTTGATAAAATGGCCTCTTGTCGAGGATCAGGTCGCTGACGCTCCCCGTACTGCACCCCCGCCTGAGCAGTTACAACTGAAAACTGAAAACTGAAAACTAAAAACTGCTTCATTTGACTATGAAGACTTTGTGATTTCCCTCAGGCACTTTGAAACTCGCCGCTGCTCCTGGTGATGTGCTGCCGAGCACTCTATCGTCAACTGAAACGGTGATCTTTCTTCCTTCGACCGGTTTTACTTGCACGCGCACCTGCTCTCTGGTTTCGATGGCAAAGCCGAGCGTATGATCATTGCTGCGATATGAACGCAATTGCACGGGCGCGTCGCATTCCACTTCAACATTCCCGCCACGTCGCACCACCGTTCGTTTTGGTCCTAAGATCACATCGAAGCTCACTCCGGTAAAGCTCACTCGCTCGATGCGCGATTCTCCCGTGACCGATAAACTGCCAAATGCCAACCCTGTCCACGGGTCCGCGCTGATTAATTCTTCAATGCCTGGCCAGAACATTAGACCCGCAAATGACGCGCGTTGCGTTTCATCGCTCCCTTCAATTGGCCGTCTATCGAGGCTGGAGTATTGATCATGAAGTTTTCCACTTTTCTCCCAGGACATGCGTGCGAGGGCAGTGCTCTTGCGTGCGAGCTCAGAGGCTTCATCGTGAAAACCGTATCGCCTCAATCCGATATAGATCAGATAATTCGACACCGACCAGATTGCGCCGCGTGCGGGGATGTGCGCTGTGAAGGCCGGATCATCACGCGGAATGAAAGGCAGTAAATGCTCACCCCAGAACTTCTTCGTGTCGCGCAGTGTTTTAACCATTCGTTTTGCGCGTTCTTCATCAGCCACTCCCGCGATCAGAGGGTAGAGGTTTTCCAGGTTTATCCGCCGCGAAAAACGCCCGTCCCAATGGCGATTGAGGTACAACCCGTCTTCTTCACTCCACAGTTTGTCGTTGATAGAGTTTTTGAGTCGATCGTAGCGTGCCCGCAATTTATCTGCATCTGTTTTCAGGCCGAGTTCGCGGGCAATAATCATGAGAATTTCAGTATCGAGCGCGTATAGCGCGTTGAGCGCGACAGGCGAGAGCTCGAGCGTGTGGGTATTGTCGTTGTATTTCACTTCATCGTTCTGCCGTTTGGCGGCATCGGGGGGATTGGTTCTGTTCTCATTGCCGTCGCTCAACTGAGGTCGATCGTCGATACCCGATTCGGAAAAAGCCAGTTTCAGTTTAACCGAACTCGGTAACGTCCGCGCTCCGAGCGCCCCGTGTTCCATCTCAGCATCGAAACCCCATTCGAGGAGTCCATCGCCGTTGCCATCGCGCCAGAGCTGCCCGTCGCCGCGATTTGTGAGCCACCAGTCATTCCACAACAAGAGGCGAGGGTAAGCCCAGGCGAGCAATCCCAGATCATAGGTCTGAAGATAGACTTTCCACATGCACAATGCGCCAAGGGGTGGCATTGAGCGACCGCTGAGGGTGGCGGGTTCATGGCGAGGCTGGCTCAGCAGATGTCGCCGCAGAGGGACCCGGCCATCGGGCAATTGGCCTTCGAGGACTGCGCGGATGCTTGCCGTCGCGCTCCCCGCGTCTATCATCGCGGCCATCGTCGCCATCAGGAACGTATCCCAACTCAGAACAGTACTGCGCACCGTCTGGCCCCCATCAGCGCCTGGCTGTAATCTCGGCAGCCGCCGCATCGCGACATATTCGAGCTGTTTCTCAGGATAATAGTAGCGGTTCCAGTTCACCGCCCGGCTGATGGCTTCAAGGCTCTCACCGAGCGCCCCGTCACTGAAGGAACGCGCTGAACTGTATCTCTTTTCAGCCTGGTCGAGCCAATCAGCGATTGGCTTTTGCAGTAATTTATCTGCCTCGCTCTCCATCACATCGAAGTTATCGCCAACCATCGCGACAAAACCGAGAGAAGAGTTCTGGCTGAGGTCAAAGCTTAGCGCGGCGTGCTGATACAAACCGGGTCTTTCAGATTGCCTCGGTTGCTGCGCGTGTCCTTCCTTGACCAGTATCGAGCGCATCGCCGCTGCTTCATCATAGCTTGCGGCTCCATTCCCGTTGCGATCAGCCCTCAGAAAGAACCTCCTCAATGATGAGGGGTTTTTTTGGTTCTGCACTTGTTCGCCGAGAATTGTTCGGCGGTCGGCCTGTGCCAGGAATGTCATCTGGCTCTGAACCCCATCCGTTTCGCCCCAGGGGCGATAAACCTCTATCGCCACGCGCACGCCAGGCGGTGCAGACAGACGACCGATGACCGCATTATTGCTCAGGCTGCTCCATTGCAGGATGATCGGATTTTTATCATCGAACTGTGTCTGCCAGCTAACACTTGCGTAGGCGCCGTTTGGCGCGCGGGGCCCGAAATCGAACACTCGTGGTATTTCTTCGATCATTGCGCCCGGGCGATAAATGAGGAGGCGTAGTCCGAAGAAGTTTTGATCATTTGCGATGAAGACGAGACCGTTGAGATGCGCAGGGTCGTATGCTCCGATCAGGACACGGTCTTGAATCGAAGCGGCTGAGGGCGTCGAGAGCGCAATCAGCAATATCAGGATAACTGTGGCAAGGGCCCTGCCGAATCTATTCATAGTAAACCAAGTAGGGGAGAGCGATAAATATTTTGCGAAGAAACCTCCTGAGCGAACTGGGCCAAGCTTATTTTGATTTGTTTGAGGTTGCAAGCATCAGTGCAAATCCGTGGTTGGTTTTGGTGTCCCAATGTCGTGTGTTTCGGTTTAGAATCCCTCTCCTGGACATTCTTACATGGCAACTTATAACGATCTTAGCCTGCACGTCAGGCTCTTTATGAAGGGCTATCCGTTCTCACGTTATGCGGTTGATCCCGTACCTTGCGTGAGACTGGTAAAACCATTGAACGCTTTGAGAGTCGCACTGGTGACGACCGCAGGTTTGCGGACGCCTGAACAGAACGACTTTGATAGTTCAATCAAAATGGGCGACACGTCGTTTCGCGAAATTCCGAACACGATTGAGACAAACACTTTAATCGAGTCGCATCGCAGTTATGCTTTCGATCACAGAGGCATTCAAAGTGATGTAAATCTGGCGTTCCCACTAGATCGTTTTCGAGAACTCGAATCGAAGAGAATCATTGGGGAACTGAATCACCGTCATATCAGCTTTATGGGTTCTATCGTTGGCCCGCGAAAGTTGATCGAGAAGAGTCTCCCGCAGGTTACGCGAATACTGCGAGAAGACAATGTCGATGCAGTCTTTCTCACCCCCGTCTGACCGATGTGTGTCCAGACGGTCGGTCTGGTGCAGGCAGCTATTGAACGCGAAGGCATTGCAACAGTTTCAATTTCATTGCTGCGTGAGATAACAGCTGTAATTAAACCGCCCCGGGCATTGTTCGTATCATTCCCGATGGGTTATCCGCTCGGCGAGCCGAATAACTCGGAACTCCAGCAGAGAGTTATAGCAGCGGCGCTCGCCCTGCTCGAGAGATATGACGTGCCTGTACTCGAGGAGTACAACTGATTGTGGATTGCGGATTTCCAGATCTATAATCCAACTTTCAATCCGCAATCCGCAATCCGCAATCCGCAATCAAATGAGCCTTCAGACGGAAAATCACCAGCAAAAATTCTTGACAACAACGCTTGAGCGCATTTTTAAACTCCGTGAAAACAACACGACCATCCGCATTGAGATAGCCGCCGGATTGACGACTTTCCTGACGATGGCATACATCATCTTCGTCAATCCGGGGATTTTGAGTGAAGCCGGTGTGCCATTCTCAGGCGCTTTATTTGCGACCTGTATTTCAGCGGCGATCGGTTCGCTCATGATGGGTTTAATTGCGAACTATCCATTCGCATTGGCGCCCGGAATGGGTCTCAACGCCTACTTTACCTACTCGGTCGTGAAGGGGATGGGCTACGACTGGCGCCTGGCACTTGGAGCTGTCTTCATCTCAGGGGTTGTCTTCTTGATTCTGACAATGGCGCGAATTCGCGCCATGATTGTAGACGCGATTCCGATGACGATAAAGACGGCTGTTGCCGCAGGCATCGGGTTATTCATCGCATTCATTGGATTGAAGAATGCGGGCGTTATTATCTCTTCACCCACTACTTTCGTCACGCTGGGTCATATTGTTTCAACCCCTGTTCTGCTTTCGCTCGGTGGATTGCTGATTACCTGCGCTCTGATGGCGTGGGGATACCGGAGCGCCATCATCATCGGTATTTTCGTGGTAACAGCGGCAGCGATTCTTCTAGGGCTATCAAAACTGCCGGAGAGTGTGGTTCAGTGGCCGGACTGGCGCTCAACGTTCCTCCAGTTGGACGTGGGCGGGGCAATAAAGCTTGGCTTGTTCGATGTCATCTTTGTTTTTCTCTTCGTCGATCTCTTCGACACGATCGGTTCGCTCATGGGGCTCGGGCGGCAAGCCGGCTATCTGGGACCTGACGGTAAAATGCCGCGAGTCAATCGGGCGCTCTTTGCTGATGCGATCGCGACGATCGCCGGCTCGATCTTCGGCACTTCAACGGTTGTAACATATATCGAAAGCTCAACAGGCATCAGCGAAGGTGGGAGAACAGGTTTGACGGCGGTCACCGTCGCAATTTTGTTTATACTGACAGCGTTTTTCTCTCCGGTTGCCGGAGCGATTCCGCTTATCGCCACAGCCCCGGCATTGATTATCGTCGGCGCTCTGATGATCAACGCAGTGACCGATATCGAATGGGGCGATATTACCGAAGCGATCCCGGCGTTTCTGACAATTCTCGCTATGCCGCTCACCTTCTCTATCGCAAATGGCCTCGCTCTCGGGTTTATTTTTTATCCGCTGCTCAAAGTTATGACAGGGCGTTGGCGTGAAGCCAGCCCGCTGGTTTACGTCCTGGCTGTGTTGTTTGTGCTGAGGTATATCTATCTAGGCTCGGAGTGAGATGGCTCGAATGAAGTTCTCCCGCGCGAATGCCAGTAGGCGGCCGCGAAAACAATGACCAGTCCTGCGGCATAGCCTGCCAGCACATCTGACGGCCAGTGCACACCCAGATAAACGCGGCTGGCGCCAATCAGCAAGACCAGCGCGGGTGCGAAAATGCGGAAGCTCCAGCGATAACGTGGAAACGCCGCTTCCAGCAGGTAAGCAGCGCTGCCATAGACCGCCATTGAGACCATCGCGTGTCCGCTGGGAAAACTGTAGCTGTGCAGGCGCGCAATCATCTCCCAGAAATCAGGCCGCTCGCGCTGAAAAGCGTATTTGAAGGAATTGTTGAGCGCATAACCGAGAGCCAGGGCCAGCAGCAGCGTTAACCCTTCGCGACGTCGTTGGTATCGTTTGAAGAAAAACCAGGCGAGAGCGGCCGAGACAATAATGAGTATAAGGGGATCACCGCCGTGCGTGATCACGCGCATTGTGACATCGAGCCAGGGCGTTGAATGCTCGTGAATCAAAAGCATCACTCGTTCGTCAAACCGGGGATCGCGATTATGAGCAATTGCGTAGCTCAACCGCACAAAGAGCGCCACCAGGGCCAGATTGAAGAGAACGATTGAAATCTCATGCAATTCAAGCATTTGCGGCCGCGCGCGATCTGCTCCGGCTTCGACCTGTCGCCTCCAGTGTCCTAACAGCGCTACCGCAGCCCACACCACGATGATTCCTGTGATGAACAGTCCCGCGCGACCCACCAACTTTTCAATCAGCTCCCAACTGTTACCGAAGAAATAGCCGATGAGCGAAATCGTTGTTGCCCAGAGCAGGGCGCCGGCGGAGTTGTATACGAGAAAAGTGCGCCGGCGCATCTGCGACATCCCGGCGAAGAAAGCCGCGAAGATCCGCAGCCCGGAAATAAAACGCGCAAACAAGATCGTCTTGTTGCCATGTCTTTCGAAGAACCGCTCACCCGCCTCGATTCTCACGGGTGTTAACCAGACTAAATGTCCATAACGTTCGATGAAAGGGCGTCCCAGGCGCCGGCCGGCCAAATAACTGAGATTGTCACCGAGGATCGCACCGGTCGTGGCGGAGAGGATCACCAGCAGCACCGAGAAATGCCCCTGCGAAGCGAAGAAGCCTGCAGCAAGCAGAATCGTTTCGCCTGGTATCGGGATGCCGGCATTTTCAAGCATCACGCCGAAGAAGACTATGATGTAGCCGTAGCTGGTGAAAAGGTTGATCAGTTTGGCGGGTAAATCCATACGCAGTTTTCAGTTTTCAGTTTTCAGTTTTCAGCTGGGGCGAGACATCACTGAAAACTGAAAACTGAAAACTGAAAACTGTTTTTCATCTTGGGTTTATAAGTCTCAAAAACCTCTGCAACAGCTCCCTTACACCTATCAATATTTCTGTTAGAAGACTTCTCAGAAACTCCTGCATATCTGGAGGTAGGTATCGCCATATTAGTAAAAAAATGAGGAGATAAAAGGTCAGTCTTCCGATGTTTCCGAAAAAGTCAAGAGGTTTTTCCGGCTTGATCTCATCGACTCCGATTGCATTGCCTTCACTGTCGGTATTAACTCTGATCGTATGACCACAGAGACAGCGGGTCTCCGCTACGCCACCTCGTTCTTTATAGTTGACGTCGATCTTTCGCCCACAGTTTTTGCAAACGTGTTCAGTAGTGGGCATTGGCTGATCCCCTGAAAACCCGCTCGAGGAACTGATGATACTGAAGAAGAGGTAGAATGCTACGTTATGCTGCCACCGTCAAGTGTCACAATCTCGCCATTCATGTAGCTGTTTTTATCAGAGACCATGAAAGCTGCGAACTCGGCGAGTTCTTCCGGATGCCCGCGGCGTCCCTTTGAACACCAGAATTTATGCATCTCCAGCCAACGATCGGGGAGCGCATCCGAGAGATCCGTGTCGAAGATTCCGGCAGCGATGGCATTAACTGTAATTCCGAATGCGGACGCTTCACGCGAGAGGCATTTGGTGAAACCGATGACAGCCGCTTTGGAAGTCGCGTAATGGACCGCCGTCGGCAAGGCGCGCATTGCGCCGATACTGCTCAAATTGAGGATGTTGCCGGAACGTTGGCGCAGCATATATTTGTAGACCGGTTTGGTCACATTGAAAACGCCATTGACATTGGTGTCGATCACCTCGTCCCAGGCGCGCTCAGTGGTGGTCGCAAAGTTATCGCTACGATTGATTGCCGCGTTATTGACCAGGATATCGATGTGCTCAAACTCTTCGTGGATCTTTCTCACCATCTTGATGATGCCAATGCGGTCGGTGACTGAAACCTTGAATGACAGAGCGCGTCGCCCGTAAGACTCGATCTTCTCTATCGTCGCAGCGGCGCGTTCATCGCTGACATTATAATTGAATGCAATGTCTGCGCCCTCGCGCGCAAAGACTTCACATAACGCACGACCGATCCCGCGCGATCCACCTGTGATAATAGCTTTCTTTCCTTCAAGTAGTAACATAAATGTCTAACCGGCAACCTGACACTCGTTCGATTCGATCTCCCGGGTTCGTCTTACGATACGCTCGTCAAGCTTTCTCATCAATTCATCAACAATCCGCTGCGTTGCATCCGGGATAGCGATGCGCGAAGCTGCAAGCCTCATCGCGTTGTGTTCCGCCGGATCATGCAGCAACCGGCGGATTGTCGGCACAACGTCGCTCGCGCGAGCGAGCAGTACGCCTGCTTGGTGGCGCAAGATCAGATTGGCCGTTTGAGATTCCTGCGGCATTGGCCTCGTGGTCGTGTCGGCAATGATCGGCAGGCGCGAAGCAAGCGCTTCAAAAGTCGTCAAACCGCCAAGCTTCGAGACCATGACATCAGCAGCATTCATCAATTTCTCCATGGCGTTCGAATAGCCGAGGACTTTGGTCGGGAACGCTGCACGTCTGGCCATTGCACCGATGCGCTCGCGCAACCCTTCATTGCGTCCGGCGAGAAAGATCGCCTGGGTATCTTTGATCTGCTCGCCCCGCTCGATCATCTGCTCGAAGATGTGTGGGATATTACCGCCGCCAATCCAACCAGCGTTGATAAAGACTGTGAATTTTTCCGGATCAAGCCCGAGATCCATGCGCGCGGCGCATTTGTCTTCTACATTTTGGAACTGAAACTTCGGATGAATTGGGATGCCGCAGATTTTGATCTTCTCGACCGGCACGCCGTAATCGATCAATTGCTGCCTGGCTTCATCAGTCGCAACCAGATACAAGCTGACATCATCGCAAGCCCAGCCCCGCCAGAAGCCATAACACGGATCAGTGACTACTGTAACGAGAGGAATCCGATCGAGCAATCCAAGATCCCGCAGCATCTGCCCCAGGTAATGCTGCGTCATCGGATGGACCGAGACAACTACCTGTGGGCAATACTTTACAAACAACTGCTTCGCGTAACGCGAGGTCAACTGATAGAGTAGGTTCGATTCATATGGGCGAAACCGCTCAATCGCCCAGTAGTAGTACTTCATCAAATGCTGATGATGGCGCAGCAGATAATTGTAAGATTCCGCCAGCTTCTTGGTCAGCAGATGTGTCTCTTCGAGCGCGCGGACTATATTGACCAGACAATCGGGAGCGGCGAATCGCTTGAGACCGTCAGCAATCGCCGCAGCGGCACTTGCATGTCCGCCGCCGGTCTCAGAGGTGATGATTAGGAATTTTTTCGAGTTTTCGTCAGCCATCCGGATATTTTCGTCTCAATTCAACTCTTATTTGAAGCTACACCGCCAGAGAGGCAGAAATTTTCTTAGTTTGCGGCTATGCCGCCAGATGTGCGGAAAGTCTCTGAATGCGGCATAGCCGCGGGAAAAACAAAAGACTTTAAGCAATCCCCGGCACTAAACCCGATTAAGCTTCGGCCGCGTGGGACTTAATCAATTGGCGCTCCAATTTCTTGATTTGAATCAGATGTTTCGGGTTGAACGGAAGCGAGGGATAATAACAGTTCGACTCGTGTGTGCAAAAGCAGCCCTGCTTAATCTGCCGGCGGCGCGCGTTCAGTTCCGGCGAATTCCACAGCGCGTGGAAGTCCCAGTCGTAATCGCGCAGGTTTCCGATTGGGTCGAGGTTCTCGCAGCTCGAGACAGTGCCCTCATCGTAGATCACCCCTCCGGTCGTGCCTGCGAAGCAACGCAGCTGTGCTTTCTGCTCAAGCTCGGTGCGCGCGATCATTTCGTGCATGTAGATGTCAACGGCGGCTTTGAAATATCCGCCTTTGCCCTTGTAATGATTCTTGATCACGCCGCCCCGTGAATCTTCATCGATCATCGCTGATAGTCTGCGGTATCGGCTGATGTCTATCTCCAGCTCTTTTCGCTCGGCTGACGGCGGGCGAATGTAGTTGACGTTGATCTTGTCCGGTTTGAGCTCGTAACGCAGGAAGTCGTACCATTCAAAGATGCGATCCTGGTTCGAGTTCATAAAACAGGTACAGGTCTGCACGTCGAGACGCGGGGTCTCGCCCTGAATTTGCTGTAACATTCGAGCTGTGGCGATGCAACGTTCCCAGCTGCCGGGCTTGCGGCGAATCTTTTCGTGCTCTTCTTTCAGACCGTCGATGCCCAGCGCGACAGTGACGTTAAGTTTCGGACATTCTTCGAGGATGCGTGTGACATCGGGAATGATGCGCTGCTGGATGCCGCCGTTCGACATGAGGTAGACCGATTCGAGCTGGTTATTTTCATAAAATGCCCGGACGATTTCGGGTAGATCTTTGCGTGTGAATGGCTCGCCGCCTGCGATAATCAGAATCGGCAGCTTACCGCCCAATGTTTCGCTGATGCGCGTGAGTTGTTCGGTGGTCATCTGGAATTTTTTGCGTGCCTTGTCATCGAGTTCTTCCGTGAAGAAACAGTGCGTGCAGCGCATGTCACAAACTGACGTAATCAAGATATTGAGAATGACCGGTGGTGTGATACTGCCCATCAAGACACGGCTATATCGTTTAAGGAGTTCGAAGTTATAATCCATATATCTCCTTCGAGTGAGCTTGAGCGATGATTTTGAGCGGAGAGTGATGGGCTATTAAGCTTTGTTTGCCGTGTAAAGTCAAACCCCAACAGTTTTCAGTTTTCAGTTTTCAGTTTTCAGTTGGGGCGAGATATCGCTGAAAACTGAAAACTGAAAACTGAAAATGGACAAACACCCACTTGCGCGACTCGATCGCGACCCCAGACTACGCGAAAAACTGCTGGCACTCTGTCGCATCGGACCCGGCGAGATCTGGTGTGAGGGCCGGGATGGTCATCGCGTCGGCTGCCTTGACGCCGCATCGAGTGAAGATGTGCTGAGATTGTGTGGAGAAGATCGCGCTTCGGTCGCAGTCCACGATCTGCCATATAACTTTATCGCGTTCGATCAAAAAAATATCGATGAGTTTATTGCCTGGTGCAGGAAGGTAGTGGATAACACGGCCGCAGTTTTGGCTGGCGATAGCGGTCTTTACCTGTGGATCGGGGCAGATCAGAAAAATGGCTTTGCGCCTTTGCCCGAGTTGATGTTGATGATGCGGGATACGAATTTCACTTCGCGCAGCTTTATCACATTGCGCAACCAGCGCGGCTATGGCACGCAGAAGAACTGGATGAGCGTGCGGCAGGAGTTGCTTTACTATGCCAAAGGCAAGCCGAAATTCGTGCCGCAGTACACGGGAATTCCGAAAGCGGTGAAGGGGTATTACAAAGCTCTCAATGGCCGTCTGACAGAAAATACCGAGCGCGGGCGGGCGGAGACTATTCGCGCGGGCAACGTCTGGATTGATGTGCAGCAGGTCTTCTATCGAATGGAAGAGAACGTCAACGGCTGTTATGCTCAGAAACCGCTAAAAGCAATCGCGCGTATTATCGAAGCCAGTTCATCGGCCGGCGACACTGTGCTAGATTTCTTTTCACATTCGGGCACGACCTTGCTTGCGGCTGAGATGAAGGGGCGGAGATGTCTGACGATGGATATCGACCCGCTCTACTGTGAGATCACGATCAGGCGACTCGAGCATTATCGACGAACGGGGCGAACGGGATGGCAGAACAGCAATCCTTTTGTCCTTGAGTTGGGACAAACGGGGGAAGAGAATGAATAACAGCTTCTGGAAATGGATCTTTGTGATCAGTCTTTGCTTCGCCCTGGTTGCTCTCAGTCTGTTTGCGACAAAGAGGATCTATCAGTTTATCCTGCCAAAAGCCGATGTTCTGCAGGCGGCGCGAACGGCGCTGCTCAGAATTGAGCGCGATAGCAGCCTGGTCACAACGCGAGCATATGTACAGGCTGTGGTGCGTAAACGCGATACTCAGTGGTACGGCAGTGCCGAAGTCATCCGTATAGTCCCGGCAACCATTAGCTATGCGGTCAACGTGGCAGAGATCGATCGCAAGGAGTTGGAATACGACGAGCGAGCGCGAATACTCTATGTCCCGCTGCCTGAGGTTAGAATACATTCGATTGATCCCGATCTGGCCAAGGCTGAAACGATTCGAAACCTGGGTCTGCTTCGCTCGGAATCAATGATTGGTAATGTCCTGGAAGAGGAAACTGAAAAGATGGTACGTCCGGCGCTGGAAGAGATGGGAAAAACACCGGAGATTATCAAAACAGCTCAGGAGCAGGCGATTGTGTCGGTGAGACAATTTCTCGAATCGGCATTATTCGCGACCGGAATGCCAATCCAGGTGAGACCATATTTCAAGAGCGATGGCAAGCCTGCCGTTATCGAAAAAAGTGATGGAACCGGCTTGCAGTGAAGATTCTACTCGGCTATCGTATGAAGTTCAGACCCCTCAGAGTGTTCTTCAGCGCCCCTAATCGAGGACGATGAACAAATCTCAATCCAACCGAACTGTCGATTCCTGGCGATCGGATGCCGCGCTCATTGCACTGGCATTGATGTGGGGAACATCTCACGTCATCACGAAAGAGATTCTCGCGACACATTCCCCGGCATTTTATACAAGCGTGCGCTTCGGGATTGCGGCCATCTGCTTTGTCTTGATCTTTGCACGCCATTTGCGACAGAGCAGCAGAAGAGAAATCACCCAGGGCATCTTGCTCGGGTTATGCAGTTTCGCTGGAATAGCTTTTTATGTGACAGGACTGGTCTTCACTCAGGCATCAAAGGCCGGATTTATCACAGGTCTCTATCTGGTTTTTACACCTTTGTTGGCCTATGTCTTATTTCGATCGCGTCCGACGCGGGATCACCTGACAGGACTTGCGATAGCAATCCTGGGATTTGTCCTGCTCAGCTTCCCGCGTGGTGGTGAGCAGGTGAATTGGGGTGATTTCTTAATCTTACTGGCTGCCGTCGCCTGGGCTTCACATATAGCCGCGACCAGCGAGTTCGGCAGTCAGAGCGACGTGCGGAGGCTGGCTGCAGTTCAGGTGATCACCGTCGCACTGATGGCAATAGCAATCAACTTGATCTTGAGATGGTTGGGCATGGAAACGCGTCCTAACCCACTGGACTGGCGTTTCGCCCTGCAGATCGGTTATATGGCCGTGATGGTGACTGTGGTGGCAGCGTTGGTACAAACCTGGGCGCAAAGTCGAATCTCTTCAACACATGCGGCGATTCTTTATGCGCTCGAGCCGGTGACGGCAGCTGTCTTTGCCTATCTGGCGTTTGGCGAGAAGCTTGGATTGGGGCGCGGCATTGGAGCAGCATTGATCGTTGCCGGAGTGATGTTCTCACGTCTCAGAATGGCGACGAGAATCGGTTCGCAGTTCGCAGTTCGCAGTTCGCAGTTCGCAGTTCACAAATCGCAGTTTACCGATGATGGTCCATCGAACGGACGATTGTAAACTGCGATTTTTGAACTGCGAACTGCGAACTGTAGCCCTATACTTTTCTTAAGAAATGGTTATAATCACGCCCGTAAAATACTCTTACGGTAGCCCTGCCGTTTACACACACACAACAGCAGGAACGCGTATGATAACCGATTGCCCCAGATAAACGCGGTTCTGATGCTCAAAAAGGTTGACCGACCCTCGTCAGCGTGTCTCCAGCGCACAGCGGTTTAATTTTGCCGAATTGGAGTTCCATCTCGGGATAGACTGCTGCCATTAGCGCGGGAAGATACGCGAAAATTCCAATTTTTAATTTGACAGTACTGGCTGAACGAAGACTACCCCACAGCCTGGTCGCCGTCACATCAGTAGCAAGCTAGCTTGATAGTCGAGGTGTCAAGTGACGAAAGTAATGATTGTAGATGATCTCGAACCCGTGCGCCGTATGCTCACCTACGCGCTCGAGGATGACTACAATGTTTCACAGGCAGCGAATGGCCTGGAGGCGTTGAAGCTCGCCGAGACTGAGCACCCCGACGTTATCGTGATGGATCTTGATATGCCTGTCATGGACGGCGTTGAAGCCACACGCCGTCTCAAGTCAAATCCGGACCTCTCCCACATCAAAGTTCTCGCCGTCTCAGGCCAGAACAACAGCGAAAAATCGCGCCTGGTCAAGGATGACTGCGACGCTTTCATCGAGAAACCCTTTGAGGTTTCGGATCTGGTCGAGGCCGTCAAACGACTAGCCATCAAGTAACAGTTTTCAGTTTTCAGTTTTCAGTTTTCAGCGATATCTCTTAGTGGGTGAGTTTCATACATGCGCCGCATCGTCGAATTACAGGAGAACGCGAAACACGCGAAATATTCCTAAGCGATTTCGCGTGTTTCGCCTGATGTCGGGACACATTTTCAAAGCTAGATTTCAGATCGTAAGGCAAGATGGAACACAAAAAAGGCAAAAAGAGCAAAAAGGGCAAAAGAGCCAAGAATTTTTGCCTTTTTTGCTCTTTTTGCCTTTTTTGTATTCCAATTTCATTCCCGTAAAAGAGTCTGATTTTGTAAAAGTGTCCCGACATCAGGTGTTTCGCCCAATTTCGCGTGTTTCGCGTTCTCCTGTAATTCGACGATGCGGCGCATGTATGAAACTCACCCACTAAAAGATATGGCTGAAAACTGAAAACTGAAAACTGAAAACTGTCTTTAGCCTGAAGAGGGAATGATCTTGAAGTCCGCGCGGAGGTGGCATTTTTTGCAGGAGCCTCCGCCTTCGGTCCCCGGCTCGCCGCTGAAGACCTTGCGTCCGTAATGCACTCCGCCATCGTGACAACTAAAACATCCGCGCCCGCTCCGTTCTCCGGGATTGAGATGCTGTTTTATTCTGACTGAAGTAGGAGTCGGTTGGTTATATCCGCCAGAGATGGTGTGACACATATCACATTTGCCATTCATGAAATTGACGTGCTCTTTGTGTGTGAACTGCGCCCCGTAAGCGCGGCTGATATATTTGGTCGAGAATACCTGAACATTCGTCACAGTTTCAGTGTGGCAGTTCTTGCAATCGGTTTTTTGACTGGCTTTCGGTTGACCGCTTGCAGGAGAGTGGCAGACGTAGCATTCGGGATGCGATGGGATAGTAAGGATGGCCGGCCTCGCGTCTTGTTTGTGGCAGAAGTTGCAGTCGAGCTTTTGGCCCGAGTTGGGCAGATTGTAAGTGACGTGCAACTCGTGCTGTTTTGCATCGAAGAAGATGTTGAAGTCAAACCGTTGTGGGAAATCGCGTTGGGGCGGGCGCGCCGGCAATCCGCTGTTTTGCCCCTGTTTTGTCTGGTGACAAATCGAACATGTCTGTTGAGGAAGTGCGGTGAACTGGGTAACGTGACATTCGACACAAGCCTTGTGGCCGGGGAACTTCAGGATAAATTGCTTGTTGCGATCAGTCGTCTGGACGATTCCCTTGATGAGGTCCGTGCTGCTCGGGCGTTCGTGGCAATTATTGCAATTCAATGGGCGATAGTGATTTGTTCCAGGCACATTGATCGTCCCGAGGTGCGATTTATGGGTGAATTTTTCGTAGTTAATCGGTTGTTTTGGCTGTTGGCCGGTTGGAGTCTGTTGACCTTGCGCTGAAAAAGGGTTCAACAAAACAGAGAATAAAATCACCGAACCGAGCACGAGGACGATTTTTATTCTGCCGATCCACATTTCGCTCAATATCATCTCTCTGTCTTTCCCCGTATACCGCGTGGTTCAATGCGGCGCGCCGCAATCCTGGTGTTCCCATCATCTTTCGATTCCAAAATCTTCAAGAACAACTGCACAAGGTACCCTCGATCGGCCGAGGCCGGCTTTCGCCATATTTCTAGCCGCGCTATTTCAGCGTGACAACCGGCACACTTAGCGGTCGGCGCTTTGCGCTCGGCATCCGGATTGGTGTCGTAGTAACGTTTGTGACATTCGATGCAGCCGGCATTGTTGCTCTGGTTGTCCGGGTTACCGTGGTAGGCCAGCTCAACATCGATCTCATCTTTCGCCTTATTCTTGGGATTTTCCGGATGGCCTTTCTCCTTGTGACAACTGACACAGAGCGGAACCAAGCCTATCGCCATTTCCGCGCGCGCATCCTTATTGGTGTGATGGCAATCCTCGCAACGTTTTGAATACTTGGGCGTGATATGCGTCTCGTGATCGAAATTCTCGACCACGCCCCATTTGTCGCTGAGCCCCCAATGAGGGCTGTCCTTCTTATCGCCCAGCCGAGGCATCTTCGGCATCATCTGCGCTTTCCCGCCTGTGGAGGAGGCCACGGGCTTTGCAGTAGATGCCGCCGCCGGTGTCGGAGCCGGTGTTGGTTTAGGAGGCTCCGGAGTCGGCGTGGGTGTCGATGTAGGCGGAGGCGCGGTCGGCGTTGCCTCAACCTTCGGAGTTGGCGTTGGAGTTGGAGTCGGCGCCGGAGTGGGTTTAGGTGGAACCGGGTCCGGTGTCGTCTCCACAGTTGAAGTTGGCGTTGGAGTTGGTGTCGGTGTCGATTTCGGAGCGGGTGTCGGTACAGACGGTGTCGGCTCAGGTTCAGGCTTCTTTGCCAGCGCCAGCGTGTCTGGGGTCGGCGTCGGTGTGGCCGGGGATTTCTTAAAGAAATGATTAGGCGGCGGAAGCTGCACACCTTTAGCCTTATACTCTCTGATAGTTTGCAGCGAGTGGCAATAGTTGCACTTCGCGGTCTCAATAGTCAGAGCTCCTTCGATCTTCTTCTCCATCTCTTTCCTGTGACATTCGACGCAATTTTGAGCAGATGGCTGTTTCTCTTTTGTCTTGCGGTCTTCGAGATAAAAATCTGAGAACGTGTTCGCTGTTTTGCCCGTCACATGACAAACCAGGCAATAATTCTCCACATTCTTGAATTTCGGCTCGCCCGTGATGACATCTCTATCGTGCGTTTTGTGATTGTAAGGCAACGGTGATTTCACGCCCGGTTTAACCGGGTTCTTTTCGTTATTGATAATCTGGCGAGCAAACCAGAGCACGATCAATTCCGAGCCTTTCACCGGACGCCCGTCCTTCAACGGTTTGCCGGTATCCTGATGACAACCTATACAGTTGGTTGCGAAAGTGTTTTTCGGGTCGGGTTTATCTTTCTTCGGTGGCGGAACGATCTTCGGATCGAAGTGACAGCTGAAGCATTCGGGATGAGCGGGGAAGCTCATCTTCACGCCAGGCTTGAAGTCGACCTTTGCCACGGTGGTTTGCGATTGATTCATCACGTGACAGGCGGCGCACTCAAACTTGTTTTTGTCCAGACCTTTATTCTCTTTCGCATCTTTCTTCGAATCGTAGAACTTGAGCTGATCTTTTACTGGGGTTGACAGAATGAATTTATCGTAATAATCCACGTGCTCGCCGTGCGAGTAGTAATCGTAAAACTGTGAGACGCCCCCTCCATCGGGATTGGGGAAACGACGGAGGTTGGTCTTCATCTGCCGCTCATCGAATGTGGTCTTCTCATGGCAAATCGTACACATATCGCGCTGAAATTGTGACCCGGTGAATGCGTGACATTCAGTGCAAGCCGAATGCGTCTTTTCGCTTGCCATGCCGTTCTTGTGACTCGGGTAACCCGCGATATCGATGTCGTGTTGATCTTTGCCGAGCTTGTCCTTGGCTGCATAGCCGTGGCAGTAGGCGCAGCTGAGATCTTTACGTAGATTTTTGATGAGGAGACTCCTGACATTTACGTCATGAGATGAGTGTTTGAACCTGGAGTAATCGATGCGCTTCTTCTGCGCAGTGGCTCTATTAAGCAGTTCGACGCCATGCCAGAGGGCGCCGGCGAGCGTGAGAAAAAGAATGACGAGGATTCTTTTGGTCATCGTTGAGGCATTTATCATTATGGGTGAATGTCCAAAAAGTAGCCAAATCTCAAATTTGAGATTTGAGATTTGAGATGTGCTGATTCGAAACAGGCGAAGGTCTCATTTTCCCCTTTCCATACCATAATCACAATTCCGTTAGTATCAGTAGATCTCAAATCTCAAATCTCAAATTTCCTCTCATGGGAGATAGGGATGTCTCGGGAATTTGACATATGGCAATCGCACTCCGCGCACGAAGAAGTTGTCACACGTGAGGTTGGTCGGAGCTTCAAAACCAACGCTCCCGGTCGCGGCGACTATATCATCCTGATCAATACCATCGCCACTGACACCAACCGCGCCAACCAGCTGGCCGTTTTTGAACAAGGCGGCACTGCCTGCGAAGATCTGAATGCCGTTCGGCAGGCTCGGGATCGCCGTGCACGGCCCTGGGATGCCGCTCAGGGCATTAAACAAAGCCGTTCTATCGAGAGCAATCTGCAGACCGTCGTTGAAAGGGCTGAAAAGATTGATCGGTTTCGAGAACGGGCCGTTCTGCGAAAAGTCGATCCCGTCGGGGAAGTACGGGCGAGCCAGAAATCCCATCCCGCGTGAACTGAAGACAATCGAGCCGTCAAGTCTGACGCCGTCCGCCACCGATGCATCAACGAACTTTGCGAACTTGCCACTCTCCGCAGCACGCAACTGCGCTCCTGCAGTCGGACTGCTGAAAAATGCCGCGGTGCGCGCTTTTTGCACGCAGACATCGAAGCCGAACATCGGCGCGTCCCTTGTGCTGAATAATCCGAGCACGACGCCGTTCGTGTCGACGACCGAGATGTTGACTTCGGCCGGAACGGCACCCGAGACGCGGATTGCAGCGCGCGTCCGGTTGGCTCCCTGCGCGGCCTGGATGAGGATTCGGTTGACATCGTCTGCCGTCAGTTGATTGGCGCCAGGCACCGTGCTGTCCCTGAACGGGAAGAAGCGAGCATCAACCCGGCCCACTACGCCGCCGAGCGTGAGAGGAGTAAACCTGGATGGAGGCGTGGCGCGAATCGGGAACATCGGATCGACAGTCCCAGGCAAGCTTGCGAATGGCGGCCCGGGTATCCCTGTCTGCTGTACATTGACGAACGGCAGCCGAAAACCGTCAACCGTAACATTATCGATGCGAAGGAAGGCTGCCGTGTCGAAGCCGAGCGTCGCCGCTATTGCGATAATCTCTTCGGGCGATTGATCCAGATCCTGTGTATTAAAATCAACTGAGTAGAACCCGTCGAATTCGATGCCGACTCCCCCTACTGCTGTACCATTCTTGTAGAGAGGCACGCCGCCCGGGTCTCCTGAAAGACCCAGTGGCAGATTGGGAATTTTGACGTCCGAGCACGGCAGTTGTGAAAACTGCACCCCGAAGAGCGGCCCGCCCATGCGGTTCGGAACCCCCGGTGGGAAGTGATCCTGGACGATGAAGCTTGCCGTGCGACTGGAGATGGCGCTGCCCTGCGTGCTGAAGAATGAGGCGGCACCTGCCTTTGAAATCACAGCGAAACTCGCGGGCACGTCTATGTCCTGCAACCCGTCGGGATCGGCAGGTCTCAATTTCGCGCCGGTCTGCAGATCGAATGCGCCGATGCGGGTCGTCGCCGGAGCGCCCGTCATCCGGAAAACGCCCAGTACATTGCCCTCCTTGTCCGTCACGCCAACCGTTATCCTGAATCCCAGCTGCTGTGCCTTCGCTACCGCCTGCGCAATGACAGTTTGCACGTCAGTGGCGCTGAGCGTGTTCGGCGAAGTTTGGGTCTGGCCCTGGATGAGAAATTGCACGGTGTTGCTCACTCGTCCATCGGCCATCAACATTATGTCGGTCATACCGCCGGGCAGTTGGGGCGGGATCGGCACATTGATCTGATCCAGTCCGGCAAATGTGCCTTGGGGCCCTGAATAGAGCGGAGTGACATCGACATTGCCGATTCGCACGCGCATATCGGTGGCGTAGCGTGCGCCTGTGGCGAAGAGTGTCAAATAATTTGGCTTCCACATCGCGCCCGGGCTGACCAGCCTTGCTGTGCCATCCGGATTGGTAACAGGCTCAAAAAATACTCCATCGTAAGTCGTCAGTGCGACCGGGATCCCTCTTCCGTCGAAGGTGGTCGTAAAGATTGCCGGTGAAGAATTGACGATCTGCATATCACCGCTCGAGACCACGCCATTACCGTTTGTGACAATCGTCTGCGTATTGCCGATCGCGACCTGATCGGGAATGAGAAAATTGATCTGTCCGGGTGAAACGAAGAAAAGGGACGCGCGATGTTCGACATTTCTACTATCGATCAAGCGAATAGTCGTGCCCGACAGATCAGTCGGAAGAGGGAGAGATTGTGCGCTATCAACTCGGGTTGCGAGGTTAGTACCGAAGGCTGCGGCAATTAAACCAGGCGAGAGCGGGCTGGTATAGCTCGCAGCATTGACACTCACGACACCAGCGTTAATCGCCGGCATTCGGCTCACTATAATATTAGTCGCGCCGGCACGATCAATGAGTCGAGGAGCGACGAGCACACTGAGAAGGAATATTACTGCGAATACAACAATAGTAATGCGGTTAATCAGCCTGGGAATTGGACGCATCTTAATACCTCTGGGTACCTCTGAGTTGTTCCGGAAGTACTGTTGAACCACGGGGCGATAGGGAATCAATTGGCTTCAATAAGGAGAACGGCGGAAACTATAGCCCGTTGTAACGGCTTGCTGCAAGTGAAAAATGAGTAAACCTCTCTAATCAATAACTTTAGTAAAAACAGTCATTGACTTCGTTTCGGTAGCTGTGATATCAAACCAGTATCTTGAATGTCACGCCACATCAAACAAGATACTGGGCTGATCATTACAGATCACTAGTGATTCATGATTGTGGTTTGACAAGCCGAACTCATTCTATTGATGAGTGCCCCGGAGTAGTTGCCTTTGCTCACATCGTTATCTGTCGCCAACTTTCCCCTAGCTGAGGCCCCAATGTGAGGCCATTAATAAAGGTCCCTTTTGAAGGCCATCGATTGTCTAAAGATTATCTGGCCCAAATTTTGGAGGCAGAGAAGTGCGAATTTTCGGTTTTTCAACAATTCTTTGTTTAATGCTCTGCGCGGCGAATGGAAGCGCACAGCAGAAAACAGGCGACACAACCCAGTTGCCGGACCAGTTGGCGGAAAAGATGGCGCAGCATTTGTCGCGACAATTACCACAAAAGCTGACGCAACAATCAGTGAAAAAGCCGGCGCCGACACCTTCACGACAGGTGCCGCTGCCAACAGTGCCGGAGCTGGCCGCTAAGCCGAAACTGAAAATGCCTGAAGATAAACCCCTCGGCGCTGCCGGGCCGTCAAGAGATAAACGCAAGCCAATGCCCGAAGACGCTGACTTTATGATAGTTCAAGATCGGTGGCGTGTCGGCGTCCCTGAAGACCCGCGTTTTACCAAGGGCAATCTCATCAATCCATATCGCCAGAACGTGCTCAAGGGTGATTATCCGCTCATCGGCAACGAGATCTTTATGAATCTCGGGCTGGTCATCGAGGGTAATGTCGATATCCGCCGGCAACCAGTGCCGCAGGATATCAGTTCATTCAATCCCGGCGGTTTCGAATTCTTCGGGCGAGGGCGACAGGATGCGATCAGCGGGATTATGTCCGTCTCATTCGATCTCTTTAAAGGCGACGCTTCGTTCAAACCTGTAGATTGGCGCTTCAAGGTCACCGGCATCGGCAACTTCAATTTCCTCAATACGCGCGAAAACGGAGCCGTCAATATCGATGTGCGCGAAAGGAATGCAAGACAAAAGAACTTCGTTGCGGTTGAAGAGGTGTTCTTTGAGTATCGTCTTGGTGATACATCCAAGATATTTCCGTTCCTGCGCGGCAAGGGAAGCAAGGGCGGGCGCTCGCCGGAGTATGATACGACTTCGATTCGAGTAGGCGTCCAGCAATTCACGAGCGACTTTCGCGGCTTCATCTTCAGTGATTCGAACCTCGGCGCGCGGTTGTTCGGCAATATCAAGTCGAATCGCTACCAGTACAACCTGGCCTTCTTCGAGATGCTGGAGAAAGATACTAACACCCAGCTCAACGCCCTCCAGTTCAACGATACCGATTTTCGCAATCAAAAGGTCTTTATTGCAAACCTCTTCCGTCAGGACACTTTTGTTCTGGGGTACACGTCACAGTTCAGTCTTCACTACAGCGACGATAAGCCGAGTTTCAAGCTTGATAATAATGGCTTCCTCGTGCGACCTGCAGGGATAGGCACGATCATGCCTCATCGTGTTCGGAGCGGATATCTAGGCTGGACGGGTGACGGGCATTTCGGGCGATGGAACATCACGCATGCTTTCTACCAGGCGATCGGTCGCGATTCGTTCAATCAGATTGCCAATCGCGGCACGAAAATCAACGCCCAGATGGCCGCAGCGGAACTCTCGATTGATTTCGACTATATTCGTTATCGCGTCGCGGCTTTCTACACCTCGGGTGATTCCAACCCGACGGACGGCACAGCGCGTGGCTTCGATGCGATTCTGGACGCGCCCAACTTCGCGGGCGGCAGATTCAGCTTCTTCAATTCTCAAGGTATTCGCCTGACGCAGACCGGGGTTGCGCTGGTCGAACCACGGAGCCTGATCCCATCCTTGCGCAGCAGCAAGATTCAGGGGCAGGCGAATTTCGTCAATCCCGGTTTGACGCTCTACAACGCAGGAATCGACGTGGATGTGACGCCGAAGTTACGGGCGTTCATCAACTATAACTACCTGCGTTTCAATCGGACCGAACCGCTCGAGCTCGTCCTCTTCCAGAGCGGCATCCGCCACGAGATCGGACACGATCTTGGACTCGGTTTTATTTATCGCCCCTTATTAAACGAAAACTTCGTCTTGACCGGCGGCACTTCGACGTTGAGGGGTGGAAGAGGATTCAATGACATCTTCACCTCGAATTGTGACGGCACGCCGAATGGATGCGGCGCGAGACAGCCGACTTTGTGGTCGGCGTTTGTGACGGCGAGATTTGTGTATTGAAAATTCCTGGTGCTAACACCGTTAGCACCAGAAATTTTCGCAGACCATTTTTAGAAGGTTGGAGAGTATGAACCAGGTCAGCAGAATAAAACGCATCAAAATCATTCTTCTCTTTTGCCTCGTGTTCACCCTTGTGGTGAGTGTCATATCAGCAAATCGAAAGACCGAAGCAATATCATCAAAGACTTCTGTCGCTGCCGGTCACAAGATAGATCAAGCTCAGCAGCAGCCCCAACAAGAGCCGAAACAAGTGCTTGGCCAGAAGAGAGGCAGGGTCAATCCGCGTAGCGCGGGCTGCGTCGTCTGTCACACAGGCACGGAGTCGATGCATTTTGACGGTGACGACGATCTCGATATCGGCTGCACTGATTGTCATGGCGGCAACCCGGTCGAGACTGTCGATAAGTTCAAGGCTCACGTTCTACCGCGTAATAAGGAATTGTTCACTGCCGATAAGACAGCGAACCTGGAGCGCCTTAACGCACTATGGCTTAAGGAGAGTGAGGAATATATTCGCTTCATCAATCCGGGCGATTTCCGCGCCGCTGATCTGGCTTGCGGAAAATGCCACGCGAACGAAGTGATGTGGATGAAGAAGAGCATGATGACGCACGGCGGTATGCTCTGGGGCGCTGCGCTCTACAACAACGGCGCGTATCCGCTCAAGGATGCACACTTCGGCGAAAGTTATGGAATAGATGGCTCAATCCAGGGGATCTACACCAATCCGGCGCCCAGTCCACAGGAGACATTGCTGAAAGGTGTCTTGCCTTACCTCGAGCCGCTGCCACGGTGGGAGGTCATGCAGCCCGGCAATGTCCTGCGTGTCTTCGAACGTGGCGGCGAAATAAAGGGACTGCCATCGGACATCGGGAGTCCGAATTCTCTGGATTTAGCGGGCAAGCCTGAAGTGAAATTGAGCGATCGAGGATTTGGCACACGATTGCGAACTGACCCGGTATTTCTCGGTTTACAAAAGACTCGCCTGCTCGATCCGCTGCTCTCATTCCCGGGAACAAACGACCATCCGGGCGATTACCGCGGATCGGGATGCACGGCATGTCACGTCGTTTATGCGAACGACCGCGATCCGAAACATTCGGGCCCATTCGCTAAATACGGCAATTTAGGCCTATCGCTTACTGCCGATCCGACTATTCCCAAGGGTGAGAAAGGCCACCCGGTCAAACACCAGATGACTAACGGTGTTCCGTCCAGCCAGTGCATGACCTGCCACATCCACCCGGGCGGAAACATGCTGCTGAGCTACTATGGAATGATTTGGTGGGACAATGAGACCGATGGCCATTTGATGTATCCGGAAAAACAGCCTGACCTGAGCGACGAGCAGAAGGATGTGATTCAATTCCGCAACCCCGAAGGCGCTGCCATGCGCGGCAAATGGGGGCAGGACTGGAACTTCCTCGTCAACATCTGGAATGACATCAACCCGAAAGCCAGCCGGGTACAGTTCGGTGATCTGCATGGCCACGGTTGGGTCTTCCGTAACGTTTATAAATCCGATCGCAAGGGCAATATGCTGACCTCGCGAGGCGCCAAAATAAAACCCGACGATCCTGAGAAGTTCAAGAAGGCTGTTCATCTGGAAGATATTCATCAGAAGAATGGAATGCATTGCGCGGATTGCCACGTCGGCACAGATGTCCACGGCAATGGCAATTTATACAACGAGCCGCGCGCCGCGGTTCAGATTGATTGTATTGATTGCCACGGCACGATTGACAGGCCTGCGACATTGACGGCTTCGGGACCGGCGGCAGGCACAGCGCGGGTCAAGGGCAAAGTCGTCTCAATCACGAAGGACCTGACGAAGGTGAGAGTCCGTGATGAGCGCGATCGCCTGATACCGATGTTCCAGCGCGCGAGCGCAGATCGTCCCATCAAAAAGAAGGCGCCTGACGGTAAAGAGGTCGAGTTCAAGAACGGCGAGATCATTCAGAACTCGATGGTCGAGCCGGGTAAATGGTGGCGTGTAGTGCAGACGGTCGACACTGTGACGCAGGGTAAGCGCGATTACAACGATGCTTCGGCCTATGCCAAGACAATACAGCGCGACGGTAAAATGTGGGGTGACAACAGCGCCAGCGAATCGGCGCTCGCGCACGCCAACAGCAAGATGACCTGCTACAGCTGCCATACCTCATGGACGACCAGTTGTTTCGGCTGCCATCTACCCATGGTTGCGAACAAACAGAAGCCGATGCTTCACAACGAGGGATCGGATGAACTGCGTAACTATACGCAATACAACTTCCAGACCTTACGCGATGACATCTTTATGCTCGGCAAGGATGGAACAGTGACCGGCCGTCGCATTGCGCCGGCACGCTCGACGTGCGCGGTCCTGGTCGGTTCGCAGAATCAGAACCGCGAGTGGCTCTATTCGCAACAGCAGACGATTTCGTCTGAAGGCTACAGCGGCCATGCATTCAGCACCTTCGTCCCGCACACAGTCAGCACTTCGGATACCAAAGTCTGCACCGATTGTCATATTTCGAAGAGCAACGATAACAACGCGATTATGGCGCAGCTGCTCATGCAGGGGACGAACTTCGTCAACTTCATCGGCCGGTTCGCCTGGGTCGCGGCCGGCAAACACGGCATCCACGCAGTCGTCGTGACTGAGCGTACCGAGCCGCAAGCCGTCATCGGGTCGAGTTTGCACAAGCTCGCTTATCCGGAGGAATTCAACAAGCACGCCCAGCGCGGCGATAATCTCAAGGAAGCATTTGAGCATAGCGCAAACGGCGAGGCATTGGCTATTCAGGTCCGCGGTGAGTATGCATATGTTGCAAACGGTCCTGGCGGATTGCGCGTCTATGACATAGCTAACATCGACAACAAGGGGTTCTCGGAACGCATTACCACGGCTCCGGTTTCGCCCTTCGGTCAGAGGTTCTACGTCAAGACGAAATTTGCGACAGGTGTCGCATCACCTTCGACACTGGCGATCGATCCGCTTCGCAAGAAGAGGCCCGAAAACCAGGAGGCGGAATATCGCGATGACAAACAGCCCATTCACCCGATCTATGCCTTCCTCTATGTGAGCGATAAAATCGAGGGGCTGGTTGTGGTCGGTGACCGCAAGAAGGGCGTAGTGACACTGCTCGACGGCGATCCTGCCAACAACTTCCTCAAACGCGCGCTGGCCTTCAATCCCGACGGCGCGCTCAACGGCGCATCGAACATCACGATCGCGGGAATCTACGCCTACATCACCTGCGAGAGAGGATTGGCAATCGTCAATCTTAATAACCCTCTCGATCCGAAGCTGGTAACCATTCTCAGCGGGTTCAAGAAACCGCATGCTGTCGCGATTCAATTCCGCTACGCCTTTGTGGTGGATGAAGAGGGGCTGAAAGTGGTGGATGTAACCCTCCCGGAGAAAGCCCGGCTGGTTGATGGAGCGCTGGTTCCATTCGCCGACGCTCACAACCTTTACCTCGCGCGCACCTATGCATATGTTGCGGCAGGCAAGGATGGTCTGGTCATCGTTGACATCGAGAGGCCCGAAAAGCCGAAGATCGATCAGACGATCAATGCTGAGGGCAAGATCAATGACGCGCACGATGTAAAGGTCGGAATGACTAACAATTCGCTCTTCGCCTACGTCGCTGATGGCAAGAACGGCTTGCGTGTGGTGCAATTGATGTCGCCGGAAGAGAACCCGAACATCTTTGGATTCTCGCCCAGGGCTATGGCTCCGAAGCTTATTGCCACATTCCATTTGGAGGGCGAAGCCCTGGCGATCTCCAAGGGTATTGACCGCGATCGCGCGGTTGATGAGTCCGGCAACCAGATAGCCGTCTTCAGTCGTCGCGGCTCGCGCCCGTTCAATCTCCAGGAGATGCAACGGCTCTATCTGCGTGACGGCCAGCTTTACACGGTGACCGATGAGCCGCCGCCGCGCCCGAGGAAGCCGGCGGCCACGGCAGAAATCTCCAGCGTAAGATCGATCATTGGTTTGATGTCGAAGGTCTGGATGCACCTCCTTCTGGGAATGATCGGACTGGTTGGACTATTCGGTCTGAAGCGGCTAAAGGGTTAAGGCAAAGAGAAAAACGGAACAAACGGAAATAACGGAACAAACGGAAAGTTAAAAAATCTTCCGTTTGTTCCGTTATTTCCGTTTGTTCCGTTTTCCCTCTCTGTTACTCTTATGCGCCGATATGAGCCTTCTCGAAATTCGCAACCTCAAGACATATTTCGCGACGAGACGTGGCGAGGTGCGTTCGGTTGACGATATATCATTCACGCTCAACCAGGGTGAAACGTTGAGCCTGGTTGGCGAATCGGGGTGCGGGAAATCGGTCACGGCCCTTTCGATTATGCGGTTGGTCTCTCCGCCCGGTCGGATAGTCAATGGTCAGATTATTTTTGAAGGGCGCGATCTGCTTAAACTCAGCGAAGACGAGATGCGCGCGATTCGCGGCGACGATATCGCAATGATCTTCCAGGACCCGATGACTTCGCTCAATCCGGTTTACACGGTCGGAGACCAGATTGCCGAAGCGATCCGATTGCATCGCAGGGTTTCAAGGCGCGAGGCATGGAATCAAGCGATTGAAGGAATGCGAGATGTGGCAATTCCCGCGCCCGAAGTGCGCGCGAAAAGCTACCCTCACGAGATGTCAGGCGGAATGCGTCAGCGCGTGATGATAGCGATGGCGCTGGCTTGTGATCCGAAATTGTTGATTGCCGATGAGCCGACGACTGCGCTCGATGTCACGATTCAGGCGCAAATTCTTGAGCTGCTGACAGAGTTGCGTGAGGAGCGTAATCTGGCGCTTCTGCTTGTTACCCATGACCTGGGAGTCGTGGCTGATACCTCTGATCGCGTCGCAGTGATGTACGCTGGAAAGATCGTCGAACTCGCCCGGGTGCATGAGTTATTCAGGAGTCCACGGCATCCATACACCGAGGGATTGCTGCGCTCCGTGCCACAGATGGATGAAACGGCGGGAGAGAAGAAGAAACGCTTACATACAATTGAAGGGGTCGTGCCAAATCCTTTGAATCTACCCCCAGGATGCCGTTTCGCGCCGCGTTGCGAGCACGCCCTGGAGCTGTGCCGGGAAGGTGAAGTGCCGTTGTTTGAGCTTAATTCCGGACATTGTTCACGGTGCGTTCGGGTGAGAGAGATTTATCCTTTGACGTAGAGATGAAGAGAGAATACGAAACAGGCGAAATAAGCGAAACAACTGATGTCGGGACACTTTTACAAAGTTAGCCTCTTTTACAGGAATGAAATTGGAATACAAAAAAGGCAAAAAGAGCAAAAAAGGCAAAAGGGCTAAGAATT
>JAKEHZ010000291.1 GCA_022614735.1 Acidobacteriota bacterium | reverse complement strand
AATTACTTATCGTTGTGATCTTCCCACAAAATCTGAAGCTATGCCGGAAGGAAATCCTATGTCCGAGTGGAAAGGCAAGAACGCTCTGGTCACCGGAGCGTCGTATGGAATCGGAGAAGCATTTGCTCGCCGGCTTGCATCTGACGGCGCGAATCTGATTCTGACAGCGCGCTCTCTCGATCGGCTCGATGCGCTCGCAAATGATTTGAGCGCGCGTTACAGCGTTAATATCAATGTGATTGAATCCGATCTTGCGCTGCCTACTTCTCCCGATGAGATCTTTCGCGAAACCGAGGCTAGAGGCATTGATGTTGACTTGCTCATCAACAACGCCGGCTTCGGCGCTGTCGGTGATTTTGTAGATCTTCCATTGGTGCGCCAGTTGGAGATGATCCAGGTCAACGTGAATGCGCTCGTTGCGCTCTCGCATCTGTATTTGCAACCCATGATCGAGCGACGGGCAGGCGCAATCATCCAGGTCGCTTCAACCGCCTCTTTTCAGGGCGTCCCCTACATGACGGTCTATGCCGCCACCAAAGCATTTGTCTTATGTTTCAGCGAAGGGTTATGGATCGAATGTAAAGAATATGGAGTGCGAGTGCTCGCCCTTTGCCCCGGGCCGACGGCGACTCAATTCCAGGCTGTCGCCGGCACTTCTCGCCGGCGCAATCCGCAAAAGATGCAGAGACCGGAAGAGGTCGTCGAGGTCGGATTGAAGGCATTGACCGAAGAGCGCGGGGTAGTGATTTCTGGATTCAGCAATCGCGCTATGGTCACGGCCGAACGATTTATTCCGCGCAGTATGGTCACTCAAATTGCAGCTAAAGTTTTTCGACCTTTTTCGACGGGCGCCGATGCGTAAGGTCAGATGTAGAAATCAGAAAATCTCCCTTTTTTCGTAAGCCTGCAGTCTCCCCAAGTGAACCTCCCTTTAGGTTAAACACATAATGCAAGTCTGCGCTAAATTTAAGGAGGATGAATATATGCGCAAGCGACGAATCTTATTATCGATATTGGCCCTCTCGTTGCTCTCCAGTCTTACGGGTTGCGGTAACATGCATCGGAGCAGTAATGAAGCGCCCGCCGGATCGAAGTCTACCCCGAGGTTCAAGCCCGGCTTCAATCTCTTCAGCCCGCAACAGGACGTTCAGATGGGGCTCCAATCGGCACAACAAATAATGAGGGAGACGCCTATGCTCGATGACCCTCAGATTACCGGTTATGTTCGCCAACTAGGCGAGAAGCTCGCCTCAAAAGCGTCCGGGGAAAAATATCCATATCAATTTCAGGTTGTGGCAACAAAGGAGATCAACGCCTTCGCATTGCCCGGCGGTTTCCTTTTCGTAAATGCGGGCACGATCGCAGCTGCCCGTAATGAAGGCGAACTAGCTGGCGTAATGGCCCACGAGATTGCGCATGCGGCATTGCGCCACGGCACGAATCAGGCGTCAAAGCAGCAAATCGCGCAGATGGGGATTGGCATCCTGGGAACAATTGCGGCAAGCGGTGAAAATCCGAACATGGGTCAGGCTGTAGGCATTATCGGCGGTCTGGGCGCAAATATGCTATTTCTCAAATTTGGCCGTGGCGCGGAAAAAGAGGCTGATCTTGAAGGCGCAAGGATCCTGGCGGAGGCCGGTTACGATCCGCGCGATATGGCCAACTTCTTTAAGACGCTGCAGGCGGAAGGAGGCCAGGGAATCCCGGAGATGTTGAGCGACCATCCCGATCCCGGTAATCGCACTCAATACATTCTCGAAGAAATCCCCAGGTTACCCGTCAGTCCAAACCCAATCCACACCAGTTCCGAGTTTGAGCAGTCCAAAGCGCGTTTAACCGGCAAAGCGCCCACTTTAAGTTCATCTAGTCAGCTTCGGCGCATCGGAGAAGATCCGGCCGACCTCGAGTTACGTGTGCGCCCGCAGAAACCTTCCGGGTCTTATAAGGGCTTCCAGGCAAACGATGGCTCATTTGCTCTCAAGGTTCCGGCAAATTGGGATGCATTGAGTGGGAGTGGATCGAACTATATCTTCGCGCCTAAGGGCGCATATGGGAAATTGAAAGATGCGCAAATGGTCACACATGGCATTTTCGTTGGTACTGTTCAAGTTCAGCAGAGTGATCTGCGCTCGGCAACCGAGGCCTTCATTCAGAGGCAGATCGAGACGAACGCGGATTTCCGTATCGCGCGCGCGCCACAGCAGATCGATTTCGGCGGCAAGGAAGGCTATGTTGCCGCCGTCTCGGGGCCATCGGCGATAAGCGGCGTGATGGAAGCTGATGTGACCTATACAACGGTAACGTCTGACGGCCGGATGTTCTATCTCATAAACATCGCGCCGGAAGATGAAGCGCAAGAATATAGTGCAGCATTCCAGCAAATCTTGCGCAGCTTGAGGCTGGCGCGGTAATTGTCGAGAGCTCGCTTTCAGATTAGTCGATGCGAAGAAAAAATTTCAACATCATATGGACAAATAATCTGAACATATTATAATGAAAATCCTCCCCCCATCGCTGCTCTGATTCCCCGGTGTAATGTAGCTCCGATAAATGGAGGGATCCCCGATGCAGTGTAAGAACTGTAGTTATCCAATCTTTGCTTACTCTCGATGTTGCCCGATGTGCGGTCGCGCAGTCGAAACCCAGAACAACTCCTCCAATAATAAAACCCCACAGACACGTTTTGACTTCTGGCTTGCAGGTCTGAGGAAGTCAGTCACGCAATCCAAGTTGCGCCGTCCGGCGTCTGTTTGAGGTTGCAAAAAATTAAGATGATATCAACATCAGTGACTGGCTTCGGCGCCGGGAGTGGAAGTATTTTCTCTTACTGGCGCTCTACAGGAGAAAGAAGGGAAACGGGTCAACAAGAAAGGGCGGAAATAACGGAACAAACGGAAATTCTCTAGGATTTTTCCGTTTGTTCCGTTTTCCTTCTTCTTTTCCTCTACTTCGTCACATCTTTCAGGAACTGTTGATAGAGCGCCTCGGTCTGCTCCTTCGCAAGTTTGCCTGAATAGACCAGGATGCGGAAACGAAATGTGGCTTTTTTGCCGGGCTCCAATGTGTAATTCAATGCCGGCGCGCCTTTGGTGAATTCTTTTGCGCCAAACGGATTGGCTGCGAAGAGACCGTATCCACGCGAATGCCAGTAGGTCGGATAGGTCGGATTCTTCGGGTGATCGAAGATGCCAATAACTACATCTTCGCCTTTGACGTTGCCGCTCAGAGTCATCCATTTCGCACGCGTACCCCAGGCTTCTTTCTCACCGACTTTGCCCTCGCTGCTCAAATAAATTCCGCCGACGCCCGTATTATCCATCACCGGCACTTTCGTCGGATTTCCCTGCTCGTCGGTGAAAACTTCGGGTTTTGTCGAAGGCTCTTCGAGTTGGCGCGCGACGCGAATTCCCAGTGCGCCTTCTTTCGAGTCGTTGAAGACGACCTGCTTATCCTGTGCGGTGAGCGTGATGATGCGGTCAATGACGCGCAGACCTTTGGCAGCGCGGAAGATGATCGTTTCGTCCTGCTGCATGACCTTCGAGCCATCGGGCATAATCCAATCCATCGTCACATCGAGATCGGCGCTGCCCTTGCCATTTTTGACCTTATTTACAGCGACATGCTTGACCGTCCCCATCTTTTCAGATCTCGGCCCGCCACTGTTGTTCCAGAAGTCGACGCCGTTGATATTGCCATAGTTGAACCAGGCTGAAACGTGATGCGGATGGTCTGTGCGTTCACCCGCGACTTTGGCAACCGGGTAACTGCGCGTGACAACGGTGCCTTTCGCCGTGCGCAGCGGATAGAGGATCGGCTTCTTCTGCGAATCCCAATAGCAGTAGGATGTGAACAGCTGGTCGTCAATATAGACGTCGAGTTGTTGCTTGTCTTTTGCTTCGACGATCTTGACGTTTTGGGCGTTGGCAGATAACGAAAGCATCGCGAAGAAACAGACAATAAAAACGGAGGTCAGTATTTGTTTCATATTGTTCCCTTTGAATGCGGATTGCGGATTGCGGATTGCGGATTTTATAAATAGATACAACCTCTTTGCGCCTTTGCCTCTTTGCGTCTTTGCGTTAAAAAGTTTTATTTAGGTGGGTAATTAACGCAAAGACGCAAAGAGGCAAAGGCGCAAAGAGGTTGTATCTATTTATAAAATCCGCAATCCGCAATCCGCATTCATTTTAGCCCGTTACAACTTCCTGCTTCTTATCGTCGAAAGTGACGCGCTTGCCGGTATGCAATGCGGCAATCGTCATACAGAGCGCGACGGAGTGATTATATGCCGCGTGGATGTCAGCATTCGTCTTCTGTTTGCGATTGCGCACGCAATCCATCCAGTTGCGCATATGCGCAACCGTGGAGTTGTCAGCGCCGGTCGTTGCGCTGGTTTCGACACCGCCTTCATCACCCAGCGAAAGAGGCTCCAGCAAATTCGCATTCAGCTTCATCGCCTTGGCTGGACCCGCCTTCAGCCCGCCTTCGGGCGTGACTTTGTTGGTATCGAGGTTGAGCGTGCCGCCGTTGGAGAAGTAAATCTCTTTGATGCCTCCGGCATCGTTCGTCATCCGCGACGCATATAGCACCTGGAATCCTTTACCGCCTTTCGCCGCATCACCGTAATCAAAGACGGCAGTCATTGTGTCGAAGTTCTTGCGGCCATCGCGCCACAGATAGACGCCGCCGTTGGCGACAACGCTTGCCGGATGATTGTACCCCGTGAACCAGTGGACGGTGTCAATCTGATGGACCAACCACTGATCCGGAATGCCCGATGAGTAAGGCCAGAACAGCCGGAATTCCAGATGTTTGCGCGCATCGAACGGCTCAGAGGGACGATTGATCAGGAAACGCTTCCAGTCTGTATCCTGCTCCTTGAGTAACGGAACGACGTTTGTTCTGCGCCAGCGTCCCGGCTGGTTGACGTTCCAGGTCATCTCGGCCATGACAATGTCTCCGAACTTGCCCGATCTGAGATACTCATTAGCTCGCATGTAACTCTGTGTGGAGCGGCGCTGCGTGCCGACTTGAAAGACCTGTTTCGAACCTCCGACGACTTTGAGCGCCTCGCGCGCATCGGCCATGATGTTTGCGAATGGTTTCTCCGCGTACACGTCTTTCCCGGCTTTGACGGCTTCAATCGTATGATATGCGTGCTGGAAATCGGCCGTCGCGATGATCACCGCATCGATGTTTTTCATCGCGTAGAGTTCATCGGTGTTGCGCGCGGTCGCAAGGTTATTGACGTTGTGTTTCTTGGCGAAGAGTTCGACCGCCTCATCACGGCGCTTGCTCCAGATGTCGCAAGCGGCAACCATCTCGAAGTTCAGATCACCGGCGAGTTTCATAAACGCCGGAATGAGCGCATCGCGAGCGCGGTCGCCGGGCCCAACGACAGCAACCCGCACACGGTCATTCGCTCCGAGCACACGCTCCGGGCGAAGGACATTCAGGTTGGTCAGCGCGGCCCCAGCAGTCACTGCTGAAGTTGTTTTGATGAAATCTCTGCGTGTCGTCTTGCTCATATTGTCTCCCTTAATATCTGGCGCAGACTGATGGTCTGTGCTGTTGGTGTTTCTCAGTTTCTGCGTTACACATCGCCCGCACAGATCAAGGTCTGTGCCTTCTTCGTATTTTGACTTGAGAATTTGGGATTATTGCAGCGGCATTGTTTTATCAGCATAGCCGCCAATGATCAATGGCAGCGCGTTAACCGCATAATTCCACTTACAATGAGTTCTACGGCGAAATGGCGGGGTTTGGTTACAAAAAACGGCGCACGGATCTTACCTTAGTGGGTGAGTTTCATTCATGCTCCGCTTCGAGAGACAGAAGAGAGAAAACGGAACAAACGGAAATAACGGAACAAACGGAAATTCTTCGGGATTTTTCCGTTTGTTCCGTTATTTCCGTTTGTTCCGTTTTCTCTCTTCTGTCTCTCGAAGCGGAGCATGAATGAAACTCACCCACTAAGGTAAGATCCGCGTGTCATTTCAATCTCAATACCGCTCTTAAAAGATCAACTTCAAACCGATCTGCACATTCCGCGCCAGGTTATTTTGGCCCGTCACCTTGCCGAAGTTTGTATTAGTCGGGTCGGTGTTCGGGTCACCGAACTGCGGGTGGTTGAAGGCATTCAGGAACTCGCCACGCAGTTGGAACTTCAATCCCTCAGTGATCGAGAAGTTCTTAATCAGAGAGAGGTCCCACAGGTCCAGATTCTGGCGCCGGAACCCGGGCAGGCGCGACGGGAAAGTGCGGATGTTACTACCGAGCCTGATGCGATTGTCAGCTCGTTGCTTGACGGGGTCTACCACACCATTGGTCTGGACGGCGGCATCGTTGAAATAGAAACCGCTCAGATCGAAGGTCCCATCCACCGTATTGCCTGTGATATTGGCTCGGAGATTGCTCGGGTCCCCGTTGAAGTAGACGTTCCGGTCGTTGAGATCGATCGGGCGCCCACTCTGCCATTGGTAGATGCCTTGCACCTGCCAGCCGCCGATGATTCCGTTGATTACACCATTCCAGCTATCGCCCCACCTGCGGCCTCTGCCGAACGGCAGTTCCCAGATGCCGCTGACGACGATGCGGTGCGGAATATCATCAGATCCGATCCGCCGCTCTTGCTCCGTATCTGAATCGTTGAGGAATCTTACCTCTTCTATCACCTTCGACCATGTGTAGCTCGTCAGGAGCGTGAACCCGGTGGAGAAGCGCCGCTCCAGACGGAACTGGCCGGCGTGATAGATTCCACTCCCGTCATATCGTTGTGTTTCAAGATTACCATTGAATTCCGGGAAGGGTCGCAAGAGTTGCGACCTCGCCACGGTATCGCCGTTAAGTGTCTGTCCGGGAATCAGGCCCCGAAACGGGTTCCTGACATTGGCAGACAGGAAATTAATTGTGGCATCGTCCCGCACCCGACTGGTCGAAAGATACTGGCGAGGGGTCGCATTGGTGATGTTCGTGCTTGTCGTGAGGTCGTAGCCGCGATTGCCGATATAGGCGGCCTCCACCACCCATCGCCCCGGCAACTCTCGCATAATGCTGAACTCCCAGCGCTGCGTCTTTCCGTTTCGCCGGTCAGTATTGACGAAAGTGTAGCTCTGGCCGAGGAAGGTCCCTGCGCCCAAACTCGAGCCCGGCGGCGTGAGGACACCCGTCGGGGATGCATTGAAGAGATTGCCGCAGGTGGAGCAAGCGGGCGCGAAGGTCAGCCCGGAGTTCAGTGTCGGCACAATTCCCGTAGACTGCGAAAAGCCCTGCTGTTGGACGCCGTCAATAACGAACGGAACCACGTAGATGCCGAACCCGCCGCGCAAGACTGTCTTTGGGTTGAGCTGATAAGCAAAGCCTATGCGCGGCAGAATGTTATTCTTGTCTGTGTCCCAGAAGCCGCGGTTCTCTTCATCGGCGAAAAGCAGCCCGCCTTTCACCTGGAAACTACTTACCGGAATTTCCGGGATTGGGTTAGCGGCGTAGGCAGCCTTCGCCGCAGCCTCGATCGGGCTGCTGACGTTCGGATCGAAGCCACGTGTGTTGCGGTTGTAGCGTTCCGTCGTCGCCCCTTCCAGCTCATACCGCACTCCGAGATTGAGGGTCAGCTTTTGATTCACCTTCCAATCATCGTGAAAGAAGATTCCATGATAAAGAGTCTGGTTCGACCGGGAGGCATTCCGGTCAATGACCCCACCCGTCGGCAACCCGAGCAGGAATGAGGCGAATTCCTGGCCGATGGCTGCGCCGGGCGAGTTGTCCAACGGACCGCGCGTGAAGTTGGTGTTGAAGTCATAACGACCACCGACGTGTCCGGAGGGAATGCTGTTTTCCCGGTAAGCACGAAAATCGTAGCCCATTCTGAACGAGTGGTTGCCGGCGATCTTGGTGAGGGTAGGCTGCACCGCGTAGATGTTGTGGGTCCTTATATCACCGAAACTGTCGCCGATTGGAGTGAAGGGGTTATTCGCATTATCATTGTTTGCGGTAGCGATCCGGAACCGCGGCAGGTACTTGGCGTCTCCGAAGAAAGCCGCTGATTGCGACGAGAAGCCGAGGCTCGCCGGATCGATCTGGCCGTCGTGCTGTCGTTTGTTCTGTTCGACGAAGCGTGAGAAACCGACGCGGGCATCAAGAATCGTCGTCGGCGAGAACGTATAGACATGGTCGTAGCTAAAACCGTCGTTTTTACGCGTCAGGAAATTTCCCGTCGGCCGGATGCCGTTGACTTCACTCGACCAGTTGTTGCGCGCCTCGAGCCGATTGTTACGTGTGTAACGGAAGAAGAACTTCTGCTTCTCACTCATCGTCTGATCAAAGCGGAAGCTCTCCGAGTGGAAAGTGTCGGTGCGCGGGTTGCCGCTGATGAAATTGTTCCGCCCCTGGGAGTCGCCCGGCTGGTTGGGCAAGGGATAGTACTGAAGGTAATTCTTGGCAATCGGGCTGATCATGTTCGACGGAATAATGTTATTCGGGAATGGATCGCGCCGGATGCGGGAACCCTCTGCTCTGGCCCTGAACGGGTTATAGATCTGGAAGCTCGGGTTGATGGCCAGCAGCGCCGAGAAATCGCCGTTCCGTTCCGCTAAAGTCGGAACGGTATCCTGTCTCGGCTCTGGGAACACATCTTTGAGACCCTCATAGGCGAAGAAGAAGAAAGACCTGTTCTGGCCGTTATACCCGAATGGGCCGAAAATTTTCTTCGGCAGCACGATGGGGCCGCCTACCGTCCCGCCATAGCGGTTGTATCGGAGCGGATCGCGGTCTGCTTTACCGTCCTTATCGGCGTCACGCGCCGGGTTGGCCACCAGGTTGGTCCGGTTGAGAAAGAAGTCATTGGCCGAGAGCACGTCATTGCGGACGAACTCGTAGACAGTACCGTGCAGACTATTGGTGCCGCTCTTCAGCATGACGTTGACCGTGGCGCCGGCGCTGTGTCCCTGCTGCCCGTCGAAGCTCGCGGTCTCGACCTTGAACTCCTGTACCGCATCGGCCGGCGGCACAAAGGCGACGCGCATCGAGCCATTATCGTCCGTGTTCGGCACACCATCGAGCGTGAATTCGTGCCCTCCGGCGCGTGAGATGCCGTTCGAGATGAAGTCCGAACTCCCGTTATTGTCGAACGGCCTTGAGAACTTCAGATCGCCGACATAGCCGATGCCCGGGGCGAGGCGCGTGAGGGTAAACGGGTTGCCGTCCGAGAGCGGCAGCTCCGAGATCCGCCGTCGATCGATCACCTGCCCGGCAGAAGCCGAAGCCGTTTCCAGCAGCGACGCATCCGTGGTGATGTTGACCGTCTCGGACACTCCGCCGACCTCGAGCGCCAGGTCGAGCGTCAGCTTGTCGGCTACGCGCACCTCGATGCTCTGGCGCACCGTTCTCTTGAATCCTTTGGCTTCGACCGCCACCGAATACTGGCCCGGATTGAGGTAGAGCACCGTGTAATCGCCGCCATCGTTGGTTATGGTTGTAGTGGGGGTGTTGGTTGCGAGATTGGTGATCGTCACGGTAGCGCCGGGCACTGCCGCGCCGGAAGCGTCGGTCACGCGGCCGGAGATCGAGCCGCGGAAATCCTGCGCCAGTGCGAACGAGGAGAACGAGCACCCGACGAGAACACACATCAGCAATCTTTTTACTGAATACATGGGATGAATCCTCCACAATAAATTGGTTTGACGTTTTTGGAGTGCCCGAACCGCTTCAGAAGCGATTTCTGCGGCGACAGTTCAGCCCACTCCTCTGGCAAGCGAGAAGAAATTGCCAGCGTGTTGGACTAACGATTGGTTGATCTTAAGTATCCCAGCAAAGCCCGATTCCAGTATGGATCTGGATGTCTGATCGATGTGATTGGTATTACCACTTATATCTTGTCATTGTTGATGCCCATTTGTAAAGTTCAGAATACCAAAACACGAATTGATGAAATATATAGTTGCGGAAATTGGTAAGTAGGAAGAAGAGAAAACGGAACAAACGGAAATAACGGAAATAACGGAAAAATCCTGAAAAATTTCCGTTTGTTCCGTTATTTCCGTTTGTTCCGTTTTCTCCTACCAGAGTTTAAAGCAAGTTCTCACTTCACCGACTTCGATTTGACGATGGTTGTAGACCTTCGCACGCGCATACTTTGAAAGTTGTGCGAGCTGCTCGTGATCAAGTAACCCAAGTTGCCTCAAAGTTTCTATCACCACCGGATCTCGCGCGCGGCGAATGTCACCGTCTTCGATCTTGATGGCGATGCCAAGGCCTTTCGGATAACTCTCACATGGGCGCACTCCGAGCAGTTGAACACCTTCAGCCCCGACTTTTGAAACGATCTGACCTCTTGCCGCCCGCATCAGGTCGGTATCCAGACGACCGTGCGTTCCGCCGACCATCTCAGGATATTCGATCATTGCATTGACAACGCGTTCGGCAGCTGCAGCCAGAGCGGGCTCAATCTCCGAGTACTTCCAACCGACCAGTCGAGAATAACTCCGAGCCATCGCCCCGATACTCATCGCAAAAACGGGCGCGCTGCATCCATCGACAGCAATCGCGATCTCGTCAGCCGGCACGGCGGCGAAATGCGCGAGCACATCACGAATGTGTCGCTGTATCGGATGCGATGGTTCAATGTAGTCATCGACCGGTTCATTGAGGAATCGAGCAAATGCGAGCATCCCCGCGTGTTTGCCCGAACAGTTGTTGTGAAGCGCCTGTGGCTGTCTGCCTTCAGCTCTCATGAGCTTCAATGCCGCTTCGTCGAACGGCGCGTGGGCGCCACATTTCAATGAAGATTCGGTCAAACCGATCTTTTCAAGAATTGCAAGGACTGTTTCGAGATGGATTGCCTCGCCGCTGTGAGACCCGGTAATCACAGCCAGCTCGCGCTGAGTGAGTTTGAAATGCTCTGATGCACCACTGGAAATAATCGGGATACATTGAAAAGGCTTGGCCGCGGAGCGGAAATAGGTCCGTTTTTCAAGATCGCCCGCCTTTGCAATCAACTTACCACTCGCATCGACGACTGCGATGAAACCGTGATGAGTTGCTTCGACCAGGGCGCCGCGCGTCACTTCGACCAACGCTTCAGCCGGGAATAAAACTCGCTTCTCCTCTGGATTCATTTTTTGATGATAATTGAGCGATGCGTTAAAAGAAAAGCGCCGCTCACTTTGTTAAGCGAGCGGCGATAGTGATGAAAGGAGGAGTGATGATGTAATTCCGAACTGTTTTCATTTACCCTTTCGGCCGAAACGCAGGATGTGCAATTTGATCCGCTGACGGCCAAATAGTCGGGCTTCCTGTGGAGATGGCACCCACAAGTCAACAATGTTGCCTTTGATCTTCTTGCCAGTATCGTGGACCGTGTAAACGCCGGAATAGCTACCGGCTTTTAGTTGAACGATCGAACCAAGCGGAAGCACCCGCGGGTCAGCAGCTATTACTCCGCGGCGAACATAGACGCCGCTTCGTGTCCGTCCATACAACGCGTAAGCCGTTGCGCTGAAAACCATCGGTTCACCGAGAATTTCCAAATCCGGGTCGACAAAATTACGCTTATTTATCTTTGAATCGTCTGGGATAATCTTGAGATCGATTGATGGATTCTTGAGAGCCATCTTTGGCTCTGAAACCACACTCTCATTGCTCATTTCGGCTTTGACATCGCTCCCGCCTTTGTTTTCAGACAGGTCCGCCACCACGGCCAATTGATCGGATATTTCAGTAGTAAGGGAAGATGATGACGTAGGTGATGATTTTGTTGATGGTTCTTGAGCTGATGTCCTTGTCGTTTTCTGCGCGACAACGCTGAATTGTAACAACATCGATAGACAAGCTATCCCCATGATTTTACTCAACTGTTTATGCTTGCTCATAAGATCTGTTCTTCTCCTTGTTAGCTGTTAATACCTACTTCAAAGCAACGCCTGCCCTCGGTGTGGATCAGACACCAGTAGGCTCAAAGGACACACGTCCGTCAAAATGTTTGAGCAAGGGCGTTCACGTTTATTGCTGGTTCACTCATTTATTTGTGAGTGTGTTGTGGCTGATGACCGCAAGCCACAATAGTGAAGGAACCTCACGACGTTGATTGAAGCACCTTTAAATACAGCTTAATTATATCATTCGGCCTAATTGTTAGAGCCACACTATTTCGAGTAGCTGCTTAACTCCCCTGTTAAAACAAATTTAGAGGGGATTTTTTTTCTTCAAGACTATTGACACGGACTTTCGAAAAGAGACAGTGAATGAAAAGAAGACGGCTCAGAAAGAGCTATTTGTATGGACCTATTTCAGCCATTTTCGCGATTCCGGGATAGATTTGGCGGGGTCAAGGTAGATTTTATGTCAAAAAAAAACGGCTATTTAGTGCGATTTTAATGATCAAGATCCTGCAATGCGATTGACAATTCCGCGCGTGATGTAGTAGCAGTACCGACCTTCGCGACAACCACACCAGCCGCGTGATTGGCGATGATTGCAGCTTCTTCAATCGCTGCGCCTGAGACAAGGGCGAGAGTAAGCGTCGCGATTACGGTATCGCCTGCGCCGGTTACGTCATAAATTTCGCGGGCTACGGTCGGGATGTGGGTCATCTCGCCCTGTCTATCAAGCAGGCTCATACCGTGCTCACCGCGTGTAATCAGGACGATCTTGCAATCAAGCATATCGCGGATGCAATGGGCAGCTGCGCTTAATGAAGATTCGTCGATAATTTCGATATTCGTCACACGTTCAGCTTCGAGTTGGTTGGGTGTGACTACATCAACTTTACGATAGTGGTTAAAGTTTCTGATTTTGGGGTCGAGACAGACGATCTTGCCCTGCGTTTGCGCAGCCCCGATCGCGGCGGCCAAAACACGTGGGGTGAGCAAGCCTTTGTCGTAGTCAGAGACGATTATCGCATCTGTATTTTCAAGAGCGTTGATGAAAGCCGAGATGATGCGATTTTCCGCGTCCTCTTTGATTGGCGCACGATCTTCACGGTCAGCGCGAACCATCTGCTGGCTATGCGCGACAATCCGAGTTTTGCGTGTTGTCGGCCGTGATGAATCCGAGATGATACCTGAAGTCTCCGCACCAAGCTCAGCAAAGCGGTTGCGAAGCTGAGCTGCAGCCCCATCATCTCCGACAATGCCAACCGGAATAGCTCTCGCGCCAAGTCCCAGCAAATTTGAAACGACATTGCCTGCGCCGCCGAGATGCCAGGTCTCGCGTTTGACTTCGACCACAGGCACGGGGGCTTCAGGTGAGATACGTCGCACTTCTCCCCAGATGAATTCATCGAGCATCAAGTCGCCCAGCACGACTATTCGACGGCCGGTGAAGTTGTTGATGATTTGTTGGGCGCGTTGTCGATTCATAGGATAAAGATGCTGGATGCTGGATGCTGGATGCTGGATGCTGGATGCTAGGAAGGGCGCTCATCCTAGCATCCAGCATCCAGCATCCAGCATCTATTTCGTATTCTCCAATTGTTTTTCTATTGCTCTCATCACTTGATCGACCGAGATCGATCTGATGCACTCCGGCTCATCAAAGGCATCGCAAGTGTACATCGCGCACGGGTTGCACGGAAAATAGTTCTGTACGAGTTCTGACGGCGCACGCCACGGTCGCCATCTGATAGAGCTGGCCGGGCCGAAGAGAACAACCAGAGGTGTTTTGAGAGCAGCCGCGATATGCGCCGGGCCACTGTCATTTCCGACGAAGAGCCTGCTGTCGGCTATGACAGCAACTAATTCGCCGATGCTCAACGAGCTAAGAGAGTGGAGTCGCTGCTTTGCCGAGGACTGCACTGCCGCCAACTGCATTTTTTGCTCCTCGGTCGGCGCGCCGGTTGTAACGATCTGAAACCCGCGCGCGATCAATTGATCAGCAACATCAGCAAATCGCTCCGGCATCCATCGTTTGGTGTAAAACTCATTCGCCGGCGCAAACACTGCGTAAGGTTTTGTTAGATCGATCCCTGCTTGTTGCAGTTTAACTTGCGCCTCACTTCGTTTCCGTGGATCGGCAAAGATCCGTGTTGGTGCCGGCTCGTCGTTGGGCAAGCCCAGCCATTTAAATTGTCCGAACTGGTGCTCGACAGTGTGTAAATCTTTTCTGCCAAGAATCTCCTCGGCCGGCGGGATGCGTAAGTTGTAGGCATAGCCGTTGCGAAAATGCGTTGCGCCAACCCGGTTAGGCGCGCCGCTGGTGAAAGTCAATTGCGCGCTCGTCGGACCTCCGTGGAGATTAATAACTGCGGCGAATTTCTTCCGGCGAATATCTCTGACGACAGCTAAACGCGCGGCAAGCGAGCTGCGTTTGTCACGCTCACCGCGCAGCAAGGGAATAGCTTCGAGGTCCGGATCGGTGGCGTACAGATCAGTATAGATCGCCTCGACGAGTGTGGTGATCTGCAAATCCGGCCGCCAGTGTTTGAGAGCGCGCAGGTTCGCCGTATCCAGGACTGCCTCACCCAGATTGCGAATGCGTATGAAGAGCACGCTTGAATCTATAGGAAGTCGATGAAATAGAGGCGTGGACATCAGGACTACGGATTGCGGATTGCGGAGTTGGGGTTGCGGGGTTGTT
>JAKEHZ010000290.1 GCA_022614735.1 Acidobacteriota bacterium | reverse complement strand
CTATTGCAATAAACCTATTGCAATAAACCTATTGCAATAAACGTGCCGCTACGGATTGCGGATTGCGGATTGCAATTGTACCGGGCACCATGCGATACCAAATCCGCAATCCGCAATCCGCAATCCGCAATCCGCAATCACTATTCGCCAGTCGGACGTTCGACGTGGCCACCGAACTGGTGGCGCATGGCAGAGAGGACCTTCCCGGCGAAATCATCCGCACCTCTGGAGCTGAACCGCTGATAGAGCGACGCGCTCAGAACGGGCGCAGGGCATCCTTGCTCAATTGCGGCTGCAACGGTCCACCGGCCTTCGCCGGAATCCGAGACCCACCCCGAGAACTCCGACAGGGTGGGGTTTTCGCTCAGCGCTATGGCGGTCAAGTCGAGTAACCAGGAAGCAATCACGCTTCCTCGGCGCCACACTTCGGCAATGTCCTTAAGGTCGAAGTCATATTGAAAATACTCGGGATGGCGCAATGGGATGGTTTCCGCATCGGGGGCCCGCCCCTCTTTTCCCACATTGGCGTGTTGCAGAATGTTAAGACCCTCGGCGTATGCTGCCATGAGACCGTATTCGATTCCGTTGTGCACCATCTTGACGAAGTGGCCGGCGCCGGAAGGCCCGCAATACAGATATCCCTCCACTGCTGTGCTGCTCTCTTTCTCACGACCTCTCGTGGGTGGAATTTCACCGCGTCCCGGCGCCAGTGTCTTGAAAATCGGGGTGAGATGTTGAACTGCATGCCTCTCTCCCCCAATCATCAGGCAGTAACCTCGCTCCAGCCCCCATACACCACCGCTCGTTCCGACATCAAGATAATGGATACCTTTAGCCTGAAGCTCACGCGCACGGTTTATGTCGTCGATGTAATATGAATTACCCCCATCGATGATGATATCACCACTCTCCATCTTCGCTGAGAGATCATTCAGCGCTCGACCGACAACAGCGGCAGGCACCATCAGCCAGACCGCTCGCGGCGGGGTCAGCTTGGTTACAAAATCGTCAAATGATGACGCTCCTGTCGCGCCTTCACCAACCAACCGTTTCACGCTCTCCTGGTTCAAGTCGAACACGACACATTGATGGCCGCCGTGCAACAGGCGCCGAACCATATTCGCGCCCATTCTCCCAAGACCGATCATCCCAAGTTGCATATCAGATCTTCCTTTCTTCAAATATGACGAGTATATTTCCCATGAACAAATCGAAGCAATGCTTGTCGGTCTACACTCAATTCATTAAGTCACAATCGCATCTGAAATATCATCAGGAAGGGGCATCAATTTTGTCAAAGAGTCGCCATCGTTATCAGAAAAAGGGACGTGGTTATTCCCCAAAAAGATCGAGTACTGCGCAAGGCCCTAACACCAAGCTGCTTCTGCTCATAGCTGTGAGCGCTGTTGCGCTCGCAGCCGCCTATGGAATCTATTCCTTTACACGCGGGAATGAGGCAACGACAGCTTCGGGTCTGAAATATATTGATGAAGTCGTTGGAACCGGCCAAAGCCCCTCTCCCGGTAAAAGGGTGGTAGTGCATTATACCGGCAGACTTGAAAACGGAACCAAATTCGATAGCTCGGTAGATCGCAAAGAACCTTACGAGTTCCCGATTGGTTTAGGCAAAGTAATCAGAGGCTGGGATGAGGGAGTGATGACGATGAAGGTCGGCGGCAAACGTAAATTGATAATTCCACCTGAGCTCGCTTATGGCTCTCAGGGCTCAGGTTTAATCCCACCTAACTCCACACTGATATTTGATGTAGAGCTCTTGGGTGTCAAATAACAATGACAACTACTGGGAGCGCCCTGGGTGCGCACGCGTCCCCGCGTGCTGAGTTTCCGGAAGGGGCTCATTATCGAAGTCCAGCACGCGGGGACGCGTGCGCACCCAGGGCGCTCCCAGTAGTTGCAGAGGAGGAAACCAGATGTCTCATGTCTCACGTCGTGAGTTATTGTTTGGCAGTGCCGCTCTTTTGGGCCTGACGATGAATGATTGGGAATCCTTTGAGAAAGAAGTCCTCTCAGCTTATCCCGCGGCAGAAGTCGGTAAAGTTGATCAGGTTGCTGATGAGGTCTATTTCCACCAGGGAAATATTCTCCAGGGCCATTGTAACAATGGATGGGTAGTCTTCGAGGATTATGTGCTCGTCATTGACGCAAACTTCCCTTCCGGCGCGCTGGAGGTCTTACCGAAGATTCGCGCTTTAACCGACAAGCCGATACGTTTCGCCTTTGACACCCATCATCACGGTGATCACGCCTATGGCAATCAGGTCTGGCATGACAATGGCGCGACTCCGGTTGCGCACACCGGTGTCATCGAAGAGATGAAGAAATATGAGACTGGTTACTATGGCAGCACTCCAGGAAGATGGGAAGATGCAGCTAAGACTCGGCCGGATGTCAAAGCCAGCAAACTTAAGCCTCCATCAGTTATCTTCCCTCGCGAGCTGATCTTTGATGATGGCAAACATCGCGTCGAATTGCTCCATCTGGGTGTGGCCCATACTAACGGTGATGCGTTCGCATGGTTGCCGAAGGAGAGAATAATCTTTACAGGCGATGTCTGTGTCAATGGCCCCTATAATTATGTTGGCGATGGAAATGTCGAAAAGTGGATTGTCACGCTCGAAGCCGCGCGCAAACTCGGCGCGCGCATTGTTTGTCCCGGCCATGGCCCGCGTGACGCAGATACGGTGTTAGCCGATCAGCAGAAGTATTTCCGGACGTTACGCGAGCGCGTCGGAGCACTTGTTAAAGCTAGGAAAACGGCTCAGCAAGTTCGCGATTCGGTTGAGCAGATCAGCGTGGAAATTAAGGCCGATTCAAGCATCGCCCGCTATGTCGGCCCATCCCTCAACGCGCAGGCAGAGAAGGTTTACACAGAAATGACTGGAGGCAAATTCCCGGCAACGCAGAAATCCGCGCGCGCCGCTCGCCAGTTGCACGCCCATGCCCACGGGCACGATTTGCTCTATCGCGTTTGAAAATCCTATCTCAGGCTGGCATCCATTCTTCGCAGATTTATCGTAGTAATGGCAGGCATCGTGTTCTGTGCCGACTTAATGAACGCAGAGGATGCCTGTCAGCCTCTTTGAAGTGGAGATTGATTACAATGCTGGAGGAGAGTTGATGAATTCGGATATAGAACGGTACATCGCCGTTTCTGCCAAGGTCGAAACAAAAGACCTGGATTGGGATGAAGCGAGAAGAGTCGGCCTGACTGATGATGAACAGTTCGTGCTAACTTACTTTTCGGATATCGAGAGCCAGACAATTCGATATATGAGAATGCTCCTTCAGATGAAGATCGCTTTCAAACCGGCGGTTGCGGCATTCCTGACAACCTGGAGCTACGAAGAATTTTTCCATGGCTACGAGCTTGCCAATTTGCTTGCCGCTTGTGGTCATCCGCTGGAGGAAGACCGGTTAGAAAGAGTAAAGAAGAAAGCGCGTCTTAACGAATGGCTCGAAGAAATTTTCGGCCCACTGCTTTCTCGCATCTTCTATCATCAGTTTCCCGCAGTCTACCTCTCCTTCGGCGCCATCCAGGAATTAACGACATTAAAAGGATACGAGCATCTTCGTCATTTCACACGCAATCCTGCCCTTAAGGTTTTGTGTGAGCGCATTGCCAAGCAGGAACGGCGCCATTTTGCCTGGTACTTCAATCACGCGCGTGAACTGCTCAGCGAGTCGCTGTGCGCGCGCATTTTGGCCCGCAGACTGCTGGAATTCAACTGGGTCCCCGTCGGCGCTGGTGTTAAAAGCCCCGATGAAGTCAAGCGTCTCTTTTCGATTCTTTTTCCCGCTGAACTTGGCCGTAGGCTTGTGCGAGAGGTTGACGAAAAGATGGGCACCTTGCCCGGCCTTGAGGGAATCAAGTTAATGACAAACTATTTCGAAAAAGCCAAAAGGCAAAGAGAGAAAACGGAACAAACGGAAATAACGGAACAAACGGAAATTCTCTAGGATTTTTCCGTTTGTTCCGTTATTTCCGCCCTTTCTTGTGGACCCGTTTTCTCTCTTCCTCTTGCTTCGTATTCTCTCTCTGTACCCCGCGATTCTCGCCCTTGACATCATTCCCCCGCCCTCTATATCCTGCCCGCGTTCTCGCAACTGATCTTGATACTCTCCAGGCGTACCACTATGCTGCCCAGAAAAATTCTCGTCAAAAAGATCCGCTGGATCTGGATTGCATTCCTCATCCTCTCGCCCCTGGCTTATATTGCGGGGACCGCTCTGGCTTTAAGATACGATCCAACTGCGCGACTCGGGCTTGCCATTGACAGAGAGGGAGCTGTCTCCCTGGCCGCACAATTCGCTTTATCGAAGGGTGTGGATGTAACCGGCTGGGATAGTTTCTCTAACTTAATACCGCAAAACGACCTCCTTTATTACTACCGGCTACGATCAGGGGCTGAAAGGGATCTCGCTCGTCAGCTTGCTCCCGAAGCTTATATCGGCGTTCGATTTCGTTCACCGGATAGAAGAGAGAACATAGAGGTAGAGCTCACTCCCGATGGGAGACCCCTTGGGTATCTCCGCTGTATGTCCAAAACCATAGAGGCCAAAAACACACAAGAGGAAATTTCGAGAAAGATTGCCGAGGATGCTATCAGAGCCAGATTCTCTGCGATGGCTGTGTCTTATCCGATCGATTTAAAACCGTATGAGATAAAACAAGATCAATGTCATTCCGGTATAACTGCAATCAAAAGGTACAAATGGCGTTGGCCCACACCTTCGTTTCATGAGCTTGAACTTCAGAGTGTTTTGACAGTGCGCGGGGAGACCTTAGTCGGTGACAAGGTCGAGGCTATTCTCGATGGCGATTTCGCAAAAAAATATTTACACGCAAAGTCTATACTATATCAGCTGAGCATCGCCGTCTATATCTTGATAGTAGTACTCATCGTGATCTTTGGCATTTACCGTTTCGTCCAGCGCGCGCAGCAAAAGGAGGTTTCTTACACTCGTGTCTTCCTGCTCACGCTTGTCTTCGGCGGTGTTGGCTCTGTCTTTTCGCTGCTTACAGATGTGGCGCTTTTTAATGTTTCCGTGATACCGGATTTTCCTGCTCCGGATTGGATTATCCATTTAATCGCTTTAATGAGTAACCTGATGTTGGGGTTATTCTTTGGGTTTGCTTATGGCAGCGGCGAGGGAGATATACGTGAAGCTTATCCTGGGAAGCTATCATCACTCGACGCGCTCATCACAGGCAAAATCTTTTCTCGCAATGTCGCTCGCTCAGTTTTGGTTGGCTGGGCTTTTGGTGGTTGGATACTTCTCTGCGCAAATCTGGTTACTCTACCATGGCAGGGACTCCCGACAAGCGGCGATGAGTTTGGCCCGGTTCATGGTTGGTTGGGGCTTGCGCCATCACTGTTTGCATTATCGATGTGGCCGACCGATGTAATTATGATCGTCGTTATCGGGCTACTGATCCCATTGCCATTCTTTCACCGGCGCTTTAAATCACCCAAAATCATCGCCCCTCTCCTCGCACTGTTTATGTGGATTGCCTGTGCGAGGCCATACATTGGATTCCGTCCGCATTCCGCAATATTGGTGACGGGTGCGGTCATAATGATCATAGCGTTGATTGCATTTTTCCAATTCGATTTGCTTACAACTATTGTTGGATTAGCCTTACCAACTTTTATATTCTTTTCCACCGCTCTTATTGCGCAGCCGTCGCCATCGTTACGACGGTCAGGAATAATTTCTTTGGCTATTGCCCTCGTTGCACTGGTGATTGAGTCGTTCTTTGCTTTTAAGGGTCAGACCTATCGAGAAGAACAAGTGCGACCGATCTATGCGAAGTATCTGGCAGAACGTCTCTCTATGCAGGCTGAAGTCTCTGCAGCACGCGAAGCTCAGAAGCGTCTCATGCCTAACTTCTTACCAAGAACCTCCCACTTTTCGATTGCTGCATCCTGTGTGCCGGCGTTCGAGGTTGGAGGAGATTTTTATGACCTCTTCGAAATGGGATCAGGCAGGCTCGGCATCTTAATTGCCGAAGGTGGTGGTAAAGGACTGGCCTCGGCGTTATCCATTGCTTTTGCCAAAGGGTTCGTCATGCCGAAGGTTGCCGGGAGGGCCTATGCTGATAATTCACCAACCGAAGTAATTCGTGGATTACAGGATCGCCTCATGACCCAAATGGGTGATGAAGCCGGCATCGGATTTATGTATGCCATTATCGATGCAACAGATGGGACCTTACGTTACGCGCGCACCGGCAGCCATCCCTCTGTTCTTGTTGCTCAAGAGAGCTCTCCCCACAGTCTTGTCTCGCCCCAGGAGAATGTGCTGAAATTTAAATCAAACCTGGGTTCTGAAAATGATGTAGGTGTAACAGAAGGTTCTATCCAACTTGGCCCCGGAGATAGCCTCATATTTTTCACTGACGGTATTGTCAAGAATCTGGCAGATAATAAGGCAACACCAGACATCGAATTCACCAAAATGATCGCCAATAGACGCAACGAATCAGAGGAAAATCTGCAAGAAGCCCTGAGAAAAAGCATTAACGAATGCTCCAAGCATGCGAGAAAACGGGGAATTGAAGACGATATGACAGCAGTTATAGTAAGGCTGAAGAAACATCAAGGATGAAAAAGATGCTATAGCATATAAGAGAATGATCTTCCTTCTAGAGCGCCAACGGCGCGAAAGATAATAGCCAGGGGTGAAGCGAAGCGGAACCCCTGGGAACGATAGCTATTCAACCTCAAGCCCTGAAAGGGTGCAATAAAACCGCTTTGATGACGCCCCTTCAGGGCTTGATGCTCACCTGAACATCTTCCAGGGGCTCCGCTTCGCT
>JAKEHZ010000289.1 GCA_022614735.1 Acidobacteriota bacterium | reverse complement strand
GGGTACGCATCGCTTCCAGCGTGCCAGGTCTCCGGTAACGACCCCCTGTCGAAGACCGGCACGCTGGAAGCGATGCGTACCCAGGGCGTTTTCATTGTTTCAGGGTGTCGCAGAGCGACATGAACAACTCCTATGGAAATCACTGGGAGCGCAGGCATTTTGCCTGCTGGCAGTCGCCCAGGAGCGATGCACCACTGCTGACGAAGCTGCCCATCTTGCCTGTATGCCGGCAAGATGCCTGCGCTCCCGGGAGGCTTTCTTTCTTAGGGGCGTCGTTATAGGGGATATATAACGACTCCTAGGATTTTATTGTGATGAAGGGTCTTGCCACGTATTTAGAGTGTAATCAACGTCTCAGAGCGTGACAAGGGAAGAACCGGCCTCCCCGGCATCCTGGAGGTGATTTATTCCAATCTAATTTTCTAAATGCACCCCTCTCACTGCCTCACTTTTTGACAGCTTTCTTAGCTTGGGTGTAGCATTGTCAGTCTGTCGGCTTTAAAAAAAAAGCCTTGCTCAGTTTCAAATCAGTTTTGTTCAGGTGCCCTGCAATTTTTCATCCGATTGAGATATGCGACTCCGCGAAAAATTGGTTATCATTTTTTTCACTTTCATTATCATACCGATGTTTCTTCTCTGGGCGCGGTGGCAAGGCACTGCAGTCGGGAGTATCAAGGCAGTTTTGCGTCAAGAGATTTCTGACCGCGCGCGCGAGATATCCGACCAGGTCACACTTACACTTAAAAAACATGAATCGCAGGTATTAGACCTCGTCCGCCAGCCGATGCTCAAAGATTATGCCCGGAACCTCGCGAACAACCCCCAGGCATTGCCCGACAATAAATTGCGCATTGATCTTTCCGCTTATTTGCTTGCGAATCAGCAAAATTATTCCGCGTTGATAGGCGTCAATCGGCAGGGTGCGCCTGTCTTCAAGATCGAACCTCGACGGGATACGAGCGGAGTTATCCGCCCTTTTCTTCAAGAAAGCAATTTCTTGAACGAAGATATCATTCGCCAGAATGATGTCGTGACGACCACTAATCCCGATTCCGTTCTCATCTCGGAAATTCAGCAAGACAGCAGCGGCCCGCATGTGAAAATCATCGCCCCCTTGCGTGATCCTGCGAACAACCCGGCTGGAGCGCTCGTCGTGAAAGTGGATGCAGATGAGATGCTGAGGCAAGCTGCCGGGCCAAGGGTTATTTCTCAACCCAGACGACCCGGCATCTCGCGGCCGGAGGTGATCATCCTCAGTCCGCAGGGCACAGTGCTCTTTTCTGCAGACCCTTCGAAGGAATGGAAAAATTACACCGATGTCTTTCGAGAATTTGAGTCGCCTTTCACTTCATTGCTGCAAGAGAAGGACAAAGACCTCGAATGGAAACCCTGGCTCATCCGTCATCGCATTCGAGAGGCAAGCCCGCGACTTTCGATCTTCGTCGTCGAAAACTACAACAAGGCTATCGGCAACCTTGAAGCCGACAGTTATGTGCTGCTGGCGCTGACCATCCTGCTTGTAATTGTGGCCATGCTTGCGCTCTACTTCCTGATCAGCAGCTTCACCGAATCTATCCGCAGCGTGACGAAAGGCGCGAAAGCAGTTGCGACGGGAAATCTCGGCTATCAAATCAAAGTCAAGACGAAAGACGAGACACGCGTGCTTGCCGATGCTTTCAACCGCATGGCCTCGCGTTTGCGAGAGATGATCCGGAAAGAAGGCGAGCAGAAACAGTTTGAATCTTTCGCGCGACTCTCCTCAGTGCTCACGCATGACCTCAAGAATCAGATTTTGTCGCTTTCGCTGCTTGTCTCTAACATGGAGCGCAAGTTCGATCGAGACGGATTCAAGGAAGATGCGATGCGCACTCTGTCCGATTCGGTCAATAATCTGCAAAACCTTGTCGCAAAACTTTCCGATCCGCGCACGCCGACCAAGCGCATCCGTGAGAAATCGAATCTCACGCTTCTGGTCGAGCGTGTCATCGGGCGCACGGCCAGTCAGACAATCAATCGCTACAAAGTCTCAACCCAGCTCACACCGGAGGTCTATGCGACAGTCGATGGTAAAGCGATCGAGCGTGTTATCGAAAACCTGGTGATAAACGCTCTCGAAGCCATGCCTGAGGGCGGATCGCTCAGGGTCGCAACGCGATCCGATAACGGGAATGCGATCATCTCGGTCTCTGACAGCGGCAAAGGAATGACTGAAGAATTTATGCGCGAACGTCTTTTCCATCCGTTCGCAACGACAAAGAAGAAAGGCATCGGGCTGGGGCTTTACTCGTGCCGCGACATCATCGAACAACACGGCGGACGCATCGATGTTGCAAGTAAGATCGATTCCGGGACGGAATTCAAAATCGTCTTGCCGATACTGACTGATGAACAGAAAACACCTGAACCGAGGCCGACCACTGTATAATTATGTCTGAAGAACCAAAACAAACTGTCCTAGTGGTTGACGATCATGAGTCCGTACGAAAACAACTCTATTGGGCGCTCGAAGAAAACTATCGAGTACTCGAAGCATCCTCGCGCAATCAGGCATTGACATTGCTCGATCAGCAAGAGGTGGATGTAGTTCTCTCAGATCTACGACTGCCGCCGGCAGAGGCGGAGATCAGCGAAGGCCTGGCCATCCTCGAAGCGGTTAAGCGACTCAAACCGCAGTTACCGGTCATCGTCATCACCGGTGACGAAGACCGCGAAACCGCACTCGAAGTCGTGCACCGAGGCGCTTACGATCTCTTTTATAAGCCGTTCAACCTCGAAGAGGTCGAGATCATCGTCCGGCGCGCGGCCCAGCATTACCGTCTGGTCAAGGATAACCTCACTCTGCGCGACGAATTGCGGCGGACGGGCGGCTGGCAGGAAGGGATGATCGGCTCCAGTCCTGTTCTTCGCCGCATCATCGATCAGGCACGTTCTGTCGCGGAGACTAGCGCAACCGTCTTGATCACCGGCGAATCAGGGACTGGTAAGGAGATGCTCGCGCGTTTCATTCATAACATGAGCCCGCGCGGCCAGGCTCCATTTAAGCCTGTCAATATCGCCTCACTCCCTGACAGCCTGGTTGAGGACGAGCTCTTCGGTCACGAAAAGGGCGCTTTCACTGGTGCGACAGCGAGGAGAGAGGGGAAGTTCGAGGCGGCTGATACAGGCACACTCTTCCTCGACGAGATCGGTGAGCTCACACCGGCCATCCAGGTCAAGCTTCTGCGCGTACTGCAGGAGCGCCAATTCGAACGGCTTGGAGGCAAAGAATCAATTACTGTTGACATACGCGTTATTGCCGCGACCAATCGCAACCTGGAAGAGATGGTGGACACATCACAATTTCGCGCCGATTTGTACTACCGGCTCAACGTCGTCAATCTCGAGCTGCCGCCGCTGCGCGAGCGTCCTGACGACATCCCCATCCTCGCCACACATTTCGCCGCCAAAGCATCGGCAAAGCACGGAAAGCCGGCGCCAACCTTCACGTCGGTATTTCTCAATCGTTTGACGGCCTATCGCTGGCCCGGCAACATCCGAGAACTTGAGAATGTCATTGAACGCGCTGTTGTGATCAGTCCCCAGTCGGTGCTCGATGAAACCCTTCTGCCGGAGAAGGTCTTTTCATATGGGAACACGTCTCAAACCACGCCACCACAAACGGTAGTTCCCCAACTCGAACTGGTCGATGGGATTCTGCCTCCCGATCTCTCATTCGAAACGGCCATTACCAACTTCAAACGACAACTCGTGCGACAGGCTTTGCGTGAGTGCAATGGCTCGCGATCAGAAGCTGCGCACCGGCTCAAAATCAGCCGGCAATATCTCCATAGGTTGATCAATGAATTGAATGTGGAAGGGTGAAGGAAGAAATCAAAAGGCAAAAGGCAAAAGGCAAAAATAAAGAAAAAAGTTCGCATGAAATCAAAAAATGGTAGCTCCATATGCAAACGTGGAGCTACCAT
>JAKEHZ010000288.1 GCA_022614735.1 Acidobacteriota bacterium | reverse complement strand
TTTTTCGTTTGTTTCGTTAATTTCGTTTGTTTCGTATTCTCTCTTCTGGAAATCTTCGGAGATTAATACTATATTCCTCATCTCACATCACTTGGCATTCCCCCCGCGAAAAAATTCATATAACCAGAAGATGTCGGGACAATAAATCGTTGACAATTCAAGCTGACACTTAATAATGTCTAGGTGTACGACTGAGAGGGAGTTGATGAGACCCTGGACTCCCATCCTTACAACCATCACTCAAATTAGCCAGGTCTTTTTGCCCCGCGAAAAGCTCCGAAGTCAAAACAGCTAACAGCTGTCGAGATCTATTACATTTTGATTAGGAGGAGTATTTAGTGAAAAGTAAGCACCCGACTATTAAACCAGAGGTCTTTGGTCAAACACACACGGATACGAAAATGAACATATCAGAAGCCCAATCGCTTTCCTCACCAGGCCGCAGGAAATTTTTGGGTGATGTCAGTGGGATGACAGCGGCGACTATCGTCACGGGAGTTATCGGGTTACCGGCTGTGGTTGAAGAAGCACAGGCCGCAGCAGTTATTCAGGATTCAAATGCTGTTGCCGTCTCAGCGCGTATAGAAAATGCTTATAACCTGCGCGTTCAGGCTGCGCTTTTTCAAAAGCTGCAGCCACTACCCGATCACCCGAGCAACGGTGATGAGCAGCGCTATCAAAACAAAATCGGCAATTATTCAAAAGGATTGCCGCACAACCAACTCGGCGAAGTTGACCAGACGTCCTATAACGGTTTTCTCCAGGCCATCAACACTGGCAATCCGGATGATTTTGAGCGCATCCGGATGGGCGGAGATGCGAAGCTTACGAACCCGCAAGGAGGACTTGCTTTTGCATTGGACGGCCCGGACCCGGCTCATCTGTTCCAACCACCGGCGCCGGCTTTTGCCAGTGCTGAGATCGCCGGCGAGATCGCAGAGAACTACTGGATGGCTCTGACGCGTGAGGTCTTCTTCCTGGACTACGACACTCACCCGCTGACTTTTGCTGCTGCGGCAGATCTGTCCAAGTTCTCGGATTTTCGCGGACCGCGGATCCGTCCGACTGCCAGCCGCTCACCCGGAGGCAATCAGCCACCGGCATTAAGGTCAAATGAAGGCGAGGATGTACTGGCGCTTGAAGTTAGTCTGCAGTTTGAGAGAGATGGCGGACAGTTGCAGCAGATCGATCAGCTTGGAGTTGCCCCGGTCAGGAAGATAATTAATGGCTCGGTTACACCCGCAACACTGTTCAGAGGCAACACGGCGGGTGACATGGTAGGACCCTATATCTCGCAGTTCTTGTGGAAAGATATTCCTTACGGTGTTCAGACTATCAGCCAGAAGATGCGGACACCTATCCCGGGCGACGATTACCTGACCACATACAGCGACTGGCTCTTTGCACAGAATAATCGCGGACATCAGAATTTACCCAACCGCTATGATTTGACTCGACGCTATATTCGCAATGGCCGCGATCTGGGTGAATGGGTGCATATCGATGTGCTCTTCCAGGCATATTTCAATGCCGTCCTGCTCTTGCTCGCTATGGGTGCGCCACTTGATGGAAATAATCCCTATAACGAGTACCGTACTCAGGGTCCCTTCGGCACATTCGGCCCACCGAACATTCAGTCACTCGTTTGTGCCGTCGCGACAAATGCGCTGAGAGCTGTCTGGTATCAAAAGTGGTATGTGCACCGCCGGCAGCGTCCGGAAGAGTTTGCCGGTCGTATCCATAATCACATAACCAGAGCCGCCACCTATCCGATCCATTCAGATATTCTCAATTCGGCGGCAGTCCAGGAGGTATTCCGCAAATATAGCACCTATCTGCTGCCGATGGCTTTCGGCGAAGGTTGCCCCACGCATCCGGCATATGGCGCCGGACACGCGACCGTAGCAGGTGCGTGTGTGACGGCACTCAAAGCCTGGTTCGATGAAGACTGGGTTATTCCTGATCCGGTTGTGCCGACTCCCGACGGAGCATCTCTCGTTCCATATCGTGGCCCTGATCTGACAGTGGGTGGCGAGTTGAATAAGCTCGCAGCAAATGTCGCTTTCGGCCGTAACTTTGCCGGTGTACACTGGCGTACGGACGCGGTGGAATCCCTCAAGCTCGGCGAGACAGTCACAATCGGCATACTGACCGATCAGAAGTCATGCTTTAACGAACGCTTCGAAGGTTTCTCGCTCACCAAATTCGATGGGACGCGGATCACGATTTGAGTGAGCTTATGAGAATAGGGGTAGCTCCGCATGTAATCGTGGAGAGCGATTAATGAGAAGAAGGGATAACGGGTCCACAAGAAAGGGCGGAAATAACGGAACAAACGGAAAAATCCCAGAGAATTTCCGTTTGTTCCGTTATCCCTTCTTCTATTCATTAATCGCTCTCCACGATTACATGCGGAGCTACCCCTATTCTCTCCTATCAGAGGCAAAATTGATGATGCGAAGGATACACACACTCTCCTTAGCCAGCGCGCTGATCAATCTCTTGATGGTTCAGATCGTTTTCGCGCAGATCAGTCAGAGTCCTCTGCAAAATCCTGGCGCTCCGCAGCCTCTCACCACTGTTGCCCCTTCGGCAGTGGGAATGTCGCCCACTCAGTTGACCAACCTCGATAGGATCATTGAGGCCGAGATCTCGATGAAACAACTGCCTGGCGCCGTCGTCGTGGTTGGCCGTCAGGGCCGGATCGTGTGGCGTCGCGCTTACGGCAATCGGGTGCTCGAACCGGCGCCGGAGCAAATGACCACTGATACGATTTTCGATCTGGCTTCTCTGACGAAAGTAGTTGCGACAGCGACATCGGTAATGATCCTGGTTGAACGGGGGCTGGTGCGTTTGGGCGATCGCGTCGCGAACTATATCCCTGAGTTCGCTGAGATGGGCAAGAGAAATATCACGGTCGAACAATTGCTCATCCATCGCTCGGGCTTAATCGCGGACAACGAGATCAAAGATTACGAGCAGGGACCGGAGAAGGCTCTGGAGAACATTTGGCATCTTGCTCCTCTGGCTGAGGCCGGATCCAAGTTTATCTATTCCGACGTAAACTACATAGTGCTTGCTGAAATGGTCAAACGGATTAGCGGTAAGCCGATTAATGAGTTCTCCGATGAGAACATCTTTCGCCCCCTGGGTATGAAAGATACTGGCTATCTGCCATTGAAAAGATTGGGAGAGAAGGCGAGGACACGGATTGCGCCTACTGAAAAGCGGGGAGGCGACTCGAAGGTGGAAAGTACGGGTGAGAAAACATCAGGCGCAGAAAAATGGATGCGCGGCGAAGTCCACGACCCGCGGGCATATCTGCTCGGTGGCGTAGCGGGGCATGCGGGATTATTTTCAACGGCTGACGACCTGGCGATCTATTGCCAGATGATCCTGAATCGCGGCCAGTATCAAGGGGCGAGAATATTAAGCCCGCTTGGCGTGGCGCGAATGACCGAAGCGAGAGTTTCAGGAGGAAACGCAAGCGATGGAATAGCGCGCGGCATCGGTTGGGACATCTTGACAGGTTATTCGGCCAATCGCGGTGACCTGTTTCCAATCGGCAGTTTCGGTCACACTGGTTTCACCGGCACCTCGCTCTGGTTGGATCCGTCGAGTGAGACCTTCGTAATTTTTCTGAGCAATCGTGTTCATCCGAAACTCGATCCGAGAAAGCCTGCGGATGTGAGCTCACTGCGGGGGCGTGTAGCGTCGGTTGTAGCGTCCTCGATTGTTGCGCCACCCTTTGCGAGGGACGGGGCGACTGGGCGACTGGGCGATGGGGCGAGAGAAAACCAAATCTCCCCGTCACCCCGTCACCCCGTCACCCCGTCACCTCCCGTGCTGAACGGCATCGATGTGCTCGCTCGCGATGGTTTCAAGTTGCTCCAGGGCAAGCGTGTGGGCTTGATCACCAATCACACCGGCCGCGACCAGGACGGCAACAGCACAATTGATCTGTTGTTTAAGGCTCCTGAGGTGGAACTCGTCGCACTATTCTCTCCGGAACATGGCATTCGCGGAATGCTCGATCAGGAGAAGATCGCTAATACAAATGATGAAAAGACGGGTTTGCCGATCTACAGTCTCTATGGTGAAACGCGTAAACCGACCGCCGAGATGCTCAAAGATATTGATACGCTCGTCTTCGACATTCAGGACATTGGAGCGCGGTTCTACACCTACGTTTCAACGATGGGAATGGCGATGGAAGAGGCGGCGAGGAATAATATCACTTTTGTTGTGCTCGATCGTGTCAATCCGATAAACGGCAACGATGTCGAAGGGCCACTGGCTGATGCTGAAAAGCTCTCGTTTATCGCTTACCACCAGATTCCGGTCCGGCACGGGATGACGGCCGGCGAGCTCGCGCAGCTCTTCAACCGTGAGCGCAACACCAACGCCGATTTGAAGATCGTTCGCGTCGAGGATTGGAAGCGTACCGAATGGTTCGATGAGACCGGTCTTACCTGGATCAATCCATCGCCGAACATGCGCAGCTTGACACAGGCAACGCTTTATCCCGGCGTTTGCCTGCTTGAGCCGACAAATGTCTCGGTCGGACGTGGCACGGACACGCCATTTGAGGTGCTGGGAGCGCCATGGATCGACGGGCGTAGGCTCGCAGATGCTCTGAACAAGGCAAATCTGCCCGGAGTGCGCTTCGTGCCTGTGCGTTTCACCCCGAACGCGAGCGTCCACAAAGATGCAGAATGCGGTGGGATCAATATCATCATCAATGATCGAAAGATCTTCGAGCCTGTGCTGACAGGACTCGAAATCGCCGTACAGCTGTTAAAACTTTTCCCGCGAGATTTTTCAGCTGAAAGATTCAATCGTTTGCTCGTTAATCAGAAGGTCCTCGATGCTTTCAGACAAGGTTCCGATGCGCGTGCGATGCGCCAAATCTGGGAGAGCGATCTCGACAGTTTTCGGGCGATCAGAAGGAAATATTTGTTGTATTGATGGCCTGAGAAAGATTTACCGCCGAGGCGCCGGGGTCGCCAAGAAATCCCGAAAGTCCCGGGCGTCCCGGCAGCGAAAAGCAAGTTGAATTCTATATGAAACGCGTTTCAATTATTATTTTTTGTTACCTCCTTTTGTTTTTGAGCGCATTGCTACCCACGCAGCAAACAGCCGCGCCGTCTCAGACTTTGCTCTTACCACTGGCTAATATGTTAGCCAATCCATCATCCACTCCGGGGGTGCGTACTGAAACGCGCGCTCTGTGGGTAGTGCGATACACGCTCTCTTCGCCCGAAGCTGTCAAAGAGCTCGTCCGGCGCGCCAAGGGCAATGGCTTCACCGATCTGGTTGTTCAGGTGCGTGGTCGTGGCGATGCCTACTACGCATCCCGTCTGGAACCGCGCGCCGAGGTTCTGGCAAATCAGCCGGCCGATTTCGATCCGCTTGCTCTGACTATTGATGAAGCGCATCGCGTAGGTCTCAGAGTCCACGCCTGGATCAACATTTATATCGTCGCAAACATCGAGATCCTGCCAAGGTCAGGAGATCATCTCATCTACAAACATCCCGAATGGGTGGGCGTGCCGCGGGGATTAGCCGGAGAACTTTACTACTTGGATCCGGAATCGCCCGATTATCTAAAACGCGTCGCTGACTATACTCGAGCCAATCGAAATGATCTGGAAGGGATTTTCGTTTCGCCGGCGCACCCTGAAGTAAAAGAAAACATCTTCAGCATCTGGATGGATGTAGCCCAGAAGTACGAAGTGGATGGGCTACATTTCGATTATGTGCGTTATCCGAATCCGCAATTCGATTACAGCCGTACCTCACTTGATCGGTTCCGAGCAGAGATCGAGAAGAATCTTAACGCTGGGACTCGCGAGTTTCTTGCGACGCAAGCCGGGAGTGACCCGTTAATCTATGCGACGACGTATCCGGATCGTTACGCGCAATTTCAACGAAATCAGGTGACTGATCTGGTCGCCCAGATTTACAGAGGTGTCAAAAGGGTCAAACCTCACGTCGTTATTTCAGCCGCTGTTTTTGCCAACGATGAAGTTGCGGCAAAGTCGCGGTTTCAGGACTGGAAATTATGGTTGAAGCGTGGCTGGCTCGATGTCGTTTGCCCCATGGCTTACACGACAGACACTGATCTGTTCCGCAAGCAATTACTTAGTGCGATAAATAACTCGTCCGGCAAACAGGTCTGGGGTGGGATTAGCGCATTTAAACAGACAGCGGATAGTTCGCTCGAAAAGATCAAGGTGACCCGCGACCTTGGTGCGGATGGGTTCATCTTGTTCTCATACGACAGTTCGATCAAAGTCTCAGCCCACAACCCGCAAGGCAATTATCTCGAACGGGTGCGCGAGGCATTGAGGATAGGCACCAGGGTGATGGCTCAATAAAAGAGGGGCAAAAGATGCTAACTCAAGCCACATGAAGATTGGGACAAATGAACCACGGATTTACACGGATGCGACGGATTTTCACGGATCAAATCCGCATCCATCAGAGAGGGCCGTCGCATCCGTGTAAATCCGTGGTTCATTTGTCCCAATCTTCATGTGGCTTGAGTTAGCATCTTTTTCGGAGGGGTGAAAATTGATAATTTCGGTTATAATCGCAAAGCAGACTCTTGACAGAGGGTCAGAATGAATATTTGAAGCAGGTGAATTTCATGCGTGTCGCGAACAGAACCATCAGTCTTGTGCCAATCATTTCATTATCGATCTTCACCGCATCGATCTTCGCCCAAAGTATCGGCACCTCGCAGAAATCACCCAGCGAAATCGCGCGCGAACAATCAAAAGCTGTCGTTGTCCTTGAATCGCTCGATGATCGGAGCAATGTCATCGCGCAGGGAAGCGGATTTATTGTCACTCCGAACGGAGCAATAGTCAGCAATCTGCACGTCGTGCAAGGCGCATCCATGGTGCGCGTCAAATTACCGGCCGGAGATATGTACAAAACTGTCGACATCGTTGACGTAGATGACAGCAAGGACATAGTCATTCTCAAAATCAAAGGCTTTCAGCTTCCGACAGTGAGACTTGGCGACTCCGACCGTATTGAGACCGGTGAATCTGTGGTTGTCATCAGCAGCCCTGAAGGATTGACAAATTCGATTACAACGGGAGTGGTCAGCGGTGTGCGGCGTCTGGAAACTCATCGTGTCTTTCAAATAACCGCGCCAATCAGCCAGGGGAGCAGCGGTGGAGCACTCTTCGATATGACCGGCGCAGCCATAGGCATTGTCACTTACGTCTTCAAAAGCGGCCAGAACATCAACTTCGCTGTGCCGATTAACTATGCGCGCGGGATGATCAGTGATCAGGTGACAACCAACCTCGCTCGTTTACAGCCTCCACCCTCTCAGAAAGCATCCACTTCGCCAGCGCCGGATCTCGCGGAAGCTCCTGCTAATGAGGAGAAGATTGATGGACAATTGTCGAATGCAACGCGTGGCCGTCTCGGCCGCACGCAACAGGAGCCGATGTTTGTGCGCCCGGATGAAGCGCTGTCATTTTTCTACCGTCTCGTTGAGGGAATAGGACTCTCAAATATAGATGAGGTTCAGGAGTTGACTCGGACAGCCGCCCTCACCAAAACCAAGGACAAAGACAACTTCGAAGAGTACACGATCAAATACCTGAGCATCTATACGGGCGTGGCGATGAACTTCAACAAACCTGAGCGTCTGCTTTCAAGTGTGGAACTACTTGTTAATTGGTCAGTGACGGACCTCGAAAATACCTTCGGCGATAAGTACAAGAAACGCACGGTCGCCAATGAGAAGATCCTCGATTTCGGGAAGCTTCAGTCGGGGAAACAGTTGATCGCAGTGATGGATGGAAACGGGAATGTGCGTTCGGTGAGATTCTCGAAAGCGAAGTAGGCGAAGAGAGAATACGTAACAAACGAAAGAGAGAAAACGGAACAAACGGAAATAACGGAACAAACGGAAAAATCCTAGAGAATTTCCGTTTGTTCCGTTATTTCCGTTTGTTCCGTTTTCTCTCTTC
>JAKEHZ010000040.1 GCA_022614735.1 Acidobacteriota bacterium | reverse complement strand
GAAGAAAAGTTGGCAATTGACAGTTGGCGGTTCGCAGTTCCCAGTAAGAACCCTCCAACTGCCAACTGCCACCTTTGGGTGTCCGTCACGTTTTTGCGCGACTATGACTATGAACGGCTTAAAGCTTGCCAGAGCTGACGTTAACCACTTTAGAATGGTCTCTACGCAAAAACGTGACGGACACCCGCCACCTTTTCTTCGTTTGACATCAATGGCATCAGTCAGCTAATTTGGTCAGCGAAAAGTGAAAAATTAGTTTTAAGAGGTATTAGAGGAAGACAATGAGATCAATTTTTGAAGACACTGAGGTGCAAGCCAACCTTGAAGACGCAAAAAAGGGCGGGAACAATTATCTGCCATATGCCATGTGGTTCACGGCCATAATCTTTATTGTCGGAACTTGGAGCGTTTATCGATGGGTTGACAATCGTCCGGCTCCGGAACCGCCCCCGCCTCCGGTTTCCCTCGCAGACGTTAAACAGACCTCGGAAGCTTTCAGCAAATTCAATAGATTTGCGCAAGAAGATAATTGGGCTGAAGCGGAGAAATTGCTTTCCGTGGCAGCGCTGCAGAAACTGAAAGACCAGAATAAGAGTCTGCGCGACAGCGTGCTCGGTGAACGGAAAAACGACAGGGTCGTCGAGGCTGCTTCAACTCCGAGTGGCGAACGCACAACTGATAGGGTGCGTCAGGATAACGTCTACAAATTCGCGGATGGGCAATACATAATTGTCCCGCTTGCTCTGATAATGGAGAACGGGAAGCTGGTGATCGACGGTTGGTCGGAACAAGAACCGGTTAAATAAAAAGGCAAAGGAAGAAAGCAAAAGGCAAAAGGCAAAAATCAAAAGGTCGGAACTTTTCTTTTTGATTTTTGCCTTTTGCTTTCTTCCTTTGCCTTTGCCTTACTCTTTACGGCCTGCCCGGCAATGATCGCCCACCGCCACCTGATGAGCCGCTGTCACCGCGCGATGGGGCAGGCGATGAGACCGTGCTTGTCGAGGATGAAGTGGGTGGCGAAGAAATGGATCGCGAAGAACCGAAATCTCCCCCACTGCTTCGGGAGCCTGAATCAACGCCTGAGACAGTATTGACTGCGCGTCCTTCAATTTCACGACGAACAGGCGCGCGGTCGACGCCGGCTATAACCCGAGGCGGCGGATTATTGCCACCACCCGTGCCGCCACCTCTACCGCCATAACCATAGCCACCATAGCCATAGCCATATGGCCAGTAGGAGCAGGTATAACAAGAACCGTAGGCGTTAAAGAATCCGAAGCCGTAAGGCGACCAGAACGCTCCACGTCGTGGGATAAACGTGTAACAGCTGGAGAATGGATCGAAGAGCCAGCCATAGGCGAGCGCCCCCGATCTGCGCGATTGACGCAGCGCCATGACGTTGGCTGCCATCAGCGTCTCAGCGCGTTTGAAGCTCCACAAGTCGAAATTGTCGATTGTGTCTTTGTCGATCTTCGCCAGAAGTGGTTCTTTGGCGCCTGTTAATTGCGCGACTTTGCCGCGGCCGACTTTGAAGGCATTGTTGGCAAGCACTTGCTCGAGCGTGCCTAAATAAATCTCACCCTGGCGGACGGCGACTGAAGTCATCTCACCTCTGGCATCAATGCGCTGCAGGCCGGCTTTAGTGATGAAGAGCGAGCCATGTGGAGTAATGATCTCGATCGGCGCCTTCTTCTCGACCTCACCGACCTCGACAATTACTGAGCCTTTGATCAATTCAAATCGAACCTGCGAAAAGGCGGTATTGACCGCGCGCACCTCAGTCTTTTCATTGATTCGAATGTATGAGCCCGGATTAAGCAGCACTTCAGCCATGCTGCCGGTTTCAGTGCTGAGTCTGTCACCTTCTCGCATCTGCGTGCCGAGTGAAGCGCGACCCTTTTCGCCATCCTCACTGTCTTGACGCAGGATGAAGACTTTGCCATAGGCGTTGTTGACAAAACCAGCCTTACTCGAAACCAGATGCTGAGCTGTTGCTGAGCTGTCGAGGAACGCTGCGAGCAACAGTGTTGCGAATGTTGCGATCAAAAACTTGATGCTATTTCTCATATGCGGACTCCAGTCGCGACTTCAAATCCGGTTCTCGGTCGCGCGTTATTTTCAACCATAGGCTGTGAAATTGACACGAACAGATTCTACTCTGAGGACGGTAAGGAACAAAGGCAAAGTGGGGAAATGCAATTATTATTTGGTTAGCTGTTTGGTCAATCCAAATATACAACATGCGTGCGCACGGTGTCTCCGAGCGTCCGGAGATTATATCCGCCTTCGAGGCAGGAAACGACGCGGCCCTTTCCGGTGGCCTGTGCGGCTTCTTTTAACCGCTGCGTTATTCGCATGTAACTTTCGTCCGTCAGTCGGAGCTGACCGAGAGGGTCGGATTCGTGGGCGTCAAACCCCGCGGAGATGATGACGAGATCGGGCGAAAGTTTTTTCATAGCCGATTCCAGGCCCTGCTCGAACATTCGTAAATATTCTTCCGCCGTTGTCATTGCGCGCACTGGCACGTTGAGAGTATAACCTTCTCCTTCGCGCTGCCCACGCTCGTCAGTACCGCCGGTGCCCGGATACCATGGATATTGATGCAGACTATAGTAAAAAACAGTCGGGTCATCGTAGAAGATTTCCTGCGTGCCGTTTCCGTGGTGGACGTCGAAGTCTACGATCAGGATGCGCTTGATCTGTTGCGGGTAGCTTGCCTGTGCGTAACGCGCCGCGATTGCCACGTTGTTGTAGAGACAAAAGCCCATTGCCTGTCCGACTGTGGCGTGATGTCCTGGCGGCCGGCAGGCGACAAAGGCGCTATCGGCTTCACCATTGATCACGGCATCAACCGCGCGACAGGCGCCGCCCGCCGCCAGCCGGGCTGCTTGATCGGAATGTTCGGAAACGATCGTGTCCGCGTCGAGCGCGACTTGGTCGCAGAGAGAAGCCTGCAGGCAGGCCCGGCCGACTCGCGCAACGGCGACTTCGGTGTGGCAACGAAGGAGATCTTCGTCGGTTGCCGGTCGCGGGCTGATTTTGACGAGTCCGTCCCAGAGATCGCGATCGGAGAGGAGACCATTCAATGTCGCGCGATACCTCTCGCGCCGCTCCGGGTGTTGACCAGTGTCGTGTTTGAGATAGTCATCGGAGAAAACAATTGCCGTTGACATGGCCGCGATAGTAAGCATGATGTCGCTAATAAGCAAATCAGAAATTCGGTTGATACCGATCCTCGATTTCGCATTTCTACAGCTGTGGTATAATCATAGTCTGCATAGGTGCCGTCCTGCTTCCCTCTTGAAGTAGGTTTGCGCCTTTATAGCCATGAGTAGAGTGAAAAAACGTTCGTGGGTGACGCAACTGCGGCGCATGATGCAATCAGCGAGAGAGCAGATTTCCACCCAGTTTCATCGAATTCCGCAGAAAGCCCGATTCGTCATCGTCACATTTCTCTTCTCCATCATCACCACAGTCTTCGTTTCCCATTTTCCCCTTTCAGTGGTGCCGGAATATCGCCCCGGAGAGATCGCCAAATCGGATGTCATCGTGCCGGCGGATCTGATGGCGAAAGATGAAGCGCATCCGTCCGGCGCCTCGCAGATATTCAAGCACAATCCCTACTTGCTGCGCGCAGGTGAGGTTGTCACAGCAGAGAAGCTGCCATTGATCGACGCTGTTCGTCGTTCTCAAATCGAGCAGCGTGATCCGAAACATCTGGGAGGATTGCTGGTTTTAATCCTGCTCATGAACTTCGCCCTCTACAAAGCGGCGATCACCAGCCAATCATCACGTCTCGGCCCGCGGACAGGATACTGGGTTGCAAGCTCAGCTATCATGATCCAAACACTGCTCGTGCGCGCGGGGATGTTCGGCGCAGCCGTCCTCAGCACAAGTCCGGAGACGATGGGCTTCGCCAATATCTTTGAATTTCAGCTCGCGATTCCTTTCGCGGCCTGTGCCCTGGTGCTCTCTTTGCTGATCGGGAGCCAGGTGGCATTGGTTGCAGGGTTGATGAGCGCCATCCTCGTCGGCTTCATCTCCCCGCACGGGCTGACGATCTCGGCTTTCGCGCTCGCCGGATCGATTACAGCGATCTATAGCGTGCAGCGCTATCGCACACGTAACGCGGTCATCCTCGCCAGCGCATCGGTATGCGCAGTCAATGTTGGGATGGGGCTGATAACGTTGCTGATTGCCAATCACGAGTGGGCATGGCAAAGGGTTGCGGGAGGCGTCGTGCTCTGTCTGTTCGGCGCATTGTTGACGGCGGCAACGGCCAGTCTCGCGATCCCGATTTATGAATGGCTCTTCGATATTCTGACTGATATGAGATTGTTGGAACTGTCGAATGCCGATAATCCTTTGCTCCGACAATTGGCAATCCAAACACCGGGCACAAACCATCATTCATTTATGGTCGGCATGCTGGCCGAGGAAGCAGCCAAGGCGATTGGCGCAAATGTGCTGCTCGCGCGCACCGGGTGTTTATATCACGACATCGGCAAGATGGCTGCGCCGAATATGTATATTGAAAATCAGAAAGGTGGCCCGAACCCGCACGACAAGGTTTCGCCTCTCAATAGCGTGCGCATCATTACCGGTCATGTCCGTCGCGGTATCCAAATGGCGAAGGATGCCGACCTTCCGCAACAAATCATCGATTTCATCCCGCAACATCACGGCACGCGCGTCCTGGCCTATTTTTACCACAAAGCCAAATCTCAGTCCGAGGCCGGCGGAGAAGCGGTCAACATGGATGATTTTCGCTACCCGGGGCCAAAGCCCCAATCCAAAGAAGCCGTTATCTTGATGCTTGCGGATGGGGCCGAAGCCTCGGTCCGTTCACTCGACGAACCGACGCCGGAGAGCATTCGGGCGATCATCAAGAAAATTGTCGACAGCGTCGTGGCCGATGGGCAGCTCGACGACAGCAATATCACAATGAAGGAATTGACAACGATACGCGAGAGCCTGATCAATACGCTCATCAGCGTTTATCACCAGCGCATCAGCTATCCCGGCTTCAATCCTCCTCCTGAGGCAGTTGGTGTAACTGAGGAGGCGAGCGAAATTGAAAAGCAGATGGCGATGGCTGATGTCAATGGCATCCCGCTCCAACCGGTGAGCCAGACAAATAATATTTCTCAAGAACCGCAGCAGAAGCGTCAAGAGCCACAGCGGGCGAAGCTTCGTAGGGGTCAATAATCAGAAAATGGAAGAAATATTTTATTTTCCATATATCATTTGTTATTTGTCATTCGTCATTTGTTAATGCACGGCGAGTCACCGAAGTTAATGACGAATGACAAATTACAAATGATATATGGAAAATGAAACTCTTCTCTCATCTCGTGATCCACTGACTATCCAACTACCTGATCCATCGCTCGTCCTTCTCGTTGGCCCGGCAGGTTCAGGCAAATCGACTTTCGCTGCGCGGCACTTTCAGCCAACAGAGATCGTTTCATCAGACCACTGCCGCGCCATGATCTGCGACGATGAAAGCGACCAGAGCATCAATCGAGAGGCTTTTGGCTTGCTCCATCACATTACAAGATTGAGGCTCGCCTTCAGGCAGATGACCGTGGTTGACGCAACCAATCTGCAAGATCAAGCGCGTCGTCCATTATTGCGTATGGCGCGTGCCTGCCAATTTCCCGTTTTTGCCATAGTGTTCAAGATCTCACTTGAGACATGTCTTGCTAACAATCGAAACCGCCCTCATCGTTTGGTCACAGAAGATGTAATCAGTCAACATACAGAGGAACTGCCTGGCGCGATGCTGCAGCTCAAGGGTGAGGGCTATCAGCGGATTTTTATCCTTGATGAGTTAAATGATGAGTTAAATATTGATACTGCGAGGGTCGAGCGAATTAAGATTGGTGCCGGCAAGGATTAAAGCGAAATTCCTATGTTAGGCGAGATTTAAGGTTAATTTCTTCAATTGCTATCTTCAAAATATGGAATAAAACAGCTATTGAGACTTACATATAATTGCCTAGCAAAGAATGGCTAGGGGCCAGGGCGGGCTATCTTGGGCTTCGGCACCAGGCTCGTTGATGGCCCGCTCCTTGTTAATTCCCCCGGTTTGCCTGGCCTTGTTTTTCCATCGCTCCGGAGGACTCCTTGAAGGCTTCTTTAAAAGCCTTTTTAAAATCGGGGGCCGCCTTTCGTAACTCAAGCCACTGCGCGAAGAGATCAGGTGTTTGCAACCAGACGGTGAACCACTGAGCGATCTCTCCCTGCTCGACTCTTTCCGGCTTGGAGAGTTTGGGAGATTGAGAGAGCGCCCCGGCGTTCCGTTTGGCTCGCAGCGCGGTTCGACGCGCATAGCGCAATCCAGTGCGGTCCTCTAGTCGTTGAAACTTGCGGTAAAGCTCATCGATCCTGCACAACGATGCTTCGGCTTCCGCAAGTGAATTGTTTAAAGCCAGCCCTTCAAAAAGAATTTCATACTTCTCAGTTGGCGTTGCCATTCTGAATATCTGCTCGAAACGCACGGGCAAGTCTTCATCGACCAGGACACGGGCAATCTCCGCTGGCGTCATCGCGCCGCCTTCACCGAATTCTTCAATCAATCCCTGATTGATGATCGCAATCTCGCGTGCGGTGACTTCACCCATTGCCTCACGGTCGTAGATTTCCAGGACCATCTCCTTTTTGCTTCTGCGTTTCATAAAAATATCCGGGAGAGAATACGAAACTCACCCACTAAGGTTTATTTCGTTTGTTTCGTATTCTCTCCCCCACTCGTCCTGGTGACGCTTTCGATGAAGATCTCATTGAGCGATGGCGCGACGAGATCGAATCTCGCGATGCGTACTCCATTATTGACAAGAAGCTTGAGGAGTTCCTGCGGGTCTGCGCCATCCTCAAGCGCAACCTCAGTATGGTCACGACGGTTAATAATTTTTTTGACCAGCGGATTGTTATCGAGCGCATCCTCGAAATTATCGCCGTCCACCGCGACGTAGCGCCATCCGAAACTGCGCTTGATTTCACGTACCGCCCCGCCCAACACTCTCTGACCCTGATTGATCAAACAGATTTCGTCGCATAACTCTTCTGCCTGCTCCATCAAGTGAGTTGAGAAGATGATTGTTTTGTTGTTTTGCCTGAGTTCTTGGACGATCTCCTTGAGGAGACCGACGTTGATTGGATCGAGACCTGAAAACGGTTCATCCAGGATGACAAGATCAGGTGAGTGGAGAATCGTCGAGACGAATTGGATCTTCTGCTGCATGCCTTTCGACAATTCTTCCCATCGCTTCTGTTTCCATGCGGACATCTCGATCCGCGCGAGCCATTCGTCAATCTTCTTTGTTGCCGTCAGATGAGGCATTCCCTTCAGTTCAGCAAAGAAGGCAAGCTGTTCGCCTACCTTCATCTTCTTATAGAGGCCACGGTCTTCAGGAAGATAACCGACGCGTTCCTGTAGTTTAGCGCTCATCCGCTGTCCGAAAAGGCGGATTTCGCCGGAGTCCGGAATGGTGATATTGACGATCATGCGAATCGTTGTGGACTTCCCGGCGCCATTCGGACCGAGCAGACCGAAGATGCTTCCCTCTTTGACTTCGAGCGAGAGGTTGTCGACCGCCACAAAATCGCCGTAGCTCTTACTGACTTGTTCGACACAGACCGCAATGGACATAAGTGTTCACCCGATTCCAATTGTAGAAGACCGCGTATGCTACTTCACTGTCTCAGTTGACTCAAGCGGAACAGTTGAAAATTAATTGTGCCCACGGTTTGCTGTCTGAGTAATAACCATTTTTAACTGCTAAGATCAATTTTACTCGACGCCATCGTGGTTTATGAGCTATAATCTGGATTCCTTGAAGGTGATCGATATCCTCCGAATCAAGAAACCTTCTAATCAAGAAGCCTTTCGAGAGATGGGGTTTTGCCCCGTAGATGGGTGATCTCCATGTGGGTCATAGATCATCTGCCCTTCCGGTCTCCTCACGGACGCAGATTTTCAGGCGGCGAATATCTGCACTCAATGAATCGTAAAGAAAGGATTCATTGGAGGCCTCTCAGATAGTTTCCTGAGATCGTTGAGTGGAGAGTCCAGACCAGGGAGGAAAAACGATGGCTAGTTTCAGAGTAAGGACGCCTGTCGAATATTTACGGTTACTATGGCGGCGGCGTTCCTTCGTACTCGTTCCATTTATAATCGTCAGTGCAGCGCTCTGCTACGCTATCAGCAAACTGCCGAATATTTATGAGTCGAGGACCTCAATTATTGTAGACCCTCCCAAGGTTTCGACCAATTATGTCCAGCCGGTCAATCAGATAGATATCAACTCCCGTCTCCAGTCGATACAGAAACAGGTCCTGAGCCGGACCGAACTGCAACGGATCATCAATCGCTTCAGCTTATACAAGGCGATAATGGATCGTGGAACTCCTATTGAGCTGGTGATTGACGAAATGACCAAGCACATTGCCATTACCCCCTACAGCGCAAATTCCGGCGTCTATGCTTTCCAGATCGCATATCGGGGTGCTGATCCGCGGACTGTCCGTGATGTGACGGCGGAGTTGGCAGCTCGCTTCATCGATGCCAATTCGGATGAAACTCGCCGCCAGGTCTACACGACGATCGATCAACTCGAAGGTCGAATCAATGAAGTGAAGCTTGAGTTGGAAAAAATAGAGTCGGCGCGAGCTGGGTATCTGGTCAGAAATCCCGATGCCGTTCCCGGACAAGAGCAGAACATGCTCGGCCAGATGAATAGTCTGAGCATGATTCGCCAGTCACAGCAATCGTCGATTGACGCGTTGCGCAGCCAGATTGCGACCAATGAACAACTCCTGGCCACTCTCAGGAATCAGGACAACGTTGAACCTGACACTCCGGTCTCCGTCGGACAGATAGAAGGACAACTTCGCTCAAAGCGCGCCGATTATGAAGCGCAGCTGAGACAATTGTTGACGGTTTACACAGAGAAGAACCCGGAGGTAGTCAAGATCAAAGTGCAGATCGATGCAGTCAATAGAGAATTGGATGACCTCAAGTCCAGAACCGAGCAGGACAAACAGGTTAAACGCCGGTCGCGCAACAACAACCCGCAGATCACGAATCTCGAAATCAGGATAGATGCGGATAAACGCGATCTAGTACGCAAGGAAGCGGAGCTGGAGCAGACCAATCGCAGCTATCTTGAATTGCAAGATCGTCTGCGCGCGACGCCACTGCTGGCCACCGAGTCGACTAAGATCGAACGGGATTACACCACGCTGCGCAAACGCTACGAAGATTTGCTGTCAATGCGCGATAACGCCCGGTTCAGCGCGAAAGTGATCAACGATTTCAGCGGTGAGACTTTTCGCATGGCCGACCCTGCAAGTCTCCCTGAGGTCCCGGTTTCACCGAAACGCAATCTGCTCTATCCGATCTCGCTGGCAGTTGGATTGCTGACGGGATTAATCGCCGCGATTGCAATCGAATCTCGTGCTCTTACGACTATCCGCGATTCTCGTGATATTGCACATTACGTGAAATTGCCTCTGCTGGTCACTGTCCCCAGGATAGTCACCAGGCGAGAGCGTCGTTGGCGGCCACTGATCGGAGCGGTCAAGCTCTTCGGAGTCCTATTATTAATTGCGGCGGCAGTCCCGCTGCTTTATCAAGCGATCAAATATTCGGGTGTCATGAGTCTTTTAACAGGGAGTTATTGAGAACTCATAATGGTTTTTGCAAAACCCATTATGGGGTCCGAGTGCGGTATTACTATGTATCTTCAGTTTTACGGTCTACGCGACATCCCCTTTAGCCTGACCCCCGATCCGCGATTTCTCTATTTCACTGCGAGCCATCGTGAAGTAATGGCCAATTTGCATTACGGCATTCAGCACGGCAAAGGATTGATTGTCGCGACGGGAGAGGTTGGAACCGGTAAAACGACCATGCTGCGCGCGATGCTCACCCGGTTGGACCGCAGCGTACTCACCTCCTACATATTTAATCCGGGATTGGCAGTCCTGGAGTTTTATCAGCATCTTGCCGTCGACTACGGTTTGGGTCAATCCAGCTCCAAAGCGGAAATGCTGATGAAACTCGGAAAACTGCTGATGATGCGCCATTCGCGAGGGCTGAGAACGGTGCTGATCATAGATGAGGCGCATGGATTACAGGCAGATCTGCTCGAAGAGGTCCGCCTCCTGCTCAACTTTGAAACTTACACGGAAAAACAGTTGCAGATCATCCTCGTCGGACAGCCGGAGTTGCGTAACATCCTCAACAGTCCCGAGTTGCGGCAGCTCAAACAGCGCATAAGTTTGCGCTGTGAAATAAAACCTCTCAGAGCCGAGGAGGTCTCCGCTTATATCCGCACGCGCATGAAAGTCGCGGGTGCTTCGCGACTGGACTTTTTTACGCCTGACGCAGTCGCTCTGATCTATCGCATGTCCGAAGGCATCCCGCGCTTGATAAACAACATCTGTGACAATGCGCTACTCACCGGTTTTGCGATGAACACAAAACTGATCTCGACTGAGATTGTCGACGAAGTTGCGCAATCGCTTGACCTCCTCCGACCGATGATTGAAGACGACCCGCGCCAGGTTATGGCTGCTTCACTGCCTCCCTTACCGATTATGAACCAGAATGATGATCAAGAATGGAAATCGGAGGCCGGACTGCCCGAACAGTTAGATCAGAGTCTGGTTGAGGCCAGGCCTCTTCGCAGACGGTCGTACGCTCATCAGCGCAGCAGAGATCTCTTGCGCCAGGAGATTGATACGTCGGTCTCTCAGTCTGATTCATCCCAGGGACCCACTGATGAAACGTCTCAGTTTGCCCTGATAGCTTCGCAAGAAGAAAAGACCGAAGCCGATTTTGAAGATAAGATCAAGGCGGGATGAGCCGATTTGAAGTCTCGCCTTTATGTAGTTCCGAGTTCGATATATGAGCAAAGTCTTCGAGGCGCTTCAGCGCCAACTGCAAAACGAAAGAAACAGAGAACCAAATCGCGATCCGCTCGCTGCCGAAACAGGCACGCCGGATGCTCCGGCCGGCGATGAGGCTCGGGATGATGCGAGTGTAAATTTTGAGTTGCCCTCGGTCATCGGTGCGCCAATCAACCCACAACCGTCGTTTCAGGATACCGCGCCCTCTCCTCAGACGACCAATGGCTCCGGAAGAAAGTCATTCGCTTCTCTGCCTCTACCTCGCCGAACGCAGCCGGAATTTCGACGGGGTGAGTTTCAAGAAGAGCCGTCTGATACCAGCGCTCCACAATCGGATAACCACCATCGGGAGAAGATAGCTCCCGCGCGATGTCCGCAGGAAGTCCCGGTTGAACAGCCCAAAATATCACGATTGCACCCGCGCTTGATTTTACTGACTGAGCCCAATGCGCCGGAGTGCGAGCAATATCGCACTCTCCGCACTGAGCTTTTCCATGCGGCCGCCAGGAAGCGGACGCAAATCGTGACCGTGACGAGCGCAGTGGCAAATGAGGGTAAAACTTCGACGGTTCTCAACCTTGCGCTGGCTATCGCACAATCAAAGGAAAGACGTGTGCTGGTGATTGAAGGCGATTTGCGCCGCCCGAGTTTTGCCTCATATCTGGGGGTTCAACCAACGGGTGGGTTGAGTGAAGTGCTCGAAGGCGGGAGCGAAGTGTTCAAATCAATGTTTTGCCTCGAAGGGCTGGAACTTTACGCTCTGCCTGTGATCAGCGAAGCGAATAACCCAACTGAGCTGCTTTCGAGCGAGCGGCTCGACGAGATGCTGACACTTCTGCGCGAGTATTTCGATTTCATCCTGGTCGATTCACCGCCGGTCATGCCGTTCGCTGACTCCCGATTACTCGCTAATCACGCTGATGCTGTGATTCTGGTGGTGCGTGCCGGATTGGCTCCGTACGAGACCGTCGAGAAGGCAATCGACGCTTTGCCGCGTGGGCGTATTCTCGGTGTCGTACTTAACGGAGCAGAGCATCTCAGGGAGGCCGGTTATTACGATTACTATTATTACTATGGGCGACGGGAAGAGAGACCGCGCACATTAGGCAAAAGGATCGCTAACATATTTCATAAAAAGAAAAATAGAAGGAGGGACTGAGGTTGTGAGATACAGGTGCTCAACATCAATCACATAACACTCAGCCAATTGACGCCCTATGTTTAGCCGAGGTGTTTGGCTCAAAACCCTCACGCTCTTAGCGGTGGAGACCGGGATCATTTTCTCCGTCGTTCTACTCGGTCTCTATCTGCGTTTCGACGTAAACATCACCGCCATACTCTTCCAACAAAGCGGCATCTACAAAATCGCCCTCACCACTTTCATCGCCCAGTTTATCTTCTACCTCTTCGACCTCTACGAACTATCGAAACCGCGGTTAGATCGTGAATTGCTGTCCGATCTGGTTCGGGCTGCCGGGGCGGTGATTCTGGTCCTGAGCGCGATCTTTGGACTACAACCGACATTTCTCTTCGGGCAAAATACTAATGGTGTGCCTGTCGTAGCCATGGCCCTGGCCCTGGCGCTCATGACCTGCTGGCGTCTGGCGTTTCACTGGTTGTTGCGTCATCCGCGGTTATGCGAGCGAATTTTAATTGTCGGCACAGACAATTTGGCCATCGAAGTTGCTCGCGAAGCGATGCAGCGCCGAGATCTCGGTTACAATATCGTCGGATTTGCAGCGGATGACCCGAAGCTGGTCGGGCAAAGCCTGTTCAATCCCAAAGTGATCGGCGTTATCGCAGATTTAAACCGGCTGGTCGATGAAGAGAAGGTCGACCGGGTAGTCGTTGCACTACAAGACCGGCGCGGCAACCTGCCGGTCGATCAATTGTTGAAGATTCGCCTGGAAGGTAGCGCAGCGATTGAAGAAGGGACATCGCTCTACGAAAAACTGACGGGTAAGATCAGTGTTGATATGTTGCGCCCGAGCTGGATCATCTTTTCCGGCGGCAGCAAACGCACCGCTGTCTGGAACACGGTCCGCCGCATTTTCAACGTGGTCATGGCCATCATCGCGATTGCGCTTTCCTTGCCGATTGCGATCATCACGGCAATTGCGATCAAGCTCGATTCGCCTGGCCCGATCTTTTACACACAGGAACGTGTCGGGAAAAACGGCCGGATTTTCAAGATCATTAAGTTTCGCTCGATGCGTCAGGACGCGGAGAAGGACGGCCTGCCCCAATGGTCTTCTGAGTTCGATCCTCGGATCACGCGCGTTGGAAACTTTATTCGCAAAACGCGGATAGATGAATTACCACAATTTATTAATATCCTGCGCGGAGAGATGAGCATCGTCGGCCCACGCGCCGAACGTCTTTTTTTTGTCAAACAGTTGACCGAGAATATCCCCTTTTACTCACAGCGACATCTGGTTGAACCGGGATTGACCGGATGGGCGCAGGTCAACTATGGATACGGTTCCACGATTGGCGACGCTATTCAGAAATTGCAGTACGATCTTTACTATATCAAACACGTCTCACTCTTATTCGATATTTGGATAATGTTTAAATCAATTAAGACCATACTTTTTGGGTATGGTAGATAACAAGAATTGCAAGAATTAAAGGGAGGTTATGATGACTTCTGTGAAAAGTCATAATCAGCATCGTGACTGGCAGATTTATCTTCTGGCAGTATTCTTGATACTTGGGTTGAGTAAAGTAACCATCTCCGCCCAGGAACCCAAGCCCGAGCTGGAAAAAGCAGGATCAAAGAAGGAATTAATGCCGGAGAAATCGGTTAATGATTCGACGGCAAGTAAGAATGATAAACCGGCATCCGGCTCAGCCGCCGTTAAAAAGAAGCCGGCGAGCGCAAGTTCGACGAAGATCATTACCGACGAGGAGCGGAATGCGCTGCGTCGTGAGAAAGCATCAGAGGCCGAAGCCGCCTACTTACCTTACATCAACAACTTCTTTGCCACTCTCAGACTCGGTCCGGAAGACAACATCACAGTCGATGTCTTCGATCAACCGATATACTCCCGCGCCAACATCACAGTCCCTCCCAACGGCAAGATCAATTATCCACTGATCGGCCAGATTATGATCGCGGGTCGCACGACCGATGAGATAGAAAAGGAGATTACTGAAAGGTTGATAGAATATATCATCGACCCGAAAGTAACAGTGCAAATCAATCAGGTCCATAGCTTGAAGTACGTAGTCGTTGGGGATGTCAATACACCCGGTACCTACGAAATGACTCGTCGAATGACCGTGACTGAAGGGCTTGCTCGAGCCGGTTACTTCTCCAAGTATGGCAAACGCTCGAATGTTACCGTCCTGCGGATGCAGCCGCATGGTCTACCGACTCCACTGGTAGTCAATATCAAGGAGGTCGAAAGGGGCAAGGCAGAGGATCTTTTCCTGGTTCCGGGTGATACGGTTGTCGTCTACAGCTCTGCGCTCAAGGCTATCGATCAGGTTCTCAATTGGATATACGTCACCGCCTGGTTGGGCTTCATGTATCAATGATTTGAAAATATTGGGAAGATGAAGAGAGAATACGAAACAAACAAAGAAAAGTTGGCAGTCGGCAGTTGGCAGTTGGCAGTAAGGACCACTCCAACTGCCAACTGCCAACTGCCAACTGCCAACTTTTCTTTGTTTGTTTTGTATTCTCTCTTCATCCTGGTTTCGATTCTTCTGCTTCCCGGTAAATCCTCGGGAAAGATCGGAGAACTTGACTGGCACCGGCAAAAGAGCGGCGGATTTTCCCGATTCTCTGCGGTTTTCTTCATCGATCGCAAGCGCGGATGGATAACTGGAAGCAACGGCGCTGTGATGGTGACTGAGGACGGAGGCGAGAGTTGGAACCGGCTCTTGTTGCCTGAGCGCCAGAAGAGAGAGATGGTTCGTGATCTTTGGGTCTTCAAAGATGGAGAGCTCAAGGAACGCATGTGTTTTCTGGGTGAATATGGGATATTCACCCCGAGAGGGGCTTACAATTTTACTGAACGCGCATTCGTCCTGATGAGTTCTGATCGTGGGGAGAGTTGGAGTGATGGCTTGCTGTCTCGGCAGCCGTACAGGCGTCCCGATAAAGCTTTGAACAGAGTCACAGTCAATGAGTCAGGCAAAGTTCAGCCCAAGGAGACCGACGATTATCAAGAAACGCTTCGATCGCCCGAACCGATTATGGTCCGAATGTTCTTCGTTGACGATCAGGTGGGTTGGACCTGCGGTGAATCGGGCGCGATCCAGACGACCAAAGACGGCGGCGCGAACTGGAGTTTGCAATACACGGAAACACGTAAACTGCTCTATGACGTGATGGCCATTGATAGGATGGAAGTAACGATTGTGGGCGCAGCCGGAACGGTATTGCATACAGACAATGGAGGACAGGTGTGGGAGGAACGGAAGTCTGGGGTGACCGATGCTCTACGCGCAGTCTATTTCATCGACGCAAAGCGCGGCTGGGCGGTTGGCGCAAATGGCACAGTCATCTTAACGATTGATGGCGGCAAGCGCTGGCAGAGAGCGAAATCGAATACGACGGAAACTCTGAACGATGTGGTCTTCGTGAGCGCAAATGAAGGTTGGATAGCGGGCAATCAGGGTATTCTGCTCCATACACTGGACGGGGGAATAACCTGGGAAGGGACCAAGCTCGAAACGCACGCAAATATGAACAGGCTCTGTTTCATCGCTCCCGATTGCGGCTGGGTTGTAGGCACTCAGGGCGTGATTTATAAATATGGGGAGCGTTGACGACTGTTACGATGATGTTCTTGAGGCGGAACAGCGCCTCAGGCGGTATATCAAAGAAACGCCGCTCGAATATTCCCACTACCTCAGTCAACTCTCAGACGCGCATGTCTGGCTGAAGTTGGAAAACCTGCAACACACCGGCTCTTTCAAAGTTCGCGGCGCAATGAATAAACTGCTCACGCTCAGCCAGGAGCAAATGCAACGCTCCGTCGTCACTGCTTCAACAGGAAATCACGGAGCAGCCGTGGCTTTCGGTTTGCTCGCTCTCAATCACAAAGGGATCATCTTTGTGCCGGAGAATGCTTCAGCGGCCAAGCTCGACGCGATCAGAAGGTGCGGCGCCGAGATCCGCACACATGGTGCGAGCTGTCTGGAGACCGAGCTCCACGCTCGTCAATACGCCAAACAGGAAGGTCTGGTTTACATCTCGCCCTACAACGATCCTTCTATCATCGCGGGTCAGGGGACTATCGGTCTGGAATTGGCGCGCCAATGCTCGAAGATCGACGCTCTCTTTGTATCGGTCGGTGGCGGCGGGCTGATATCGGGCATAGCGTGTTTTCTAAAATCACGTCTTCAAAACGCTCTCTCGGTCATTGGCTGTCTGCCGGAGAACTCGCCGGAGATGGCTCTCTCAGTAAAAGCGGGAAAGTTTATTGACTTTGAATCGAAGCCGACGCTATCGGATGGCACTGCCGGTGGATTTGAACCTGGCGCGATCACCTACGATTTATGCCGCAGGTTAGTCGATGATTTCGTGCTTGTCTCTGAAGACGAAATCGCTGCAGTTATGCGGCAATTCATCGAGACTCACCACTTACTGATCGAGGGGGCGGCCGGCGTCGCACTCGCGGGATTCCTGAAGATGCAAGAGCGATTTCGCAATCAGAATGTCGTCATCGTGATCTGCGGCGCAAATATCAGCCTT
>JAKEHZ010000287.1 GCA_022614735.1 Acidobacteriota bacterium | reverse complement strand
CTTTAGCCAAACTTGTGGCTGAAGCCTGCTGATAAGCCCGGTGAACCGGGCTTAGGGATTATGTGTATCGCTACCCAGCCGTGAACGGCTGGGCTAGGGAAAGCGTCGTTTTCAAAGAGCCGAACCCAAAGTTAATAACAGACTCTATAGAATTTCCATTTGTTCCGTTTTCCTTCTTCAGCTTATTGTCTCACCAGTTGGTCAAGGAGCCATCAGGCCGGCGGAAAATCCTGATCGGCTGATTGCGCTGAGCAAATTCCGCAGTCAGTTGTAACTTCGACGCGTCAAACTCAACTCCCAGACCGGGACGATCATTGGGCCAGAGCTTGCCATTCCGGTAGTCGAAATGTTTGGGCAGATATGGAATATCGAGTGGATAGGTCCCGGCCAATTCCATGAGGACCGGCCCCGAAAATGCCGCGCAGACGTGAACGAGAGCAGCTTCTGAAACCGGGCCTGTGAAATGCGGCGTCAGCCCCACATAGTGCGTTTCGCACATGGCAGCAAGCTTGGCGTATTCAGTAAGGCCGCCGCAGTTCGGAATGGCCACCCGGTTGTAATCAATCAGGTGTTGTTCAATCAATTCATTGATCTCCCAACGCGTGCCAAATTGCTCGCCTACCGCAATGGGGACTTTCACCTGTTTGCGCAACTCACGGTAAACGCCGGGGTTTTCCGAGCGCACCAGATCTTCGCAAAAGTAAGGCTCGAGCGGCTCAAGCAGCGAGCTCAAACGCACGGCATCGGGGAAGTCGAGTCGTGTGTGATAGTCGATGCACCAATCTGCATCGGGCCCGACGCCCTCGCGGATCGCCAGGCAGTTTTGATGTGTCTTGGTAACCATCCGCTGTGATATGAAAGCGGTCTCACCTCCGGGATCTGATACTGAAGTGCGAAACGCGCGGAAACCTGCCTCAATCGTGGCCTTCGCTGTCTCTTTGATCCCTCCCTTTGTGCGGATGAAACCGGTCGAGTAGCATTCAACGTGGTCGCGTGATTTACCGCCGAGCAGTTCGTAAAGAGGCACGTCCAACGCCTTCCCTTTGATGTCCCACAACGCCAGATCGAGCGCGCCCATCGCATGTAGCTTCTCGCGCCCGGCCGGATAAAAACGCCCACGGTACATTAACTGCCAGCAGCGATCAATCTGCAGCGGGTTTTCGCCGATGAGCATCTCGGCGCATTCGCGCATAGTGTCGCGTGATCCGCCTTCGCCAATGCCCGTGATGCCCGCATCGGTCTCGACTGTGACGATGTGAAAGCTTTGATTGAACATCGGGCGGGAGATCGGCGATTCGTAGAAGCGCACGCGAGTGATCTTCATTTTCGGTAGTGATGCGCAGAGTGTTTCGTGCAGGGCTGCGCCGAGCGTCGCGCCGGGCACAGCGAGTAACGCGGATTTGATGAAACGACGGCGATGCATAATTTAATCTCCTCTGGAAATCCCTGGGTACGCATCGCTTCCAGCGTGCCAGGTCTCCGGTAACGACCGCCTATCGAAGACCAGCACGCTGGAAGCGATGCGTACCCAGGGCGCTTTCATTGTTTCCGGGCGTCGTCATGAACGACATGAACGATACCTCAGAAAATGTACAGCAACCTTTCCAGGTTGCTGTTGTTTACTCAATGGTCACATCAGTGAGTCAACAGCAACCTGGAAAGGTTGCTGTACGTAGTTTGGGTCTTACTTCCTTGACAGATCGGCAGTATCGAGCCAGATCGTCACTGGTCCCGAGTTATGAATTTCGACCAGCATCTCAGCCTGAAATTCTCCGGTCTCGACTCTGAAGCCAATCCCCCGCAAGACTCTGACAAATTTTTCATAGAGAGGAATCGCGATTTCAGGGCGCGCGGCCTCGGTGAAACTTGGACGCCGGCCTTTGCGCGAATCAGCATATAGTGTGAACTGCGAAATGACGAGTATCTCGGATTTGACGTCGAGCGCGGACAGGTTGAATTTGCCTTCGGCGTCCGCGAATATCCGTAGATTGGCAATTTTGTTAGCCAGCAATTCCACCTCGGTCTCAGTATCATTGATGCCGACGCCGAGCAGGATGACCAGGCCGCCGTTGATTGCGCCAACGACTTCGCCTCTGATCGAGACACTACTTTTTATGACACGTTGAATGACTGCACGCATATGGGAAAGAGGGCTTATCTTCTCCTCAGTTTACTCGTCGCTTTCTGTGAAACTCTCAACTCGACCCCCTGCTCGCTGGCGAAGCGTTGAAAGATTGCGTAAAACGCTTCGCGTTCGCGGGAAGTGATCACTGCGGCGGCATCAGACGTCTCGATCACATAAGGATAGCCGTTGCCGACGATCACCTCGGCGCGGATGATGTCGATCACTTCGTTGAGCAGTCCCTGCTCATATACCCAGAGAGGGATCTCCAATCGCGCAGGCGGAGTCGAAGAGTTGGTCCTGAGGTAAAGAAAACCGATGCCACGGCGGTACTCCTCGAAACTTTCGAGCACGCCTGCGCGTTTGCGGTCAGCGCCGCCTCGCGCGCAAATGAAAAGCGGTGTGCGCGCTCCCCACTCCAGTCTGCCGCTGACGAGTTGCGCATCATGCACCCGGCAAGCCTCATTGAGACTGAAGCAATGAGCGAGCATATTTGTCAAATCACGCGCATAGCTCGAGTCGATGTAGCCGACGACAGGTATGCCGGTCTGCTTTGAACAGCGCAGCAGCCTGAGCATGGCATTGACGTGGCGCGCGCGCATCTCTTCCTGCAGGCGGTCCGCGAACGAGATGACGAGCGAGCTGTCAAATAAGGCGACGGGCAATCGCGATGATTGTTCTCTTTCCGTCGCCAGCTTCTGCATCAAATTGCACAGCGTTTCGATCTCGAGCTCGAAGCGACGTGTACTGACAGTCTGTTCGGAAAATATGCGATCTCCGTTGAACTCGACAAGCAGCTCTTCAGGCGTGAGGATTTCGAATGTGATGTCCTTGGTATAACTGGCTTCACGCCTATGTCGATTTTCAAACCACGCGACCTGCACAGCAGCGACTGGCACGCTCAATCCCGGATCGTGCCTGATCTGACTCCCATCAACGGCAAAGGTCGTATGATTGAGCAGCGCATCGCAGGCCCAGGCCCGGGCTTCCTGGTGGTTGCCGAATTCGAGGGGGAATTTCAGGCAGAGGTTGGGCGCCGTCTCGAACTCAGCTGTCGGTAGCGCACCGGGAGTCTTCTCGTTCGAGAGTTGTGAGAGCAAATTCTCTCCGCTGATTTCCGCGAGTTTGCCCAACGCATGCTTGTAATCTTTGGCCTCGTCGCGCAGAGAATCATCGAAGGCGACGAATTGAGGCCACTTTTCCTGCAGCTGCTCGACTATTTTGTGAGTAAGAATCATAAGCTTGCTATCATTGCGCGCCTGTGATAGTTTTCAGGCTGTTTTTCTACACCTTTTATCAATAACGATTTATCAATAACGATAAATACTCAAATTCTTGGAGGCCCGGTATGACCATTACAGAGCGCAAGAGTGGTGACGTGACTATTCTCGACGTTGAAGGCAAAATCCTCCTCGGCGAGGGTGACGTCCAGTTAAAGCGCAAGATTGATGAATGTGTCGAACGCAAAGAGACCAAGGTGTTACTCAACCTCGCAAATGTTCCGTATATGGACAGCGGCGGCCTCGGTGAGATCGTCCGCAGCTACACGACGGTCAAACGCGCAGGCGGCGATCTGAAGCTGATCAATGCGACCAAACGCATCAGCGATCTGCTGACGATTACCAAGCTGATCACCGTCTTCGAGGTTTTCGAAGATGAGGCGGCCGCTGTGAAGAGCTTCGCATAAAGAAGATTGCGGATTGCGGATTGAAAGAAGTCGCGCGCTAAAAAAATCCGCAATCCGCAATCCGCAATCATTTCACCCCTCCATATTTCCTCATAATCTCTACAATTTTATCTATTGGCAAAGCCTCGACGCGGTGTCCATTGCGACCGGTTATGGTAGTAGCGCGCAGGAGCGAGTTATAGATCGCCTCTTCCGTGGCTTCTACCACTGCCTGGAACAGAGGTGACAACGATTCATTGCCGAGTATCTCTCTGTCCCGCACGGTTTCGCCCGATCGGATACGGTTCTGATTCGCCGTGCTGAATGCGATCACGTAATCGCCGCTCCCATTGCTCGAGGGAGAACCGGTGCGAGCGAGTCCGAGCATGGCGCGCGCAGCCAGGCGCTTCAAATTCCGCGCATCGAGCGGCGCATCGGTGGCGATGACCATGATAATTGAACCGTCCGCCAAATCGCTCACCTCGCCTTCTCCCGGGAAATTTCGGCTGACCCGATTACCTTCGATTTGCTCCTTCAAGTAATACTTGCCCAGCTCGCGGCCGACGGGCGCGCCATTTATCGTCAAAACCCCGCCGAAATTGGTCTGAACCAGAGTCCCGATACTGTAACTGCCAAGGCTTTGCGGAAGTATGCGAGATGAAGTGCCGATGCCGCCTTTGAATCCAAAAGCCACAGTTCCTGTGCCCGCGCCAACAGAGCCTTCTTCAATCGAGCCGTCTTTGGCTGCTCTCAATGCTTCGAAAACCTCATCGCGCCCGACGTGACGGCCACGGATGTCGTTGAGATAACCGTCGTTTGTTTCTGCCACGATCGGGTTGATTGAACGAACTTCTTCGTTACCCGGAAGTGCGAGCATCCATTCGATCAGTGCATCAGCGACTTTGGGGACGTTGAGCGTGTTGGTGAGCAGGATCGGAGTCTCAATCTCACCGAGTTCATTGACCTGAGTTGATCCCATGAGCTTGCCGAACCCATTGCCGACAAAGATCGCTGCCGGGACTTTCTCCCGAAAGAGGTTGCCCACATGCGGGAGGATTGCGGTCACGCCGGTTCGGACATTGTCGCCTTTAATCAAGGTCACATGGCCGACGCGCACGCCTGCTACATCGGTGATCGCGTTCTGCTTTCCCGGCGGCAGAATACCTACGACAATGCCTAGATCACGGGCGCGAGGTCGTAATGATTGATCTCTCTGTTGCTGCATAAATGTGAGCATGAGCAGGAAAGCGAATATGGTTTTGATGGTAAGCGTCACTATCTGTCCTCATTGTTTCACGATCTGTCGACGAGGCAGCGCCATGTTGTCAATTTCGACTTCATCTTTGTGGCGCTGTACGATCCGGAGCGTAATTGTATGCGATTGCGCGTGTTTGAAGCCACCATTCCCATCCCGTTTGCGCCAACTTTGGAGGGTTAATACATTATCAAGAATCTGGTTCTGGTCAGCGCAGGGATCATAATTGGAGCCACAATGCGCGGTGGCAAGCTGGTGCCAGATCCTGATCAGTACCGGAAGCCCGGCATCGACCAGCCTGGGAGCGGTAGGTAACTCATGACACTGACACCGTGTAGAACATTTCTTGAGGCAGAAAAGCAGATTCTGTTTCACTCCAGCTCATGCCGTGCCCACCTATCTGAAGCTCACCAAAGCCGTATTCTCTTCGAAATGCTGCCAGTTACCGGCTTAGTTGAAATAACTGGATCAACGCTCGGTTGTGGAGTGTAATTTGCAAATAAAACTCAGCTGTCGATTTCACACCTTTTACTTTTTCAAACAGCACAAGGAGTCGCTCATGTCGTTCATGACGACGCCCTGAAACGATGACAACTACTGGGAGCGCTTGCGCTCCCAGTAGTTGCAGAGGAGGTCAGCATGAACCAGCTATCTACTTGCGCCAAGCTTTTAACCGGAGTCAAATTTGCAAAAACCGGTATGACGCGGCAATGTGCCGTGCTGCCGGCTTTATCACGTGTTTCCACGGGCAGTCTTCGCCACCTGGGGCAAATCATCGTTTGGGCGGTGTTTATTGCTTCGGCTGCGATCATGCTCTCAACCAAACCTGCGCGAGCAGCAGGCCAGTATGAATATTGCACGCTCTCTTGCTCTGCCTCGGCGCCCGCAACCGGGTCCGCAGGCACGGCTGTCAACTTGAGCGCTTCGGCGACTACTGTCTACTGCGATGGAGAGCCAAACTATCAATGGAGCTTTGGTGATAACACCACTTCATCAGGGTCGAGCGTCTCGCACACCTACGCCAGCCCCGGCACTTACAGCTGGTCTTTAACGATTAGCATTGGCTCTACTACCTGTAACCGAAGCGGGCAGATCACGATCAGCGGGCGCGCAAGCACTCTGGCAAGTGTTTCCGCCGCAAGTTACTCAGGGTCACGGCTGGCCAGCGATTCCATTGTCGCCGCCTTCGGCACAGGCCTGGCGACCGCAACCATGGAAGCTGACACTGTACCGCTGCCCAATTCGCTCGCCGGGACATCGGTGAAGGTTAAAGACAGCGCCAACGTTGAGCGGGTTGCCTCGCTCTTCTTCGTCGCGCCAGCTCAGATCAATTATCTGATCCCCCGTGAGACTGCAGTTGGAACAGCCACGGTGACGCTCACCAGCGGAGATGGCAGCACCGCCACCGGGACAATGCAGATTGCAGCGGTCGCGCCCGGGCTCTTTGCAGCCAACTCTAGTGGACAAGGCGTTGCAGCAGCGAGCATCTTACGCATCAAAGCCGACGGAGCGCGGAGCGATGAGCCAGTCGCACAATACGACACGGCACAAAAGAAGTTTGTTACCCTTCCGATTGACTTAGGCCCGGAAACAGATCAGGTGTTTCTGATCCTGTTCGGCACCGGTATCCAGGGGCGCAGTTCGCTTTCCGCAGTCACAGCGAGCATCGGTGGAACAAATTCAGAAGTGCTCTTTGCGGGGCCACAGGGCCGTTTCGTTGGACTGGATCAAGTCAATCTGCGCCTCCCGCGTAGTTTGATAGGACGAGGTGAGATAGACATTGCGCTAACAGTAGATGGTCAACCCGCGAATATCATGCAGATTAAAGTCCAGTGAAGCGTTCACCTTGTGAAGCCATTTGAGGACAACTTCTGTTCGATGCGCTCGGCGCGGCTCCCAGATGAATCGGTCGCCAGCGTCTACGATGGAGGCATGTAAAGTAGCGAAGATAGCCAATTTCGTTACTTTTTGAGATGCTGTGATTCGCTTGGGCTTTCCGGACGGATAGCTGGCTATGATTTGCGCATGCTCGACAGAACGATTCCGGCTCCTTCGTCATCGATGACCGGAGTCACCGACAGGTCGCACACGTCGTTCCACTCGGCCGCGAACCGGTAGATGGCGGCGACATCCTCGCTCTCGAGTAGGAGAAAGCCGTTACGGCCGGCGGCGGCGTGCCAGCGCTCTAGCAGCTTCACGCCCTCCGGAGCTGGTGCCTGAGTTTCTAGAAAGCGAGAAACAGCCTTGTCCCAGGATTCGTTGGGGATATAGTAGGTCATGACGAATTTCAATTGAGTTTCCTCCAAGTTGGATTTGGGTATGGCAATGATTCGCACTTATGCTTTGCAGATGATAAGTGCGAATCATTAATACCCGCAGGCCATTGAAGCTGTGAACTGTTATGGTGTGACCATAGTGAACTCAGAGCTGAATAACGTTCTCGCAAAAAATCTTTATCCATAACGTCTTGCCGCAAACCTTTTGTCTCAATCTCTTTCTTGACCATATCATTTTCAGGAACCTGCATTTTTGGCACTGTCGGTTGTTTAGATATTTTTGGTTGTGTAGAGTTCTTTTTCTTCATACTCCACGCTCAATGATGAATGCTGCTCAGGATGCCGATGGGCATAAAGCTTCAGGTGAAGAGATAACTCGGCCAATGGCAATAAATTACTATTCGCTCGATTTCATCGAGGCTGATGGCGTTGGTTGTACAGTCGTAGAGCTTCGTCGTCCTCGGCGACTCGTGTGCCGCAATCTGTTGTGCGTGCTCGATAGTGCCGCCATTCTCCAGGTATGCAGTGATGCCGGTCGCTCTGAAAGTGTGACAAGTTGTGTTCGCTGAAAGTCCCGCTTCTTCGGCTCTCCGCTTTATCATCTTCCGCGTTTCGACGCGGTTTATTCCATTCTCTGTGAGAGTTCTAGTCTTTCCGCGCGTCGTTCTGAATAGCGGTTTATTTTCTGTTCGCTGATTTCCGCCGCCTCGATGTAGGCATCAAGATATTCTTCGGCTGTGTGATGAACGGGGACTTCGTGAAACTTTCCGCCTTTCTCGTGAAGCGAATCCACCAGCGTTTCCGTTCTGGTAGTAATCTCTGAGGCGCATATTCGAGACGGCCGAAACCCGCGCGAAAGAATAAACCATTAGTCCAATCAAAGCACGGTCGCGCAAACCAACAACGTGCGACACATCTATGCTATCAAGAAGTTTCCGCGTGTCCATCGCCGAATGCACCGGCGTCTTTCCTTTTTTGATGCTATAGCACGGGCCTCGCACCGATGACGCCGGATTAAACGGCATCCCCTGGCCAGTGACCATTCAAAAAAGAGCATCCGGATTGCCGCGAGATGTTGCTTCACCGTTTGCGGAGATTTGTTGCGCGAAAGGTCTTCGATCTAGGCCGCTACAATCACCGGCTCAAATTGCTGAAGGCCTCCCCCGCGATTCTCGCACCATGAAAGAAACTGCTCGACTGCCCGCAGATAAGAAAGCCGCGTGTTCGGGTTTCGGATGTTGGCAGTAAAAAACTGATGAAGCGTTTCGTCGTCCGTTCGCCCTCGCGCGTGACGATGTTTGGAAGTGTCAGAGCGCTCATGCCAGCGCTTTCGATTTTTGCGGGGAGGGTCTCGCTCATCGAGCGGGTTTATATCACTCCGCTTGTGAAACATAAAGGACGTTATGTTTCATAAAGACGGGTAGGAAAGAATGGGATTTTGAAAAGGTGAAACAGACTTTTGGTCAGTTTAGAGGCGTTGCCATCTCATCCAGCAATGCCTCAAAGCGAGGATCCTCTCGAAGCAAATCGAAATCGGGGTCGGTCCTGGCCCACTCGATAGATTGTTCCTTGCTTTCCAACGCCGCACGCAGCAGTGCAAGGGCGTTTTCAGTATTGCCGCAAACGGCGGCAAAGCACGCGCGATTATATGCAGTGACTTTCTCGAACATCCCTCGTGCTATTTCTATTTGCTGCCGGTATTCTTCCATTCTGCCGAGTTTGCGGTAACAAACAATGAGGGAAAGATGCGCAGTGGTATCTTCTGCATCCAGTTCAATCGCGCGACTGAAGTCAGCTAGTGCCTTCTCGTATTGCTCCATCGAGCGGTAGGTCGATCCGCGCTGCGCGATTGCCCAGGCATCCTTCGCTTCGAGCTTGATCGAGCGATTGAAGTCAGCTAGTGCCTT
>JAKEHZ010000286.1 GCA_022614735.1 Acidobacteriota bacterium | reverse complement strand
TTTTCGCGTGCTTCGCTTATTTCGCGTGTTTCGCGTTCTCTCTTTACATTTGATAACCACAAAATCCGTTAGCACCAGGAGAATTTAAATCACTTGTACGAAATCACAATTTGCTGCGTATAATGAGGCATCACGTGCATCTCGCTTCTGCTAAATCCCGCACTGCTGAACATTTTTTCGAACTCGGCAAATGTATAGGCATCGCCAGCTCGTGTCGAAGCCAGCATGACCATTGAAAAACCAGCTGCCATTGTCGGAGAGACCCGGTCCTCGTTCGGAACAAAATCCAACGTCACAACGCGCCCGCCTTCGTTCATCGCTGCGTGGATTTTTTTCAACAACTTCTCATTCGTCTCAACATCGAAGTGATGCAGGAAGTTGGTCAACAATACCAGATCATAATCTCCGCCAAAATCCACCTCAAACGCGCTTCCCGGCAAAAGCCGGTAACGATCAATGACGCCGAATTTCTGCGCGTTCTCTCTGGCTACCTCGAGCACCGGGGCCCAATCCACAGCCACCACCTCGATGTTGGGAGATTTTTGGGCAAAGGTAATACCGAAGATGCCATGGCTTGCGGCGATATCCAGCACTTTGATTTTGCGGTTCTTATCAACCTCGATTAACTGTGCAATAAACTGCGCGGGCATTACCATCAACGGCATCATCACACGCGCGAATCGAACCCATACCGGGTTTTCCGGAGAGACACTGCCATCATCGCTGACAAGGGTACTGCCTTTTCGGACGACCGCGGCCATATCTTTGAAAGCGTCGGCAAACAGCGGCGCGAGCAGGAATTCAATGGTGCCGCCAAGGTATGCAGGTGAGCGTCGATCGAGAAAGAGGGCTGAATCCTGGGTCAAGCCATATTGGCCGGACTCTTTTGTTAAGAAGCCGAGAATTGTCAGGTAATCGCAGAGGATTCGCATGCCGCGTTCTGATGCATCGCACTTGGCGGCCAGGGCTTTTGCTGTTGTGTTGCCCTCGGCTATGGCGGTGAATACACTAAGCTCAATTGCGCCTCTCATGACTTCGGTATGCTGAAAGGCATTGACAGTTGAGAAGAAAAGTTCAGGTGAAGGTTGTGCAGATTGATTGCTCATAAGTCTATACTCCAATGACGGTCAAGACAGTGATAGAGCGTAAGATATTCGTAACCGGTCTTCAAGCTGTCACGTCCAAGCTCCTTACTAAATCCCGGTATTGGGTTGGAAAAAGGACCACGGGGAGATCACAACCAGTACTCATTTTTCTTCATCTTCTCCCCCGTGTCCCCCGTGCTCCCCGTGGTTCTATCTCCAACCCAAGACTGGGATTTAGTAAGTAATCCGGGTGGAAGGAAATCCAAATTAAAGATTGAAACCTTTAGCACACGATGTTCGTTGCTCTGTTTCTGCCCTCATTAATCGCTCGACATCACCAAAAACAGGAGAAATTTCAAAGTGATGACAAGAACCATACTAGGGTTTGTTTTAGCTCTAGCGCTTTTATCCGGTACTGTTTCTGCACAAAATTATCGTGGGACTATTCGCGGCATGGTAACTGACCCGGCTGGCAGGCTGGTCGCCGGAGCAAAAATCAACCTGACCCAGGAGGAGACCAACTCCACAAGAATCGCGACGACCAATAGCGCGGGGGAATATACTTTTTCGCTGCTTTCACCTGGCTCTTATCGTATTGAAGTTGAGCAGTCGAATGCCAACAAAAAATACATTCATAAAGTGAATCTGCAGGTCAACCAGGATTTGCGTGTGGACATCTCGTTTGCCGTCTCGACAGTCCGCGAGACAATAGAGATCATCGGATCGCTGGCTCCGCTCAAAAGAGACTCCGCATCTCTCGGCACGGTGATTGACAACGTGCAGGTCACGGGGTTGCCACTCGATGGTAGAAATTATCTCGAGCTCAGTCTACTTGTTCCCGGCGCTACGCCCGCAGCGCAAGGCTCTGCGGGTTCGGTACGCGGAGATTTCACGTTCAATATCAATGGCACACGCGAAGACTCGAATAACTTCTTGCTCGACGGCGTCTACAATGTCGATCCGAAACTCAACACCTTCGGAGTAAAACCGCCGGTCGATGCGATCCGCGAGTTTGAAGTGCTCTCCAGCGCCTACGACGCTTCTTTTGGCCGGAGCGCCGGTGCGCAGGTCAACATCGTGCTTAAATCGGGAACAAACCGATTCCACGGCACTGTCTATGAGTTCCTGCGCAATCAGGTCTTCGATGCGCGCAATTACTTCGTCCCGGCCGATCAACCTGATCCCAAATATCAACGCAATCAATTCGGCTTTTCAATCGGGGGACCGATCATCACAGATCGCACATTCTTCTTCGGCGATTACGAAGGCGCACGGCTGCGCGAGGGAATCACGCGCGTGGCCAATGTGCCGACTGCTGAGGAACGCGCTGGAGATTTCTCACAGAGTTTATTCACGAAGCCGCTCATCCCTGGAACTCAATTCCCGTTCCCAGGCGGCAGACTCCCGGCTGATATCCTCAATCCCATGGGCCTGAGGATTGCTGCGCTCTATCCGCTTCCGAACCGCCCCGTGCCTTTCCAAAACTACGTCTCTTCTCCGGTGCAACGCGACCGTAACGATTTGTTCGATCTCCGGATCGATCATACTCTCAGCGCTTCATCGAAGTTCGCAGCGCGCTACAGTTTTAATGACCGCGATCTTTTTGAGCCTTTCTCCGGGGTGACCCTGGTCAGAGTACCTGGCTACGGCAATTTTGTCGCGCGGCGCGGACAGAACCTGTTGTTGAGCGAAACGCATATCTTCTCGCCGGCCTTCGTCAACGATGCACGCATCGCCTTCAACCGTGTGGCTATTGATGTCAGGCATGAAAATTTTGGGACGAGTGTCAATCAGGCGGTCGATCTGCCTGAGCTATCGAATAATCCGCGTGATTTCGGCCTGAGTTTTATTACGACCAGCGGCTACTCGCCACTCGGCGATGAATACAACAACCCGCAGAACAGCGTGACAAACGTCTATCAATTTCTCGATACCGCGACATATTCACTGAGAGACCATTTGATCAAATTCGGTTTCGATCTTCGCATCACACAGCAAAACGCTTTTCGAGATGTGCAGTCGCGCGGTCTGATCAATTTCTCTTCAGTGGTTGCGCTGAGATTGCCGGACGGCTCAGTCTCACTCCAGCCTCTGATCACAGGAAATGCATTGGCCAATTTGCTGCTTGGACTGCCGCTCATATCCGGTGGCGCGCGCCTGGACAATCATCAGCATTTGCGCACTGAAAGCTATAACTTTTTCGGCAACGACAGCTACCGCGTAAGATCAAATCTTACGCTCTCGCTGGGTCTGCGCTATGAATTCAACTCGCCGCCTGTCGATACCGAAGACCGGTCGAACATTTATGACCCGGCGACCCGTTCACTCGTGCGCGTCGGCACCAACGACATCCCGCGTGGTGGTTACGAAGCGGACAAGAACAATTTCGCTCCGCGCGTCGGTCTGGCATGGACGGTGGGTCGGGCAGGTAATACCGTCTTGCGAACAGGCTACGGTGTTTACTACGATCAATCCCCGCTTGCTCCAGGCGAAGGATTGTTTTTTAACGCCCCCTATTACGATTTCAGGCTCTATTTTCAGTCAGCGTTAGCCCCCCTTACGCTCTTCAATCCATTCCCGTTCTCTTCGCCAACCCAATCGCCGCCATCCGCATTTACTTTCGATCGTGACCTGCGTACGTCCTATCTGCAACATTGGAATCTGAATATTCAACAGCAGTTAGGGCGCAACCGCCTGGCGGAAATAGCTTACGTGGGCTCAAAGGGAACGAAGTTATTGGCCTCACGCGATATCAATCAACCGCGTCCCGGCCCGATCGTCAATCCATTTCAACCTTACATCCGGCCCGTGCCACAATTTGAAGACATTCTGATTCAGGAGGCGAGTTCGAATTCGGTCTATCACAGTTTCCAGGCGCGCATCCAACAGCGGCTTGATTTCGGCCTGTCACTTCTCGGCTCATACACATGGGGCAGATCAATAGACAACGCTTCCGGAGTCTTCTCGAGTGCGGGCGACCCGAACTTCCCACAAGATAGCTATAACCTGCGTGCAGAAAGAGGCAGGTCCAGTTTTGATGTCAGACATCGTTTCTCGCTGAGTTATTCTTATGATCTACCATTCGGAAAAGGGAAGAGCATGCTCAGTAGCGCTGGTTGGATTACGAGTCTCGTTAGTGGTTGGCAGACTTATGGTGTGATAACTCTGCAGAGCGGCAGACCGTTCACCGTAGCATTGTTGTCAGAGCTGGATAATAGCAATACAGGGCGGGCGAACCTCGGTTTTGGCGCGAATGATCGTCCGAATATTGTGGGCGATGCGAAGCTATCCGACCCGACTCCGGAGAGATGGTTTAATACTTCCGCATTTGTGATCCCGCCATTTGGCAACTTTGGTAACTCGGGAAGGAATATCCTCGACGGACCGAGTTTTCAGAACGTGAATTTCTCGGTAGCGAAGAACACGGCGTTAACAGAGAGTGTAAATCTGCAATTTCGCGCTGAATTCTTCAATCTATTCAATCATCCGAATTTCGGTTTGCCGGATAATTTCATAGGATCTCCGTCGTTTGGAAGCATCCTATCGGCGGAGAGCCCACGGCGGATACAGTTCGGCATTAAGCTGCTGTTTTAAGATCGAAAAACAGTTTTCAGTTTTCAGTTCGCGTTTCACCGAGAGCTGAAAACTGAAAACTGAAAACTGAAAACTGTTTTTCTCCTTTGCCTTTTCTGCTCTGATTTTTTATTCTTCGCAGACAACCATCCATTTACATTGTAATTAAGAACACGGAGGAAGCTTTATGTCTGAGAACATCAACCGGAGGCGTTTCATCACGACTGCCGGCGCCAGCATTACAGGCGCGAGTCTTCTCACTGCAAAATCCTATGCCCGAGTGATCGGCGCAAACGAACGTATTCAACTAGGCATTATCGGTTCAGGCGGGCGTGGTCGCAGCTTGATGAATGAGTTCAGGAAATTTCCCGATCGTTGTGAATTTATCGCTGTCTGCGATGTCTATGAGCCGAACATAAACGCCGCGTTAAAACTTTCGCGTGAGGGCGCGAAATCAACGATGGATTACCGGGAGCTGCTCGCCGACAAAGATATTGTCGCCATCGTCAATGGTACGCCGGATCACTGGCATTCCAATGTTCTGCTCGATTCGGTTGCCGCGGGGAAAGACGTTTACACGGAAAAACCCTTCTCATATTCGATTGAACAGGGCGCGAAGATGGTCAAAGGTGTGCGCGAAAAGAAACAGATCGTGCAGGTCGGGATGCAACGTCGCAGCTCCGAAGCCGTGCGTGGCGCAAAGAAATTGGTCGAAGATGGCGTCCTTGGTGAAATTGTTATGGCGCGAGCGCAGTGGTACTGGAATCGTAAACCGATGCCGGCTAAATTGCAGCTGCAGGGAAAACTCGATTGGGAGCGGTTCCAGGGACCCGCAAAAAAGCGATATCCACTAGATGAACGCCGCTTCTTCCATTGGCGCAATTTCTCCGATTACAACGGCGGGCATATGACAGATCAAGGCACGCATCTGATGGATGTGATCCAGTGGTTCTGCAATGATGGCAACCCACCGCGATCGGCTGTTTGCCAGGGGATGATTCATGCCCACAAAGGCGGGGATGTGCCGGACACCTTCAGCGCCGTCTTCGAGTACCCGACGTTTCTGGCTTCCTGGACACTCTGTTACAGCAACTCTTTCGAAGATAGTTGGAAGATCACTATTCAGGGGCGTAAGGCTACGATGGTGCTTGATGATGATGGTTATCGCATATTTCCCGAACCCTGGCAGCGTCCTGAGATCCCGCCCAAGCCGATCCACGAATATAAGGGGGGGATCCCGACCAAGCCGCACGTCGAAAATTTCCTCGATTGCATCAAGTCGCGGCAGGAACCTAACGCTCCGGTCGAAGTCGGACATAACGCGGTTACTGGTCCGCATCTGGCGAACATGGCGTTGAGACAACAGAAACGAGTGGTGTTGCAGAGCAATGGGGCAATCGCGAAAGCCTGATTTCTATCTGGATCTGCAGTATGTGGATACAGTACGGGGAGCGTAAGCGACCTGAGCCTCGGCAATTGCGCGACTGATCGAAGCTCAGGTCGCTTTCGCTCCCCGTAGTGCAAGGTGGTTCACATGCACTTGGTGCTAATGGTAGGTATTCTGTTAGCAGCATTGCTATGCGAAGATCTGACGGCGGCAATTTTAAGATCGCCTCCCAGACGGGCGACCGCAATAGCAACAGGAGTGCAAATATCCCCAGAAGTAATTCAGCTGGCCTCAATCGGCGGTCGTGTTCCAGTTGAAATCCAAAATGTAAGGGTTCAATCAAAAAAAATAGACCTTGCGGTTTTTACCGATAACACTTCCCGTGGCCCAAATGTGAAAGGCTCGATCTACATCTACAAGGTGAGAGAAGGTGCTTTATCTGTAGTGTTCGCCTACATGAATCATCCCCCAAGTGTCAATTTTTAATTCAGAAACTCTCCATTGTGTCATTCATAGATGACAGGCAAAAATGTCAGGTAAATCTCAGCGTGCCCATCTGCGTAGGCTGAAAATCGATCGATCCACAAATAGCTAAAATACTGAACTACTGGCATTCAGATTGCCTACAGTCAGACGCAACGAAGAGAGCGGTCTGTCTTCCCTGCATCGCTTGTGAGAAGCAGAGCTAGTTAAAATATGGCCCTATGAAGTAAAGCTATGAATTTGTTAGAGCAACTTTTCGCAGGACTGTTGTACTTGCCTTTTCTGATCACCCCCTTTGTATTGCTCTTTTGGTATGCGTTCATCGCAAATCGTAGAAGCGAGCGAGTCGAATTAACAGTCGAACAATCTGAAGATCACAATCAAACCTCTAATCGCTGAACATCGCCAGTTCATTTAGAGTAGTGGATGGCTGGCTCATCTGCGCGCGTAATAGTGCTGCGCGGTTGAGCATCAACATGCCCATCTTCCCCACGACTGGCTCGGCGATCCACTGCGTCATTGAGGATAGGCAGTGTTCTTTCAAGTAAGCGAAAGAGAATCCATCTGTCTGTTCGACGACACGGCATAGATCGCTCTCTGACAGACACAACTCGGGTTGCACCGAATCACTCCACACCGCAATGTAGGACGATCGCTCGGAAAATGCCGGCAATGCGAAGTAGTACTTTCGGTCAAAGGCGGCTGGGACGCTCGAGAATCAACGTATCAAGTCTCTCCGGGTGATTGGTCGTGGCGATGAGGATCGCGGGAAGCTGAGGAACGAACTGTATCATCGACTTCAGCCTCGCAGGAAATAGGCGCAGAACTGGTTGATTGAAGTGAGGTCGAATGCAGGCAGTGTGAGTGTGAGGTGCGCGCCATAGGGTCGTTCCAGCTGCAGCCGACAATCGGTTGTTGCCTGGGGCACTGATACAGGCTCCGGCAAAGCGGTATCAAGCGGCAATTTGAAAAAGGCGGTCTTCGTTTTTTTCTGCGTGCGCGACGATTTTTATCCGTCGCTCTTTGAAGCAATCGCCACGGATCGAGTTTCAAAGTGCGTCGCAGAAGAGACCGCGGTTAACGGCGATTCATTTCCAAGTCCGCCCGACGAAGCTTAGGTGGAATAAGGTCGCGCTCGTATTTGGGGTTAGCACGCCAATCATCGAAGCGTTTTTTGAGTTCGAGCAGTTCAGCTACCTCTTTTGGCGTTTGAAGTACGCCCATCCTTCATGAGTCACATTAACGAGTTCCCATCCCTGCGCACCAAGCTCGTTCAAAACGGTTGGCGTTTTTTCAATAGTACCAGTGTGCTTGACTGTATATTCCCACTGCGTTGGTGTAACGACTTGTCTTTGCCCCAAGGCAGTCCATCCACATACAAACATGGCTACAACAACCAAGAGGACAAGAACCCAGTTGATTCGTAATCTCATAACATCGCCTCCTTATGTAAGGGACAAATCGGACAACAAGTTATTGGTCTATTTTATAACATATGACTCCCGTTTCGCTCACTCTGGAGCGAGATTTTGAAAATTGGTAAAGCGCTGATTTTGCAGAAGTTGCGTGTCTGCGAAAATCCGGTCCCCGAATGCGCCACTGACCTATAGAGTCCGCTAGGTCGGAAATGACCACGAGCTGCCAGTTTTTCCATTTCAGAAGGTGCGAAAAATGGGCATTTTTGACGAATTTCAATACCCACATAACCAATTTTCAAAATCTCGCTCCAGAGTGAGCGAAACGGGAGATATGATTTGTTTATTGGATTGGGCAATTACCCATGACCTTTGGACCATAACAAACGGTGACAGTTTTCTGACCGCCGCTGGCTATAGCACCAGTAGGAGCAGAATTTATTCCAGCATAGAAGGTAACTGGTCCTTTTTTCGGCCCACTAGAGGTAACTGTGTTCGAGACTGTCACCATATAGTTTACTAAACCTCCAATTACGGCGTTATTTGCTCCGGTGACTGCTACCGGAGCAGGATTAGAATCTATGCCAAATCCAACAGTAACCGAACCAGTTGCGTGCTCGGTTGCTTTGACCTCTGCGTATAGTGTGATTGAGTCGCCAGGAGCAACATCAACATTGGAAGCAGTCAGATTTTTGACTTCTACAGTAGCAGCTACTGTTACATCATCTGTATTACTACCTGCTGGGAATGTTTGAACTGCAACAGGACAGTACCCTTCGACTGTTGTTGTGGCGAGAAAATATCCGTCGTAATAATAACCCAAGCCCGAATCTAAATTGAAAATAGCATAGTCGGTCCCAGACGCAGTCGGCGCTCCGGTGTGGCTGATTTGCGTCGTCAGATAGAATTCGTGCCCGCAGTTGTTCGCTCCCGCCGAATACGACGAATAACCGTATACCATACTATAACCATCAGACAGCGCATCAGTGTAGACGTAGGTTGGGTCACAGCCCCCAGCCTGGGCATAGGCGGTGAATGGGTCCGGGAGTAGGCGAAAGAAACCAATCTTCTTCGTGGGAAGTTCACTCGCAAAGCCCTTTGTTTTTCGCTTCACCATGTTGGAAATGTGATCCGTCCATTTATCGAGAGATCGGAAGGTTTCAAGCCGTCCGTTCAGGTCGGACGTAACACCTGCAATATGCTGCTCTTTGAGCCGCTGTAAGTCCTTGAGCTTCGCGCGCGCATTGCTATTTGGATTCGGCCAATTAAGATTCTTGATGTCATCTGTTTCCCTCTCGATGGGCTCAACGAGCCTCTTATATTCACGTGCGGCGAGCATCAGCGCGGCTTGCGCGTCTTCGTCGAATCCGTGGATGCGCAGGTAAGCCTTTTTACGGTCGCCGATTTTATCGGGCGTGTCGGAAGACAGAATGCGCAGGACAATTTCCTGCGCGGCGTAATCAGGGATCGCGTCGGGCGTGAGGGCTCCGTCAACTACGGGCGTTTTTTCCTGCTGCTGTGATTGTGGCTGTTGTTGATGTTTGTGATTAGCGTGATCGTCACCGGCTGCCCGATTGACGTTCACAATGGTTGCGGCGAACACGATGGCGAGCATCAATGCGACAAATAGAGCTGTTCTCTTCATAGCTTCTCCTTTTAACACGAGTTTATTCAAATGGTTTGACCACTGAGACTTGAAAGGTTCCGTTGATGCGCTCAATGAAAGCCGTGTTGATCTGACCTTTGCCTTGCGTCTGTTTGATCACCGCAGCGACTGCCTCCTCTGTTCCTTGATAAATATGGCGAGTCACGCCGACTTCTCCACCCAACCACAACCGGGTCGAGACCATCACCGCCATCGCCATCCGCAGAACAGCGCCTTGCACTTTGATCCGCAGCTCATCGGCTTGGACTTGGCCCACTGGCCGCGGTTGCTCGACCAGATGCTCGTGCACCCTTTGAGATGGTCGGCTACTCTTCTGTGGCAGGAGTTGTCGCATACGACTGCCCAATAGCTGTTGGTATTTGACCGTAGCTCTCCGCTCTTATTCACAGTTTATGGCTACGGGGCTGAAAATAGCTTATCGTCAGAGGAGTGTGTGTTAGGCAACGAATTTCAGGGAGCCAGAAGATCGCAGAAGAATCACTACCGCTGTGGCTGTCAGAGCATTACCCGAAGTTGATCGATCAATCATCTGATTACCAAGCATAAAGCTCAAGAAATTTTATTGTACAAAAAATTGTGGGGGGGGCAAGCGCAGCACCGCAATCTTCACATTTCGAACTTATGCGCGGATGATGTCAACCGAAGGGAGAATGCGAAACAAGCGAAAATAGACGAAACAAGCGAAAATTGGCTCTTTTCGCTTGTTTCGCATTCTCTCTTCGACACTTCAGAGCGCAATATTTGTTGAAAAAATGGATAAAGTCGAACGCGGATTAAATCCGTGAAAATCCGTCGCATCCGTGTCAATCCGTGGTGAATTTCCACCATCTGGCAATTACTTATTCGTAGCGGTCGCTTGATAATCGCGCCACAACCAGCGCAGTGAATCAGGCAGGATCGCGCGCCCGTGCCGGTCACTGTGGAAGCCATTGCCGTATTCGAACTTGAAATCGTAACCGGCGAATGCCAGGGCTTTCGCCATCTCCTGATTTGCAAGTGGCCAGTTGCCATGCGGGTTGTCCAGATCATTCGCGCCGTCCTGTAAAAAAATCCGAATCGGTTTCTTCGGTGTTTTGCGGATCAAGGCAGGGTAGTTATGCCCGCCTTCACGCAACGTCGGGCCGCTCGCGATGTTGACGAAACTGCCGACCCACGAAAGAACTTTGCTGAATTCGTTCGGGCGCTCCCAGGCGACTGTCCATGCACAGATTCCGCCGCTGCTGATGCCCGCAATCGCGCGACTGGCTGCATCGTGTCGCAGTTTGTAAGTTTTCTCGACTTCAGGCAGGATTTCTTCAAGCAGGAATCGCGCGTACTGATCGCTCAGCGTGTCATACTCGAAGCTGCGATTAGGTTTGCCATCGGCTCTCGTTCCCGGCGCAAGGAATATCCCGACAGTCACGGGCAGATCGCCTTTTGCGATTAGGTTGTCAAAGACGACGGGCACATAGTTCTTCGCATTCTGACCATCTTGAAAGACCATCACGCACGCTGGGATTTCCGGTTTGTATTGAGCGGGCTCGTAAACCCACCAGTCACGCGTCGTGCCTGCAAAAATCTTACTCGACCATTTCGTCATTTGAGTCAGCTTTCCTTCGGGAACTCCGGGCTTTTTACGGCTGTCTGGATGAATCGTATAGACCTCGAGATTGCCTCCGCCGAGTTTCTGATCGCCGATCTCGTAACGCCACCTCATCCAGCTGCCCGAAGGCAATTCAGCGACAGCGGAATAAACATCAGTGCTGCCGATTCGCGTGAGCGGTAGTGTAAATTTCGCGTCGTCTGAAATGACGCGCGGCCCGGCCTTTGCACCGGGCGCTTCGATAGCCCAGGCAATGGTCAGTTCATCAATTTTGGGTGCAGCGCCCTTGAGCAACTCTTCTTTCCCAAAGTATGCGCGAATTCCCTCAGCGAGTTTTTCTGCCTCTGCGCCTCGAGGTTTTGCATCTATTGCTGCCCTCAGCGATCTGGGCGTGAGCGATGCATCCTGAGATGTTAAGGAGACAAACGCAAACATCAACGCGACTGCGAACGTATTCCAGTGGGCCATCTTCTTTTCCTTTCTTTGGATGATTGAAGTGAAGCGGCGGAAATTTATCACGAATAGGCGTAATACCAAATGCCGAGGAGAGAATA
>JAKEHZ010000285.1 GCA_022614735.1 Acidobacteriota bacterium | reverse complement strand
TTAAGAAAAAGATTTTTCGCACTCAGCCCGCGGTAGCGGGCGCAAGAGTGTAGCCCCGGGTGAAGCGAAGCGGAACCCGGGGTTAACGATTGGGATGAGATTCGAGCCCGCGTAGCGGGCGACAGATCTTACGATCTCATCTGCCGTTACCGATTCTCTGTCGCCCGCTACACGGGCTGGCACAACGGTGATCACTAACCTAGGGTTTCGCTTCGCTACACCCCAGGCTAAATTCTAACGCCTGCTCCGCAGGCTTCTTGCGGAAGTTCATTTTCTTTAAGGCTGTAGCATCTCTCACCGTTTGATCCTATGAGTCGAATCAAAAACATCACACGCAATCTGCGCTTCATCTTCTCGCGCGAGCTCGCTGATATCGAAGAACGACTCAATAAACGCGCCAATGACTACGAAAAAGCCATCGACGCGCGAATAGACGAAAGGTCTACGGCAATTGATGGTCGTCTGAGCAATTACGAGTCAGCGCTCGATACGCGACTTGATGAGCGTTTCGACGAACGAACGGAGACGATTGACGGCCGTCTTGATGAGCGTCTTACCAGGATCGAGCGTCTTATTGACGAGCGATTCAATCTGCTCGAACAACGCAGCGATGAAAGGATGGAACGACACGAACGCAAGATCGATGCGATGGTCCGTCAGATGACGAACGATATCGTCGATCGCAACGATGTGATGTTGCAAATCTTCGAAGAAAGACTGGACAAACAACGTCGCGAGCTTCGTTCCATACAGGAGGCGGGAATGCCCGAATCGATGCGGGAAAATTCAGCCGAGGAGAGTACTGGGAAGGGCGATGACGAGGCGGAAAATTACGCCAAGAACGGCAGTCCGCCTCAACAACTTATCTCGTTTCGCAAGCTGGCTGACGTTAGCGCACACGTCAAAACGAAGGTCAAAACTTCCGGCGATGTCGCGCTCTATCATCAAATCCTCGCCTGGAAAAAAGTGGCGCATGAAGGCCTTAATAATTTCACACCAGATGAACAGGAGATGGTCAATTACATCCTGAGTTTTCTCGACGATCCTCAAGAGGCACACTACGTAAATCAACATCTGCGCCGCTTTGTCTCCACTCTGCAGCGCATCCCTCCTGCAGAGAGCAGCACTGATCGTCTGCTCGAGCTCGGCAGCCTTTCACACCTCGCGCCTGCGGTCCGAAAGTATTGTGGTTATCAAGAAGTACGCTGCGCAGATTTTTGGGACTCCGACGAACAGCTTACTCATCACATAGTGAGGCAGAAGAATGGCACGGACACTTATACCTTCGAGCTTCGCAACTTCAACGTCGAACGAGATCCCTTCCCTTATCCTGATGGCTATTTTCGGGTCGTGCTTTGTTGCGAGTTGATCGAGCATCTACAATCAGACCCCATGCATATGCTCTGGGAATGCAACCGTGTGCTGGAGGAGAACGGATATCTCCTCCTGACCACCCCGAACATCGCCAGCGCACGCGCGATCGAGGGGCTGCTCGTCGGTTGTGCTCCTTACCTGCTTGCGCAATACAATATTAAGGAAGTCGTGGATCAGCACAATCGTGAATACGCCCCTTATGAAGTCGGGATTGCGCTCGCAGCCGCTGGATTCAAGGTCGTAGAGCTTGAGACCGAAGATGTCTGGATGAGGTCAAATCCGGCGATTCTCGATCTGCTCAAACAGGTGCAGATCTCGACTGAATTACGAGGCGACAACATCTTTGCGCTGGCGCGCAAAAGCGGATCGCCAATTGAACGCTACCCGAAAGAGCTTTACATCGACTGAGGCCGCAGAATGGGAGACAGAGAGGCAACCGGACAACAGCCTGATGAGAACTCGAAGGTAATATCCGAATCTCTTGTCCTTTCTTTGACCGTTCCACCCGAGCATGCCGGCGAGCGGCTCGATGCGTTTCTGGCCTCAGAAATCACACAGACCAGCCGTTCACAAATTCGACGCGCCATAGTGAGCGGCGATATTACTGTCAACAACGCTACCGTCAAACCGAGCTACAGCATTCGCGCGGGTGAAGAAATTCAAGTCGAATTTCCCAAATCGGCGCCGCTGGAAGCCGCGCCCGAGCCGATCCCGCTCGACATCATCTATGAGGACGAAGCGATCATAGTCATTAACAAACCTGCGGGCATGGTCACACACCCTGGCGCGGGAGTCGCTTCCGGCACTCTGGCTAATGGTCTCGTCTATCATTTCGCGCAGATCTCACACCAGCCGCCGAGGAGAGGGGGCGCTTCCCGCCCGGGCATCGTGCACCGCCTCGATGTAGGCACATCGGGTTTAATTGTCGTCGCGAAGACAGACCGCGCGCATCTCAGTCTGGCGGAGCAGTTCGAATCACGCACAGTCTTTAAAAGTTATTCCGCGCTGGTTTACGGTTCCGTCAAAGAAAACGAGGGTAGGATAGATGTGCCTATTGGCCGAGATCCGAGCAGTCGCGTGAAGATGGCTGTGCGGCCGGCGGGTGTAGGAAGACCGGCATTAACTACCTACCGTGTGCTTGAAAGATTCGACCTCTTCACGTTGCTTGACGTCGAGATCAAGACAGGGCGTACACATCAGATTCGCGTTCATCTGGCTCACATCAAATACCCGGTCGTGGGCGACGGCACTTACGATGGTGGACGTTCCAACACCATCAAGAATTCTCAGATTCGCGCTGCAATCGCTAAACTGGGCCGGCCGTTTTTGCACGCTGCCAGGTTGAGTATCGTGCATCCGGTAAGCGGAGAGAAGATGGATTTTACCGCGCCTTTCCCAAAGAAGCTGCAAACGTTTCTTGGTATGCTCCATCACTTAAGCGTGGAGAGCGATTAATGAAGGCGGTTAATTTCTTCGCTCCCAAATCCTTTTTTCAGCTTCAATCTCTCCCGGTATGGCTGGTGACGAGACCAATCCTCCCTTGATTTGTGGCGCGATCTCCACACGACCCAGCAAAATCTGCTGTATCTTCTTGGGCAAAATGTATCTCGCTGCTCCGGCAATTTTATCGACCGTCGGAGCAAGATCTTGCGCTCCATCCCAGTGCTCGCGCAAAACATCATCGCTGGTGCGGCTCAACATCCGGAGCAGAACCAATGCAATCAGGTAAAGGTCATCTACTTGCCCGACAAATGGAATGAGGTCGGGAATGAAATCCAAGGGCGAGATGACGTATGCAATCGTCCCGATGAGCAATGCTTTCTCAGCAAGCGGCACGCGCGAGTCTTTGAACAGCCGGTAGAGCAGCTTGATAAAATTCGGGATCAGCATTATCGCGCTCTTCAGAATCCCTCGTGCCTTTTTGCGTTCTTTCACGTGTATTCTCATCTGGTAATTTCATCCTCTGTTATTTGTTCTCTGGCATCTGAATATAACATAATGTAGCAGTGCAGTTTGCGTGCAACACAATTTAAACATCCATTAAAGACTGATTCAAATACCTTATGGTTCAGGAGCACTCTTCCATCGAAGCCTTTCCCCTATCGCTTGAACTAACCGATGACGATGCGGTCCTGGAGATAGTCTGGGATGATGGGCACACGAGCCGCCATCAGCTTGATGTGCTTCGCGCATCCTGTTGCTGTGCCGTCTGTCAAGGCCATCATCCCTCGCAGAGCCTCAACCTCAAGGCTGATGAGTTTCGGGGCATTCGTATGACAGATATTGCGCCGGTCGGCCGTTATGCTTACCACATTGTTTGGAGCGACGGACACGATACGGGCATCTACACATTGAAGATGTTACGTGAATTGAAAAACTCTACCTGAAGGTCAAACGAAACTCTGACGGGGTCTTCTCACTCCTGATATTTCGTTTGCACCCGATAACGTGCCAGCAGTTCCTCGAGAAAACCCTCGTAGTTGAAATTAGCGGGATCGTAGTAGGGACGAATCTTTTCCAGGAGCGGAACCGCAATACGCCATGCCAGCCACAACCGCGGACGCTCCGGGATTTCGTAGCGCCTGCGGAGAAAGGTCTCGACAGCCAGTATTTCAGAGAGCGTGACGACGCGCACATCGCCCTGAAAATCCACGGGCGGCGCAATACGCCGCATTGCTGAGTCGATAATTTCGCCTTCAAAAACCTCAGCGAAAGACGGCGCCTCTGCGGTACGCTCTTTGATGACAACTGTATTCGCAACGTAATCGCCCAGACGTTTTGCGCGCGCGCTCGAGAAGACAGAGATGAGACCGATTGAATAGAACAGAGGCGGCATCACATCCGCGCCACGGAGCAAATTCCGCGTCAATGCCGAAAAGAAACTGATTGGGCGACCGTCTTCCTGAATTACCCGTAACTTCAGCAAGCGTTTGCCCGGAGTCTGTCCGCTCCAGACTGTTTCGAAAATAACGAAGTAACCGAAGATGATCACAAAGCTGGCGAGTGTCGCAATAGCTATAACCCACAGACTGCCCTCTCGCGTGTCGCCGATCACAGACCGGCTGAGCGCCCTCACTCCTTCGCTCAAGTTGTAGGCAATGATCGCTGTCAGAGTCAATGCCAGGGCTTGAATCGCGTGATCAATCGCGCAAGCCAGAAAGCGATTGCCTATCGTCGCAAGCGCGAATTGCAGCTCGATGCGTTCGGGTGTTTTGACAACCAGGATCTCATCCGCCATTGGCGCATTTTAGGAGACTAAGAGAATACGAAACAAACGAAAATAACGAAACAAACGAAAAATCCCAAATTTTTTGGCAAGTTTCATCTTCCGGCTAACAGTTTCAACACAAAGGGTCAAAGGGTCAAAGGGTCAAAGAAGAAAAAAATCAAGCATTTATCTCCCTTTGACCCT
>JAKEHZ010000284.1 GCA_022614735.1 Acidobacteriota bacterium | reverse complement strand
CTTCACCAAAGCCTCTGCCGCTGCTCGGCGCAAATCCCTGTCCCAATCCTTGAGCGCGGCGCACAGCGGCTCGACCACTCGTGCATCGGCGATGTCTCCTATCGCCTCTGCCGCCGCTCGGCGCACATCGCTATCCCCGTCCTTGAGCGCGGCGCACAGCGACTCAACTGTACCGATCTTCACCAAAGCCTCTGCCACCGCTCGGCGCACACCCCTGTCCCAATCCTTGAGCGCGACGCACAGCGGATCGAACGCCTGCTCATCGCCGATGGCTCCTAATGCTTCCGCCGCCGTTCGGCGCACAGCGGTATCCTCATCCTTGAGCAGGGCGCACAGCGGCTCGACCGCCCGTCTATCGCCAATGGCTCCTAACGCCTCTGCCGCCGCTCGGCGCACATTCTGGTCTTTATCCTTTAGCGCGGCGCACAACGGATCGACTGCCCGTGCATCGCCGATGACTCCTAGCTCCTCCGCCGCCTTTTCCCGACATCTAAAATACCCATACATTAGCTGGCCGCAGAGCGCAGGCACGGTTGATTTTGGCCCGACCTCCCCTCGCGTTATCACATTCGTTCGTGTTCCGAAGAAATCTGCTGCCGCAATTTCATACTCGATTATCCCAAAGCGCGCCGACAACGCGTTCTTTACCACCTCATTCAACTCAGGATGACTAATGCAAACCTTCAATCCCGACTGAATGGCCGACTGTGCGATAAACCGGTCAGTCATCTTTATCAGTTCAAAATCCCAGGGCGGCGAATTATCTTCCACTGCATCAAGCCAGATAGCCTCTATCTCACCCCAAGCGGGTGCGTGTGGCAGTGAGATGGCAGAGTCAGTCAAGACGCTGAGATCGAGTAGGTAGGTCAACCGCACGCCATCATCACAGATGTAACCTCGGCTGCCTCGTAGGTTCGTTTCTTGAGCAATGATAGCGTGACAAAGCTGCGCGTAATCGATTGACTGTAAGGATCCCAGCACACGGAACTCTCGGTGGTGATAAATAGTGCGGTCGAATTTCTCTTTGCAGTGCTCGCACTGGGCCAGCAGTCCATACCACGGCATTTCCGCTGGCGGACTGAATGACTTTTCGCAATGTGGGCATTTTTTGTTTTCGAGGTCTGTGCTGAACCAGCGAGAGATCTTGACTTCTTCCCAGCAATAGCCGCAAGCGTAGCGAAACTCGCCGAAATTGAGACAATTCGGGCAGAGAAACCGGTTCTGCGGCACGCGCTGAGCGGCGTTGCGAAGATCGTATTGTTCTTGATGAGTGATATTCGCGGCCATTTGCGTTATCTCTTCAAATCTCAAACGTCATGTCAGCGATCGTTGTTACGCCCCTTCGTCCCCGGCGGCACGTTATTCGGGCCAGGGCCGCGATACTGATTCCAGTAACGTTCGTGATACGGATTGACCGCAGGTTGCGACGCGTTTTCGTTCTCCAGCAGCGGCAGCACGTCAGCCCACCATTTATCGTACACGCTATCCATCGTTTTAACGACCTCAGGATGCTGAGAGGCAAGGTCGATCTTCTCACCCGGATCGGCTTTCACATCGTAAAGTTCCCAACGCTTCACGCCCTCTTTGCTGTTGTTGACCAGATGCCAGCGCGTCGAGCGTACGCTGCATTGCGCATACTTGGAGTCGTTCGGATTGGCGCCCTTCGGCCAGCGCCCGATATGCGTGAAGAGCGTTCGATCTGCCCAGGCGGCTTGCGGGTTCTTGAACAAGGGCGTGAGGCTGCGGCCTTCTATCTGCGTCTTAACCGCTGGTGACAGTTTCGCGCCCGCAAGTTCGGCAAGTGTCGGAAAGATGTCAATGTGCGCTGCCAGTCGGTCTACCACCGCCGGCTTTAGCGTGCCCGGCCAGTGCCAGAAGCTGATCGCGCGCGTGCCGCCGAGGTAAGGCGTGTTCTTCTGCCCGCGCATCTCCGCATTCCAGACGCGCACGCCTGCCGTGCCGCCGTTGTCATTCATAAAGATGACGAGCGTCTCCTGTACAATTCCCTGCTCTTTCAACATCGCCAAGAGCTTGCCGACGTTCTCGTCGATATTGGCGATCATCCCGAAAAACCTTGCCGTGTCCGCAGGCACCTTGTCCGCATACAGCTTTTCGTATTTTTCGGCGACGACCAGCGGCGTATGCGGCGCATTGGGCGTAATCATCGCAAAGAAAGGTTTGCTGCCACTCCGGCGGTTTTTCACGGTCTTGATCCATTCTGACGCCTGGCTGAAGAAGAGATCGGTGCAATAGCCGCTGGTCTTCTCGAACGTGCCGTTGTGATTGATGACGGGATCGAAATACTGATTGCCTGGCGCATCGCCGCAGGTGCCCGGATAGGTCTGACCGATGCCCCCGCAGCCGTGGATGAACATCTCGTCGAAGCCGCGCCGCGCAGGCCAGCGCTCCGGCTCGTCGCCCAGATGCCACTTGCCGAAGATGCCGGTCGTGTATCCGGCGTTCCGCAACACTTCGGCCAGTGTCGTAGTCTTCAAGGTCATGCGCTCGCGTTCGAGGATCGTATGGGTCACGCCGTTCTTGAACTCGTGCCGTCCTGACAGCAACGCCGAGCGCGTTGGCGCACAAGTCGGACTGACGTGAAAATCGGTGAAGCGTACAGACTCGTCGTGCAGCCTATCGAGGTTGGGCGTTTTCAAGATCGGGTTGCCATGCCGCCCGATATCCCCGTAGCCCTGATCGTCGGTCAGGATGAGGATGATGTTGGGCTTCGACTGCGCCCCGGCTGTTTGCACCAGACAAAAGAGCCAGAGAAGCGCAAGGCTGACCAGCTTCATGCGTTGCCAGGCATCTTCGTCTTCGGTCATCCGCGTGTCTCCTTTACAACTACTGGGAGCGCTTGCGCTCCCAGTAGTTGTCATTCTTTCTGGACGTCGTCATGGACGACATGAACGACTCCTCAGTAAAAGATGATACAGCATTCAAGAAAAAGAATTTGCCAGCTCGTACCTGCTGATCCCTGATCCCTGGCTACTGCCCCCTGATATTTTCTTTAAAGCTTTGCCGGACAAAGATTTCTGAAAGTTAATCAGGGATCAGGGGACAGGGTTCAGGATTCAGAATGCCAGATTCTTTAAAATTCATTTTCGTGAAGGCTAGAGCACCTTTTTCATCATTACTCACTGCAATTTTATAACAGGGATCAGATTGTCATCAGGTTTGCGGTCGATCAGCTTATTATACGGATCGATTCCCGCGTGCGTCGGAAGCTGATCGACAGTAACATCGAACTCCATCTGGGACTGTGTGATGCGGCGTTTTTCCAAAAAGAGCGCCTTCTGCTCCTTCTTCTCGCCGACGAATACACCGATGTCAATCTGGTCATCAATAGAGATCTCTTTCTCTGCGCCCAGATCGTCGGCGCGCAGCTTACGGGCATCCACTTTGATCTTCACCATATATTTCTTATCGGGAGTCTCGCGGTATGTGGCTTCGACAGCGCGATTGTCAAAGAGAGTGATCGTTTCAAAGAGGTCGGTGATGACGTGTTTCAAATCTTCCGGCATCTCCGCGCGAAGATGATTGATGAAATCGATGGAAGTAGTGTATGGCGGCTCTTGAAATTTAACCTCTTCAACATATTTTCTGAGCGCGGCGTTCAGCCGCTCTTCGCCCAGGTAGTCTTTGAGCAGATACATGACAAGGCTGCCTTTGTAGTACCAGATATAGCCGCCGCGCTGAACCAAACCCAGTGGATCTTCCTTTTTACGTTCCGTACTGCGCCCGCGGAGATAGCGGTCGAGCTCGTGCTTGAGGTAGGTGCGAATGTTGCTCGGCCCTACCTCCTTCTCCATGACCATCAAGGCCGAGTACTGCGCCAGCGTCTCTGACAACATGTTCGACCCCTGCGCGTAACAGCCTACTACCTGGTGTCCCCACCATTGATGTGCCAGCTCATGTCCGGTGACATAAAACGGCGTATCCAGATCATCCTCTTCAGTAGCATGAGCGATGAACCCAACACCTTCGGAGTAAGGGATGGTGTTGGGAAATGATTGCGCGAAGTTGCGGTATCGGGGGAATTCGATGATCCGGAATTGTTTGAATTGATAAGGCCCGAAGTTCCTGGTGAAGTAATCGAGCCCCTTCTTGGTCGACTCAATCATCCGTGCCACATTGTATTCGTGCTGCGGGTAATAGTAGACCTCGATGTTAACGTCGCCTTGCGGGCCAGACCACTTGTCACGTTTGAGCGTGTACTTACCCGAAATAAACGAGTAGAAATTCGCGATCCTGGTCTCTCCCATATCATAAGCGAAGTAGCGGCGCCCATTTTCCGTCCACTCGCGTTGAAGATAGCCGGGAGCGATCGCCACCTGGTCGGGCGCAGTGCTAACCGTCGCTTTGAAATTGATCCATCCTGCATCCGATGTGAAGAGGCTTTGGTTGCGCGCTTTGGGATCATCCGGCCTGGGCATGTCAGGCTGTGGCGGCAATCCCTCATCGCGTCGCTCATCATCGTCGCTCAACTCTTCGTTGCGGGAGTAGCCGATCATTGGGAAGTAGTCCCGATCGAAAAATGTCCCGTTATAAGCGAATTCAGCCTTCTCCCCTCCGTCGCGGAAGCCCTTGTTTTCATAACCGACAATGAAATCGAGTCGTACCGTCTCCGCTGGTTTGAGCGGCTCGGCGAGTTGATAAATGTGATAGCCGAGATCTTTGTCCGCCATCGTTTCGGTAAATTGCCGGTCAAATGAGATTCGTTTGAGCGATTCATCAGAATCGAGAACGTGGACTGAAGCGATCGGCTGATCAGTTTTATTGACAAGCATAAAACTGCCGCTGCCCTGGAACGCCCGGCGCTCGGGGAAGATGTCGACCTTGATATCAACCGCCGTAATCTTCGGTTGGGGCAGGTCTTCATAGCGCTTGTATTTCTTTTCGTAGGACGCTTGTTTGAGTCGCAGAGCCTTGCTGTCTTCGTACCGGTTCACCCTGTGGGTGTTATAAAAGATATAACCACCAGTGGCGACAAAGGCCACAACCAAGCCCGCTCCGAGCGTGATGAGAGGCAGGCGAAACTGTTGCGAAGCCAGTTTCAAGCGAGAGCGCCAAATGAGATCCGTGCCGCGGCGGGTAAATAGGGTAACAAAGATTCCCATGAGCCCCGCGCAAAACGTCCAATAGAGCGAGTGCCAGAGAATAGGCCTCACGAAATGGCCATAGCCGTTCATATCCGAGTAAGTGTAGGGCGGGATTTCGCCGAATTGGTACAAGTTATTTTCAAAACCATATCTCTCCAGCACGATCAATGTAATGAAAAACCCGATCATCACCGCGTGCGCGAGGAATTTATTGGGCAGGAGCGTTTGCAACAGTAATGCAAGCGCCGAGTATTGAATCAGATTAGGCAGCGAGATCAGGAAGAACTCTTTGAAGTAGATGTTCAACTCGAAGTGGTAGTAGCCCAGCAGTGCCTGCAGTATGACGCCAGTGATCATCATCACCACGAGCAGAGCCGCCTGTATCACCGTCAAGGCCGTAAGTTTGCTGACAAAGTTCAACCAGCCGGGCATCGGCAGAGCATCGTGAATCTGATCAAATTTCAGGTTCCGCTCCCTCCACACCAGTTCACCGGCGTAGAGTGTGGTGATCACAATCATAAAGAGGAGGAACTGGTCTTTGACCATACCCGCCATCAAATAGGTGACGGGGAGCACCGGCGTGTCGAAGAATCTTCCTACCTGCCATCCGCCAATAATTACAAATGCGATGCCGATTAAGACGATGGCAATAAATGGGACCTCTTTGACAATCGAGAGTATTCGTAACCTGGTCAGTTTAAGGAACTGAGCCCAGGTCGTGCCGCCATCGAATCGTTGATTGAATGTGAACTTCGGAAGCACGTGTGGCACGAACTTTTCTTCATCCTCATCTTTCAGACGTTTCTTCGCTCGTCTTGCAGCTAGTGTTTCGGCAGAAAAGGGGAAGAACCGGAATAGAACGATCAGCGCCAACACTCCTACACCCATCCACAACAGGCGGTTGTATGCCATCACACCGGAGAACGGCAAGACCATTGAATTCTTTTCCGACACCGTCCAGTAACGAGCTACTTTCTCCATGGTGATCAGACCGAGCGGATCGAACACAGCGGGCCAGAACTTTTGAATGAAGTCCGGATTATTACCGGTGACTACTAAAAGGATGAGATATAGGCCCAGGAAGACTACACCCTGCAGATAGACGAAGACGATGTTACGCGTCAGCGCTCCGATGGTGAAGAAGAGCGCTCCGGTGAAGAAGATCTCCGCGACGACGAAAAGCAGGAAGGGCTGCAAGTGGAACCACAGATTGATCGGCATCAGCCGCGCATGGTCGGCCCACGGCATGAACTTCCCGATCATCAACCCGAAGATCAGCCCCGAAAAGATCAGCATTGTTACCACGAATGAACCGAGCAACCTGCCTCCGAGGTAATCGATCTTCCTGATTGGTTTAGTGAAGAACATGGGGTAGGTATCCTGCTCAAAATCGCGGTAGATCGATGTGCCGAAGATTGCAGAGATGATCACTAAACCTAAGGCTGTCAGAGTCGACATCACCTGTGAGATGGTATAGGGGCTGTTGACGAAGACCTTGCCACCAAAGCTGCCCGGCCCGAACTGCCGCACGCTCACCGAGAAGAAGGCCATAAAGAACCAGATGGCGAAGTAAACGTAAGTGGAGATACGCTTGAGGCGGAATTTGATTTCAAACAGAAAGATTTCCCAGAACATTCTCTGTCCTCCCTGAGAATTCGATCCTTACTGGCCCGCGCCATTTGCGCTGTGGTTGAGTTTGAGAAAATAGACATCCTCCAGATCAGCCTCAACCGGAGAGAAGTTCGCATCGGGCTGGGATTCGCTGAAAACACGCACCTCGATCTTGCCTGCGACGAGATGAGAAGAAACGACGTGAAAGGCTCCCTGATAGGCTTCCAAATCTGCCTTGCCTATCACCTGTTTCCAAATTTTTCCGTTGATTTCGTCGATCGCCGATTGCGGAGCTCCTTCGACCAAAACTTCGCCTTTGTGGATGACCGCCATGCGGGTGCATACCTCGTGGACGTCGGCGACAATGTGTGTGGAGAGGATGACGATAACGTTTTCGCCGATCGAGCCAAGCAGGTTGAGAAATCGATTACGTTCGGTCGGATCGAGTCCGGCGGTCGGTTCGTCAACGATAATCAGTTTCGGATCCCCGATCAACGCCTGCGCGATGCCGAACCGCTGTTTCATTCCACCGGAATAGGTCCCCAGCTTCTTTTTGCGCACATCGTAGAGATTGGTCTGCTGGAGCAGCCCTTCGATAATCTCCCGGCGCTCTCCACGACTCGTGATGCCTTTCATAACAGCCAGATGGTCGAGCATATCCAGTGCGCTCATCTTTGGATAAACGCCGAACTCCTGCGGCAAATAGCCGAGGATGCGGCGCACAGCGTCTTTCTCTTTGAGAACATCGAGATCGGAAAGGAAGATAGCGCCTTCGTCCGCTTCCTGTAAGGTCGCGATAGTTCGCATAAGACTTGATTTTCCCGCACCGTTCGGGCCGAGCAATCCAAACATACCTGTCGAGATCGTCAGCGAGATATTGTTGAGTGCTTTCACACCATTGGAGTAGGTCTTAGATAAGTTGGAGATCTTAAGTTGCATTGAGATGCCCTCCCTTTCAATGTGAGTGTTCAGCCAAGAGAGATGAAGAGGGAATACAAAACAAACGAAATAAAATGAAGCGATTCTCCTACAACGGACACATCAATAGCGTATCGACCATACATTTGCAAATAAAAACCGTTGAATATAAACACCACGGCCCGCAGAAGCTCTGGCGAGCTTCTGCGGGCCGCAGTGGAACACACTGGGGTACTATGTGCTGAGGACGATGTTAAGTCTTACGACGGGAGATTGCACCCGTCTGATCTCCTTACTACCCGGCCTGCGCGCTCACAGTGACGATTTCCGGGGTAGCCTCGTTCATCGTCAGATGATCGCGTACGGCCTTCGCCGCTTCACGCTCGGCTTTGGTCTTCGGCAGCTCATTCCCGCCTGTCACGCCGATGACCTTCGCAAGGAAGTACTGATTGCCGTAGCGGCGGAAAGTTAATTTCGGCTTGCTGTCGTTGTCATTCTGAATCTCCATCGCCATGACGGCGATGGCCTTCTTCGTTTCCGCGTTGCGGATCACCAACGCACCACGGACAACCCCCTGCTCGACGATGTACTGACCCGCCAGGAGCTTCTTGCCGCCGACCGTGAAGTCGAACGGAATGTTTGCCTTGAGACTCGTGCTCAGACCCGCGAATCCGGCGACCGAGAGGGTGATGATTACGCTCAATGTGACGACGACGCTCAGAATCTGCTTTTTCATGATTTCCTCCGTTCGATATTTAGGCGGCCGCGTCTTGCTTCGCTGCCGGTGTTGCTTGCGATGGAAGGGTGTCATCGATTTTCCTTCCCCTGGTTGCTGACACTGCTAAATAGGGCACGCTTCGTGCCACTGAGGCCGTCTGCTTCGCCGCCCTTGGGAATTCCACTTTAACTGTTTCCTGACAAAGGAGTTATGCTTGGTGCAGTTCAGTTGGACAAAACCGTCCTGCAGTCTTCACAATGATACCAAGACTCTCCGATCGGATAGACCGGCTATCCGATCGGAGAGCAAAGAACGACTGTCGACTGATGATTTGCTCGTAGAGGTGGGAAGGGGCGAGCCGGAGCGGCTGATATGCAGTCCCCGGCTCAAATTATTTTCTCATCTGAGGAGTGATCTTTAGCTTCACTCTTTCGCTGCCACGCAGCACTTCGACATCATATTCCTGATCGGCCTTCATCTCGCCGAGCGCGTAAGTGTAATCATACACATTCTTGATCTCACGCCCCGCAAGCTGCACAATTTTGTCGCCTGCCTTCAGACCTGCTTTGGATGCAGGTGAATCGTCCCGCACTCCATCCAGTACCATTCCATCGTTCGACTCCGCGTAACTTGGAACAGTGCCGAGGTAAACACGAAACCCGGTCGACCGCCCGCTCGACTGGCTGCGCGCTACTGCATAAACCGGTCGCGCATCAGTGCGATCAAGAGTGCGAGTGATACTGGCGATTAAGCCCAAAATCTTCGCCTGCCCTTCGTAGTTAATCTTGTCCGCTGTGTCCGAAGGTTTGTGGTAATCCTCATGGGTGCCGGTGAAGAAGAACAGCACCGGAATCTGCTTCGCGTAAAACGATGAATGATCGCTCGGTCCGAAGCCATCCTCGTTGAGCTGCAGCGTGAAACCGGTGTTGCTGCTCTCTACCAGTTTGCGAAACTCCGGTGACGTGCCGATACCGCCAATCGTCAACTTGTTTTCTTTCATGCGCCCGATCATATCCATGTTGAGCATCGCCAGACTGTCGGCAAGCGGCGCGGCAGGACTGTTGATGTAAGCCTTTGATCCTATCAATCCCGACTCTTCGGCGCTGAAAGCAATGAAGACGAGACTGCGGCGCAGTTTACCTCGCTCAGCGGAGAAGATTCGTGCGAGCTCAAGAAGCCCCGCCGTCCCCGATGCGTTGTCGTCCGCACCGTGATGCACACCGTTGGAGTTGACCGCGAGACTGCTTTCGCCGCCATGTCCGAGATGATCGTAATGAGCGCCGATGATTATGTACTCACGTTTAAGCTGCGGATCGCTGCCTTCAAGTATTCCGACGACATTCCAGGCCGGAGCAGCGCGACGGGTGATGTCAACGGATAGAGTGACCGAAACGCCCGATAGTTTCCGGGCGGCATCGGCCCACTTGTCCGGCGCTTTTTCCAGCGCGCCGAGTTGCGCGGCATCAGCCAGACCGAACCATTTCGCTGCCGTCTGCCGGGAAATAACGACGACCGGCATGCCCGCTTCACCGGAAGTCTGGTCATAACTCAGTTTTGACAATCGATCATTGGCGAACTTTTCCTCACTCGCGATCACGATCAGCGCTTTCGCTCCGTGATCCTTCGCGGCAATCGATTTCCAGCGTGTCTCGCTGTAACGTCCGAACTGCCCGTGTGGATTCTCACCCTCCGGCGTACCTCCCAGGGCCAGCGCGATTTTGCCCTGCGCGTTCACGTTTGCGTAATCGTCGTGCTTCAACTCAGCCGCCGTAATACCGTAACCGACGAAGACGAGTGGCGCATCATTAACGCTGCCATTCGATGAATAACCTAATGGCATCCATTCTGCGCGCAATGCCGCCGTTTGACGGGCGCCACCGAGAGCAACGCCCAGCGCGTTGTTCTTAGCCATCTCGACTGCTGCGATGAAGGGGAATTCTTTGAGATAGCCGCTGCGTCCTTTGCCTGTGTGACGGCACTTGAGGTCCGGCGCGGCGCAGCCGAGTTGTAAGCGATGGAACTGTTCGGCCAGGTAAGACGCCGCCTTGTTCGCGCCGGCTGTGCCGGGTTTGCGCCCTTCGAGTTCGTCCGATGCCAGATATGTGACATGCTGTCTGAGTAGTGTGGGGTCTGGGGATGCGACTCTCACAGGTTGCGACTGTTGCGTGAGAACGGTGATCGCCGTCGCTGTCAGAAAAATAAATGATAGAGTTCCTTGACTGATCTTCCGTGTATCCATGCTTTTGTTAATCCTTGTGAGTCTGAAGTTGAGCAGACTTAGTGTCTCATCGCGGGATGAAGAAAACAAAGCAAAAAAGTAACTGCTTGGATTTTAGGTGCAGACCGAGGAGATCAGGGCTGAAAAATCTATAACATCTTGTGGTCGAGCTATGATTTTCGGTTCCGTGAATATTAAAAAAAACTCCAAATCTTAACGTGACGTTTAACGCGATTGTTTGTTTTTAAGAACTTCGGTCGTATCTTCGGTGATGCTGAAAGGCTCGATCATTTCGGCCTTCTTTGCCTGCCGAGCGCTCAAATCAACATCCTGAGTGTTTTGTACTGGAGTCAAAACCGCTCCTGTCACGTATCCGGCGGGGTCAATCGCGCGGGGCATTTCTTGAGGCGGAGTATAGGGGCTCGTTTCATGCAAGATGTCTTTGTCGAAGAATATTATTTGGAACGCTCGACATATTCGCATCCAAAGCAAAATTACAGGCAGGACGATAACCAGGCCGAAGAGAAATCCGGGAACCTTCGCAAAAATTCCAGGAAGGATGGCAATCAGAGAGCCTAAAAACATGAGTGTTGCGCCCAGTGTCAAACCTCGCTGGCGCGGCGATAATTGCGAAAACAAAAGCAAAAGACTGACAGCGACTCCAAGTAAAAACTCAAAGATGGCTACTTTATGGCTCAGATTATCACCGCTCATGGTGGCCAGTATCATAAAAGCGAGCACTCCAATAAGCATCAAACTTGCACCTAAAGTAATGTCGCTTTGGCGCAAGGGATAAAACTTCTTCTCCTCTTGTGCTTCGAGCTTTGCCGCCTCAGTTGCTATGAACTCTTTCACTGAGATGACGGGGAATCGGCAGTGAGTGCAGAAGCGCACCCGGTCCGAACTTATTTCATTTCCGCAGTGTGGGCAGAACATATGACCTCCGCGAGTTAATCGTTCACTGATGGAGCATTACCTCTGGAATTACGAGCCGGTAATAAGCGAAGTTCAACTCTTCTGGCGCAGGCGAGCCCAATGCTTTTCGATTCAAAAGAGAGATTACGGAACAGGTATACGTTTCATCTAAAGGCAACTCTGGTAACGTTCGCAGCGATACCATCAACAGTCAACAGAACATTCACTTCGCCGGCCCCTCTGAGATTGCGCGACAAGCGCAAATTGACCTGATCCAGCCCAACCAGATTTTCATGCGGGCCCGCAAACGTTACTTGCGCAGTTTGATTACCAACTGTGGCTGTTACTTCTGAAAGCGGGTTACGGAGACGAATACCCGTTCCAAACAACAACAGGAAGAGTTGGTCAGCGGCAGGCTCCAACCCGGGGCCGAAATCAATCGGGAAGGCAACGAACTTTTCCTGCTCGAGATTGAACTGCACTACCGGTTCAAAGCTCTGCTCCCCGCCCGGAAACTTGATGCGAAGGATTAAAGCCGCTGCTAAGCCCTGTCCGTCGGAGTTTGCGGAAAACACACTTGGCGAAGTTGGCGCGATCAGTACGTTTTCCGAGTAAGTATTGCCATCCGAGCCTATGACGGTAACGATTGCGCTTCCGAAGGCAGTCCCCGCCGGCATTTGGTAATTGATCTGTCCCGGGGATGCGAAGAAAAGCGGTGACATGCGCTCCATCCCTGAATTGTCCTTCACTTTCACGGTGACCCCTCCGAGCTGCGTCGGCAAGGGCAAGTCCGTGGCCGCGACCCGCTGAGATGTGAATCCACTGCCGAAGGCCGTGGCGATCATTTCGGGTGAAAGCAGTATGCCTCTGTAACTCGCCGCTGAGACATTCGCGAGCGCTGGCCCAGGCGTCGTGTTGCAGCTGTTGTTAACAATCCAGACGTTGGACTGGCCGACGATGGTCAGATCGGTTAGACCATCCATATTGAAATCTCCGACAGCCAGCAGACCCGCAGCCGGGAGCAGAACTTCAGCCGCCGAGGTGAATTTGCCCGAACCATCACCCGCGAGAATTGAGACTCGTTCATTCGGGTTTTCAGTGGCCGAAAATCCGCTGATAGCCAGATCAGGCTTACTGTCACCGGTGAAATCGGCGACGGCGGCGTCAAATGGAATCCTGCCGACGTCCGAGTTGATCGGTGGGCTGAAATTTCCCGAACCCAGGTTCAACAAAACCGATGTCCTTCCCACATTATTGTTGGGGACTACCAGGTCTGGCTTCGCGTCGCCATTGATGTCGGCACTGACGAGAGAGCGCGGATTTGCGCCAATGCCGATCAGTTGATGACTGAATGCCCCGCGACCGTCTCCCAGCAGAACCGAGATCGTTGCGCCGTTACGGTTGGCCACTGCCAGGTCTGCATCGTTATCGTTGTCAAAATCTGCGGTCACAATCGAACGCGGCTCGAGCCCGGTTGGAAACTTCATCTCCGTCCCGAATCCTCCCCGCCCATTATTAAACAGAATTGAAATATCGTTCGACCCAAGGTTGGCTGTCGCCAGATCAATGAAGCCATCGCGATTGAAATCTGCAGCGACCAGGCCATCCGGATTGTTTCCAATGTTGTGATCAACTCCACGGTCCCTGTTGAAGACGCCGGGGCTTGTGCCCGGAAAGACCGTTACAACCCCGGCGGTCGAACTGAAGCTGTTGTAACCCAGGGTGGCAAGATCGGTAACGCCGTCGTTGTTGAAATCGGCGAATGCGGCAGCGCGATAATCCCTGCCGCCGAATGTAAAACCGTAAGTCTGCGGCGCCGCAACACCGCCCTGACTGCTGCTCAAAACCACCCTGGTCGCGCCTGTTGAGCCAGCGGTCGCGATCAAGTCCGGACGCCCGTCATTATTGAGGTCTGCGGTTTTGATTGAGTTGATCGTCTCTCCCAAAGGTATGGGCGAAGGGGATTGCAATCTTCCATCGCTATCACCGGCCAGTATAGAGATGCTGCCGGGAGTTTCGGAAGAAGAGAAGCCGGTGGAAGATTGATTGACGGCTGCTACGTCGGGCAGTCCATCGCGGTTGAAATCGGCAACGACTGCACTGACAGTGAGGCGGCCTGCGGCGTAATCTGTGCGAGGACCGAAGCCGGTCGTGCCATTGCCGATCAGGACCGAAACCTGATTGTTGATCGCAATCAGGTCAGGCCGGTTGTCCTTGTTCATATCAGCGACGACAAAAGAGCTCCCGCCAACGCCGAGGTTCGATGGTTGGCCGAACCCGCCCATTCCGTCGCCAAATCGAAGGCTGCTGCTGCTGAAGCTGCCGGCGACCATATCCTGTTTGCCGTCACCATTGAAATCGCCGAAACCGAAGGCGGCATCCGAATTACCGGAATCAAAAGTCGAGCCCATGCCGAACCCGCCGCTTCGGTTGTTGAGATATGATGCCGAATTCGATCCGGCAAATACGACAAGATCGAGTTTGCCATCGTTGTTCAAATCCGTGCCGCCTATCGCCGAAGCAAATGAGCCCGCGTTGATAGTCGTCACTTGTCCGAATGTCCCGTCGCCATTGCCGGGTAGAGTCTGCACCTGGCCGTTGCGAAATGAAGCGGATATGTCATTTTTATTGTCTCCATTGATGTCGGCTATGATTGCAGAGGTGGCATCGCTCCCGCCCAGAACATTGACCGGCGCGGCGAACGTGCCGTCGTCTCTGCTCAAAACCATGTTCACGCCGCCGGAATCGACCGCAATGACAAGATCCTGTTTGTTGTCTTGATTCAAATCGCCGACCGCGATCGCGTTGGTGATGTTAAAAGACGTCGAGCCTGAAAATCTGAACCTGATGCTGCTGACGATGGCAAATTCGCCCCGCCCGTTGCCGAGAAGGATGGAAAGTTGGCGTTCGCTGACAGGGGTCAGATGGAGCACCGCAAGATCGGTCAGATTGTCGCCGTTGAAATCGCCGGCTGCCACTGCGCGCGGCAAACGGCCCGCCGCGATTTGCGGCGCCGCCTTAAACTTTGTTCCGTTGTTGTCGCAAGCGACAGTGTCTTCGAAGATTGAGTGCTCGGCGAGAATCGCGCGCGATTGTACGAGGCCGATAAACAGGCAAGAGCAGGCCGATGCAATCGCGATCAACCGCGGCAAGAGAGTGCGTGAGGATTTTTCGGATGGCTTCATGGGTTTATCTCCTCAGGAAAAAGATGCTAGATGCTATAGCCTTCAAGAGAATGATCTTCCTTCTAGGGCGCCAACGGCGCGAAAGATAATAGCCAAAAGTATTTTGAAAAATAATCGTAGAATGCCCGGTTTTATTGAGCCTTTTCGCAATTGAGTTTTCAAATTTCATTTGGCGACTCACTTAGAAGGAAGAGCATTCTCTTGAAGGCTATAGATGCTAGATGCTAGGTGCTCGGTGAGCGTCCTAGCATCTAGCATCTAGCATCT
>JAKEHZ010000283.1 GCA_022614735.1 Acidobacteriota bacterium | reverse complement strand
TACCGGACGGACGTCGTATCGCTTGCAGGCTTCGACGTGCCTGTTGACGAGCATGAGGACGTGGTCGATTACGGGACTGTCAAGCTCTTGAGTCTTGAAACAGCTACCGATGATTTTGTTTATTTGATCAACAGTAACGGCCGGCATCTTTCCTCCTCGTAGCCGATAGAAATGCGTCGAACACAAAGCGGCCGAGCGAGCGCGCCGTTGTGCGCACAATGCCGGCCACTTTGTTTTTGGAAGAAAGGGGTAAGGAGGGCAGGCAAAACTGGTGATCACCAAATCATTCGCGCGAACAGTTTGCGTCGCGTCCCTCCGGGTAATGGGTGAAATGCTTCTGTGGCACTTGTTTGTGGATAATCAGAAAAGAGGATTGCGCCGGTTGTGCTTATTGCGGCAGAATATTTGGGAGGGTGATTGGCGGGAAGTTGCCGCGAACCAAGATCATTGCGTAGTGCGTGTACCGCAACAGTCTCTTTTGGGAATGGCTATCGTAGTCTATCAAGTACGAAACCGAAGAGCCGGGCGGCCACAGCCATCCACCACCATCGCAGCATAGAGGAGATCAAGGAAAATCATGAAAAAGGGAGACATGGTCAAACTCAAGAATCCCTTGAACGACGCCGAGCGTGGCGCCTTATATCTATTGCTCGACGACCCTTCAATGTACGAAGACGCGCCTGCCGATGTGCCACGCACAGTAGACATTCAGTTATTTGGAACGGGGCTTCCGTTTCCTCCTGTTGACCGAGTGGGCATATTGGAAATTGAGGTCGCCGACACTCACATAATTGAGAATCGATGAAAAAGAGGGCGATGTTGTGGGCTTCGTTTGGCGCGGAATTGCCATGCTTGCAGTCCCTCCCGCCTATTTCAACAGGCGCCGGCGCTCAACCAATGGATATAGAAAAAGCTGGTGAAGTCTTTCATCACTCATTGTTTCCTCCTGCGTCGTGATATTCCGAGTCTTTCCTGTTCGAAGACACAGCGGTGGGGGAGCGGATAGCTTGGGCGCTCAGGTTTGGTTGCCTTACAAACCAGCGCCGCAAAATCCAGAATGACATAATTGAAATCCCGTGTGTTCCTTAATTGCCGAAGTGACATTCACTCAACCTACGTGCAAGAAGTCCCCTTCCCCTGGCAATGAGAGCGCCTGGATGGAGCGTGGCAGTACTAAGATCGATCAGTCTGCTGTAAATCATTCAGATTTATTCGCTGACTCCGATCTATGCCCGAAATGGATGCCGAATACGAAGTCAGCGGCCATCACAGAAGGTGCTTGTATAAATGAATGAGACATTTCTGCCAGGCCCCATTCCAGTAGTAGACATCTTCGCCGGGCCGGGTGGTCTTAGCGAAGGCTTCGCCTCCCTGACCTACCCACAACATGGCCAGGCGTTCAGAATCTGTGTATCTATTGAGAAGGATGTAGACGCGCACCGGACACTGCTGCTGAGAAGCTTCTTCAGGCAGTTCGCCGTGGAAGACGTGCCGGAGGAGTATTATCAGTATCTCCGGGGAGAAATTGACCGTGACACGCTCTTCGAGCATTATCCCGAGCAGGCGGCGAGTGCAGCAGCGGAGGCCTGTCACCTTGAGCTCGGCAAAGACACGAGGGAAGAGGCGCGAAGGATGATCGAAGAAGCGAAGGGGGCGGCTGACATATGGGTACTGATCGGAGGCCCGCCGTGTCAGGCGTACTCCATCGCCGGGAGATCGCGAATGCGTGGGAAGGTGGCTGCCGACCAGAAGAAATTCGAAGAGGATGAAAGACACTACCTCTACCGTGAATACCTGCGCATCATTGCACACCATTGGCCGGCAGCTTTCGTCATGGAGAATGTGAAGGGGCTTCTCTCTTCAAAAATCAGTGATCAAAAGATATTCCATAAAATGCTTGCTGACCTTGAGGCTCCGGCGGACGCGGTTGCTGAGTATGACAGCGTCTCAAAAGGCGGGCGAAGCTTTAAATATCGCATCTTTTCTCTGGTTAAGCCTGCCAGTCCAATAGCTGATCTTGATCCGGAAGACACAATCATCAAGTCTGAAGACTACGGAATCCCGCAGGCGCGACATCGTGTCATTCTCCTCGGCATCCGCAGCGATCTCCTTCCAATAACACCGGATATTTTACGCAAGAAACAGGAGGTACCGGTCTCCAAGTCGATTTCAGGCCTGCCGAAGCTGCGCAGCGGTCTGACCAGGGTAAAGGATTCCCCCGAAGCATGGCTGAAGACTCTCTGTTCAGTGACCGATAGAAAATGGCTGGCAGAGTTCGGTAACAATGGACATTCAAGTCTGCACGAGAAAATTCTTTCTACCATCGGCGAGCTCAGTCTTCCCCGGTATGATCTGGGAGGTGAGTTCCTTGAATCCGCGATTGATGTGGGGTGCTACCGGGACTGGTACTTGGACAGCCGGATTGGAGGAGTGTGCAATCACTCGGCACGATACCACATGCGGAAGGATCTGTTTCGGTATATGTTCGCGGCCTGCTACGCCGAAGTTTATAAGCGATCACCCCGCCTCTGTAACTTTCCTAGGGAACTGCTGCCGGAGCATGAAAATGCCAAGGGGGCCGTTAAACAGAGACATGGTATGTTTGCAGACCGGTTCAGGGTTCAGCTCAGAGACCGCCCGGCGACGACAGTTACTTCGCATCTACGCAAGGATGGACATTATTTTATTCATTACGACCCGTGCCAGTGCCGGAGTTTCACGGTGCGGGAGGCTGCTCGAGTGCAGACCTTTCCCGACAATTACTACTTTGAGGGAAATCGAACGTCGCAGTACCAGCAGGTGGGAAACGCAGTCCCGCCCCTGCTTGCAAGGCAGATCGCGGACATAGTCTATCGTGCCCTGCGGAAGGCGGTAGAGCAGAAGAAATAAATGGATCGGCTGACGAAGAAGAAGCGGAGTTGGAACATGTCGAGAATAAGGGCGGAGAACACCCGCCCCGAAGTACTCATCCGATCCGCGCTTCACAGAATGGGCTACAGGTTTCGTCTTCATGTGCGCACACTGCCCGGGAGTCCGGACATTGTACTGCCGAAACTGAAAACGGTGATCTTCGTTCACGGATGTTTCTGGCACCGGCATCCCAAATGCAAATATGCCTATAATCCTAAAAGCCGCATTGACTTCTGGCAGACCAAGTTTCGACGGAACGTGGAGCGCGACCAGGCGGTGATCAAGAAGTTGCGGGCGCTAGGGTGGAAGGTAAAGATTGTCTGGGAGTGCCAAGTCCCGGAGCTCATCAGATGCCCTGAAAAACTGGACCGAGTCGTTAGAAGATAAAGAATCTATCGCTGACTACTCAAATCTCAATGAGGACTTGGTTGGGAAGGCGCTGGACGCCGTTACAATGCGTACAGATGAAGTTCTGAAGTTCAGAGACAACCAGCGACAGGTTGCTCAACGTGGGGATTGATCATTGGACATAAGTGTTTGTAAGCAAACGCGACATGAACCCCCGATGAGGAGTCTCGGGAATACCCACAACCATTGCGCGATCAAGTCCCTGATTGATCGTTTCGCAAGATGTTTCAGGCAGGAGAATACATGCATGACAGGCAGCAAGATTGGCCAGTCGTGAGCCCTGCCCCCCGAGGTGCTCCGAGCATATTGGATCGGCGGAGCACCAGGAGGCTCGGCTCAAGGCACGCAAGACCAAGAGTTCGAGCCGCTCGGGCCGTCCAAGTCGAACCAATCCGCCCAGGGTTCCTTCAGAATCGCCCGCCGCGGTATAAATCAGGAAGCCGGCCATAGGCGCGTTATTATCAGCCGAGATGTAGAGACGCTCGCGAAGTGAAGCTGTACTGTAACCGCACTCGAATACAAGTTGATTGATCAGGATGTGCGCGAGACTGTGAACCAGCAGATAGCGAGATGTCCAGGAACGGTTCGCCATTCCCAGCGGTGGAAAGGTTTGAAAGATGCCGCTCAAGCGTGCGATATAACCATCATCGAGGCGATTTTCGAGCCACTCGGAATTAGCAGATTGCCATTCGTTGAGGCTATGTTCGTTTAGTTCAATGTAGATGCCTTCGCCAAATACTTCAATTGCCGGAAGCCATCTCTCCTGGGGGACAATGGGCGGGTTCCGAAACAGTTGTCGCATAGCCTTGTCTGGCATATCATCCAGTGGTTTGTTGTTTTGTTCTAGGCGGTCGAAGCCATAGAAAACCCTGGTCTCACGCAACCGCTCAACAAGATTCACCTTATCAAACCAATGCGAGAGATCGATAGAGACAGACGTAGATATTACGCGCAGATTAGGCACGCGCTCTGGATCGTTTACCTCGTTCCGGATGATGTTGAATTCAGCGCGCCGGAATGCAAGGAGATCAGACTCAGGGTCAGAGGGCAACTCCACGCCGGAGAACAGTGAGGCGCCGGCCGGATCGAACAGGCTCTCCAGAGCCTCCTCGATATGGGCGCGTTCGGCATCGATTCCACGGCCAACAAGTCCGCTCTCAATCAGAGCAACAGCCCCTGCACGATTATTCATATTCCAAAGGGTTTTTGCGATACCAGTATTTGATTGGTCAGCCTCAACCTCATTCCTTATTCTCACAACCTCCTCGCTTCTAGGCTGGAGATCGGGCAGGGTGATGGCTGAAATGGTTCTAGGAAAGTAGAGGTTGACCTGGTTGATGAGCGCACCGATGAGGGGCTGATCGCAAGGCTGCTCGTTGGCCTGCTCACCGAGCCACGGTCGATCGCCGGGGCACGTAATGCCGACCCGCTGAAAAGCACTTTGCTCACCTGTCTCCATGTTAGGCTTGGTTGTGGTCCCTGACAGGTTTTTGCCTTTATGTCCTGGAGATTCCGCGGGGCACGATTTGCATTCGATTCTGATACTGGTCAGATCTGAGCCGCCGCGGTCTGTTAAAATAAGATTCCCATCGTCAGCGCACGTACAACCAATCCAATCCTTCCAGGGGAATTCACAGAGATGCCCGTTAGCACAAACAGCGACAAAGCGTACGGGCTGCCAGCGACCATCTGAAGGCCTGTCAATTCGGGTGGTGTGAAGGTTAAATCTACGCATCTCTCCTGTGCGCGTGTGACGATACCAGCGGGGAAAGCGCTGCGCAGGGACATACAACATGGCATTGGGCGGCGCGTGAGAGCCGCGCCGTACATACCGGAAGTCGGGAGGCGCGCAAAATCGGTCCACATGAAGCAGGGAGGATAGACGAGGTTCGACACGCTCGAACTCGGTCTGATTATCGCAACGCACTAGACCACGGGTTTCATCCCACCGAAAGAACCAGTGATCGAGCCCGCAAACAACATGAGGGATGCCGTGCCGGTCTGTGTAAAGGCTGCCAGGGCCGAAGGGGGCGATGAGCTGGCCGATGCGAATTTGTTTGTTTCCCATGATTGTTACTGAGTTTTGGAGCTAGCCGGTGGATTGGCAGGAGTATTGACAGGCGCCGCCGGCACCGGAGCGTACCCCTGGTCGATGCGGAGCTCGGCGCTGCCATCGACTTGGCGCATGCTGCTAGGGACGATAATCCCATGCTGCCTCTGCTTAAGCGTTGCAAATTGCCCCGGCCAGAGCATCAGGTACTCTCCGTCCACACTTTGCGGGAAGTCCTCCCACTCCTGCGGATTCAGTCCCCACTTGTGCTCCAGCTCATTTCGAACTCTTTCCATCTCCTGTAACGACCTCTCCTGATCTTCAGGTAACTGAACTATCTGGCAGCGATCCAGCAGGATCTGATAAGCGCATTCCACCGCGTCGGCATAAGCCGTTTTGTTCTGGACAGGGGCATCACTGTGCTGACGCGCCCACGCAATCAGCGCTCCCGGAAGTGCGCGTTGTATGGCGGAAAGAGCGAACGGCGTCGCCGATGTGGGTTCCACCCGTTCGTAGAGGCGACGGTGGTAGCTGTGGAATTGCTCGAAGTGAGATCGGTCACGACTTTTTGACGGGTTGTAGATCATCAATATAAGGCCCGGCCTTTCCCACCAACGACGGCCAACACGACCAGTTATCTGGATGTAGGTCGCCGTAGTCTTAGGCTGGCCGATGACCCCCATAAGCGAAAGCCGGTCAATATCTACTCCGACTTCAATAATGTTGGAAGCCAGACATGCGTCGGGGGTCATGTCACCTGGCGCCCCTGTGTAGCGCGCAGATAGCTTTTCCATCATGCCGACGATCTCGGCCTGTGAAAGGCGGCTGGTCAGTTCCTCAACAATCCTGAGATTACGCCGGCTGTCTGTAAATCCTTCGCGGTTGAATACGAACTTAAGCCGGGAGCGGATATCAGAATCGAACAGAGTCTTGGCCCCACCCAATTCACGGATGCTATTGTAGAAAGCCAGCAGTGTCCACCACGGGTCGCGTTGATTCGCTGGTAGCGAGAATGGGCGGAACAATGCGGATGAGAAGGTCCGCACCTGGGTGGTAAGCACGGAGCCGTAATCACTTGCGTGAATACCGACGTAGAGGCGCCCGTCATGAAGGCCCCCTGCTTCGTCCCGAGCATACCGGCCGAAAAAGGAATCACCCATCAGCAGGCCGGGAGCAGGAAACAAGCTGGTCCGTGGTCGGGCATAAAGAGCCATGACCTGATCAGCCGCGCCACGTATTGTTGCTGTGGATGCTATCAGCTTTGGCTTCACCCAATTGCCGTTTTGCTGGTATGAGCACAGCCGCTCAAAGATCCCCTCGTACAAGGCATACATTGTTCCCAGCGGACCGGAGATAAGATGGAGCTCGTCCTGAATGATCAGACCCGGAGGTAGATACTGCTGTCGCAATCGGCCGCCTGTTATCGTGCGGCCGAAGAGCGCTCCCGCTTCTGGTCGGTATGCGACGATTGCAAGTTTGTCTGCAGTCCCGATCACAAGGGATGGCGGCTGCCGGTAGATCCGCTCATCAATGACCTCAACTGGTAACCAACTCTGCCAGTCTTCCTGCCCGAACGAACACTCGCCGTCCGTACAATGCAGTAACGGACCTTCTTTGTTAATCTCGGTGATTCCTCTGGTCCGCCAGGCATCCGACTTATTCTTCGGGATGGATTTCGGTTCCGGGCCCTCATACCGCCCGATTTCCGCTCTGCACCAGGGACATTCCGTCAAAACAAGGGGATTGCCGGCCACATCACCCTTACGAAACTTATTGAGCTCGGTCCTCGCACTGTCAATTTTGTTGGGGCTGCCATCACCTCCTATCCAAAGCCCCAGCGAGAAACGCTGACCGGGGATACTCCCCAGACCATGCTTTGCAGGCTCGCGCCGCAAAAATTCCATTGCGCAAATCAGACTGGCCGCTCGCTGAAATTGCTGAGTGGTGAGCATTCTCAATGTATAGCGCATCAGAACATTCGTGCCATCCCGTCGCGGGCCGGAGTTGTCGCCTGCAATCATGAAGCGCTCATGGAACATGTAGAAGGCCATCACTGCAAGGTAGGCCTCAGTCTTGCCACCACCGGTGGGGAACCAGATAAGATCAACCAGTTCACGCTCAGTCGAATGGCCGTCCCGAGATCCATCCAGTGACATCAGTAGGAACGCGATCTGGAATGCCCTCCACGATCCCACTCCCTTACTCTCCTGGTGTTGCTGAAAAATATCCCAGGGAGATTGTGGAGGACTTTCGGGGGTGACGCGTTTCTCGGTTGGGTTCCATTGGAGGCGACGTTTCGTCAACTGTTTGGTTCCAATCTGCTGGAGAAGCATGACCAGATTTGCCAGCCGAAACGCACGAAGAACATTAGCCTTGTTTCTCAGCAGGGAAAGGCCAGCGTTAATCCGCCCGAGACAGACTTCGCACGCATCGAGGTGACGTGTGGCAACAGGTTGGTATCTCTGATCCAAGGTTGCTACTTGATCACGGCCGCGCCGGATCCATGCAGCATATTCCGTCGACAGATTTTCGAGTGACTGCCATGCTGGCCCTGAGCCATCATCGGGGAGTGACGCGAGCGCCCGCATAGACAACTTGATCTGGTTCCCTTGGGCGTCTTCAATGTCGGGAGTCATGCTTGGTAATTGCACAGCCGGCATGACATCCGAGAATAGAAGCGCCGGGGTCTGTCCCGGTTCCGTATCCCATCCGGCCGCACAGCCGTGACCAATGCCCCAGGTTGCTGATTCACGATAGAGGAGCGCCAGGGACTGCTCTTCCATGTCAAGTCGCTCGAACGGGCGCTGGCTCTCAGGATACTTTTCAATACGCCCCTTTTCGACACCTACCTCAAAGTAGGTCTGATACAGGATGGCGGCGTGTGGCTCAAGGGCTACGTCAGGCTGGGTAGAGTTGCGCAGAACCACAGTCAGCAACCAGACATCCTCCTGCTCTCGGTACCGGGGGAAAACCTCTATGCGGAGGGTCAGGGGAGAGCCTTCGGGCATAGCCACATCGATGCGCATCGGACGGCTTGGTACCATGTCCCGGCGGTCTATAACCACCTCAGATTCAGGCAACACGGCCGGGTGTCGCCGCCAGACTGGGGTTTCACGCGATTGGCCCTGATCGTCAGTCCACCGACGCTTGCAGGATTCATAACGGCCGTTCAGTTGGAATGGGGGGCTGTCTGGCTCCTGCCAGGAAAAGCGTCTGCTCTGTGACAGCCTGACGACAATCCTCCCGTCCTTATCCAAACGGGCGCAAAAGGAGATCCCAATCGTTGAGGGATGTCGGATGTCGGGGCTGGTGACTTCAAAATCATCAGACGCGTCTAATGAGTCCTGAAGATTTGACGCTTCGCGATCACCCGAGTCATCATCGGCCTCGGAAATAATTTCAGGATCGGTCTCTGCTCCGATCGTATCGGCGGCTTGCAGGGCTATCTCATCGGGCTGTGGCGTCGCTACTGTGAGGGCCGCCGCCGCAGGATGGAGTAGACCGGCGCCATACCTCCGGTGTGGAGACTCTCGCTGATAATAAAGAATCTCCTGGTTTGGTCCTACGGGCTCCGGCTGCCAGACAAGCGGCCCGCTACGAAGCGCGACAGCGTCAACAAATTCCCTGTTGGCAAACGCAATGACGGTCGGTTCGGACAGTGGTCGGGAGGGGCCGACCAGTTCGCCACGGATCCACTCAATCATTTCAGATCTTTCACGCATGGTTCAATTTTTTCCGGCAAGCCACCTGGAAAGGACTTCCTGCGAGCCCATGTTGCTCAGGATGCGAACTGACTCTGTGGCGCGAGTCATACCCGTGTAAAACAAATCCCGCTGGC
>JAKEHZ010000282.1 GCA_022614735.1 Acidobacteriota bacterium | reverse complement strand
CGACGCGCGAGACCAGCGCAGCTGAACTGGCGCGTTTAATGGTGGGACGCGATGTTTTGTTGCGGGTTGAAAAGACTGCGGCGCAGCCGAAAGAGGTTGTTCTTAGCGTGAAGGGCCTGCGTTTTGGCGCCAAGCTCAACGACATCTCTTTTGAAGTCCGCGCGGGAGAAATTGTCGGCATCGCGGGCGTCGAGGGAAACGGGCAGACACAATTGATTGAAGTTCTCGCCGGTTTGGAGCGCTCGAGCAACGGGAGCGTTGCGCTTGGAGGGAGAGAGATCAGCCGGCTTTCCGCGCGCAGGATCAAAGAACTCGGCATCGCACATATCCCCGAAGATCGCCACCGGCGCGGATTGTTGCTGGATTTTGATCTGGCAGACAATACTATTCTCGGCACTCATTATCGAGAGCCTGCGGTCTCTTCATGGTTTGGGTTGATTGATGAAAAAGCAGTCGAGAGGAAAGCCGGGCGAGTGATTCGTGATTTCGATGTGCGTCCGCCAGATCCGTTTCTGCCGGCACGAGCGTTGTCCGGCGGCAACCAACAGAAATTGATCATCGGGCGAGAGTTCGATCTGCATCCGAAGCTCTTGCTCGTTTCACAGCCTACGCGTGGTGTAGACATCGGCGCAATAGAATTCATTCACCGCCAGCTTATTGATTTACGTAATGCCGGTGCAGCGGTCTTGCTCGTTTCCGCTGAACTGGAAGAGGTCCTCTCACTCTCCGATCGAGTGCTGGTGATGTATCAGGGGCGGGTTGTCGGAGAAGTCGATCCGCTGAAGGTTGATCAGGAAGAGATTGGTTTGATGATGACGGGAGGGGAGAGAGGGTGAGAGATTGCGGATTGCGGATTGCGGATTGCGGATTTGTCATCTCCAGGTTTCGTTTTGAACTCGATCCCTGCAGATAAAAAATCCGCAATCCGCAATCCGCAATCCGCAATCAAAACTCTCATCCTATTGCAGACGCATTGAAATCAAGGTGTCTGTCAGCCGTTCGACAGCCGTGATCAAAGCGTTACCGGCATCTCTGTATCGTCCCGCTGTAGCAAGTTGCTCTGCACTCGCTGTTGCCTCGGCAGCATAGGAAATTTTCAGATATTGTATCTGCAATCGTGGGTTCCCCTGCCAACTATTCACCAGAGTAGCCAATCCCGTCCGCAGGCCGTTGATGCTTGCAACTATGTCATCCTTGTTTTTCTTGTTCAGAGCCGGATTCGGAGCCGCAACTTTTGGATTGGCCTGAGCACGTTTGGCCTCCTCCTCGGCAAATTCGATACTGTTTTGTACTTTACCGTAGATGTAAAGGAACCTGCTGAAGTTCTTGATCTGGTCGGCTACCCGAGTTGCTTCCGGACGCATATCGATCACGGGCGCGGGTGTGGGGGTGGCACGACGTTTCGGTCTCGTCTGCGAGTTCGATGGAGTTTGATGGGCGCAGACGAGTGCGAGCAAAATTGTCAGGGTCAGAATTGTGTAGCGTTTCAAAAGAGACCTCCAGTATAGAGAGCGCTTAGCGTTTTAGCCTAAATAGGTTACCATTTTTGGCAAATGCTCGTCATTTTTTTAACATCGCATAAGCTCAACTGCAAGCAAAAGATCGGTGCCCCTTTATCGCTCCTTGAATTTACGTAACCAATATGGGATTTTGCGTGTACTACCAGACAGATAAACAGTCGAATCGAAATATAGTTTTTAATGATCTCTTTTTGTTCCCTTGGAGGAAAACCACATGATAGATCCTCGTTTCAAGCGTGCGATTGTCCTGATCACGGCCGTGCTGATCATAGGCTTGACTGCCGGAGCACAAGTTACTCAGGTCGAGAAAGTAGACCTGGAGATGATGAAGAAGATTCGTGAAGAGGGTTTGGAACGCTCAAAAGTGATGGAGACGCTCAGTTGGCTGACCGATGTCATCGGCTATCGTTTGACCGGCTCACCCGGAATGAAAGCAGCTAACGAGTGGACAAAAAATAAGCTAACTGAGTGGGGGCTGGAAAATACTCAGCTCGAAGGGTGGGGGCCATTCGGTCGTGGCTGGTCTTTTGACAAAATATCTGCGCATGTCATTGAGCCTGCTCCATTCCCGATCATCGCTTATCCTGAAGCCTGGACACCAGGGACAAACGGGCCAGTGACGGCCGAAGTTGTCCTTACCGAAATCAAATCAGAAGCCGATTTTGGGAAGTACAAAGGAAAGCTGAAAGGCAAATTCGTGATGACCGAAGCTCTTCGTGAGGTCAGAGCGTTGTTCAAGGCTCCCGCCGATCGTTACAGTGATGAAGAGCTTTTGAGAAGGGCAAATGATGATCCGGGCCCAGGCCGCCAATTTTCGCCGGAACAGCAACAATCCAGACGCGAGAGAATGCAACTGGCCCAGAAGATCAGCGCTTTCCTAAAAGAGGAAGGCGCGGCAGCAGTGATCAGGTTCAGTCGCGTGGGCGATGGCGGAACAGTTTTTGTCCAAGGAGGCGGATCGCGTGACAAAAATGCTACACCGGCTTTGCCGTCTGTTGTCATTGCGGTTGAACACTATGGCCGTATCTCACGCATTCTGCAGAAAGGCATTCCGGTCAAGATTGAGCTGAACATCTCGGCGAAGTTTCACGACGAGGACCTCATGGGATACAACACCGTTGCCGAAATCGTTGGCAGCGACAAAAAAGATGAGATTGTGATGCTCGGGGGCCATATGGATTCGTGGCACGGCGGTACCGGTGCGACTGACAATGCTGCCGGCATTTCCGTCGCTATGGAAGCAGTGCGCATCCTGAAAGCTTTGGGCGTCAAACCGCGCCGCACGATTCGCATTGCGCTCTGGAGCGGTGAAGAACAGGGATTGCTCGGTTCGCGGGCCTACGTCACCAAACATTTTGCGGAGAGCCAGACGCAGCAGGGGCAACGACAACAACAGGATTTTGTGCCGGGAGGGACGGCTCCACAGGGGCCGATTATCACCAAGCCCGGTTACAACAAATTCTCGGTCTATTTCAATCTCGACAACGGCACGGGCAAGATTCGTGGGGTATATATGCAGGGCAATGACGCCGTCCGCCCGATCTTCCGCGCGTGGCTTGCGCCGTTCCGCGATCTCGGCGCTGCGACCTTGACGATGCAGAATACCGGAGGTACGGATCACCTGTCGTTCGACAGAGTAGGTCTGCCGGGCTTCCAATTTATTCAGGACCCAATCGAGTACGATACCCGCACGCACCATTCGAATATGGATGTTTACGATCGCATCCAGGCGGACGATATGAAGCAGGCTTCGGTGATTATGGCGGCCTTCGTCTATAACGCCGCGATGCGTGATGAGAGATTTCCACGCAAGCCGCTGCCGGCTGGCGCTCAACAGGCCAGGCAATAGATTGTAATCAGGCCTGGAGAGCTATTGATGAATGGAATAAGGGAAAACGGAACAAACGGAAATAACGGAACAAACGGAAATTCTCTGGGATTTTTCCGTTTGTTCCGTTTGTTCCGTTTGTTCCGTTTGTTCCGTTATTTCCGTTTGTTCCGTTTTCCTTCTTTCGTCTTTTTTTATTTGCGGAATGCGGGGTAACAGGCGAAAATACCGCATCATTTCTAGACCTCGGATTTCTAACTTAAGGAGAGGGATGATATGGCAGTCACTCTGCGCCAGGCAATGAAGGTCGGCGCTTATGTGTTCAAACAGAAGTTGAAAGGCAAAAGACGTTATCCGCTTGTTCTCATGCTGGAGCCGCTTTTTCGATGTAACCTGGCCTGCGTCGGTTGCGGTAAAATCCAATATCCGAGTGAAATTCTGAAGAAGAGCATGTCACCTGATGAGGCGTTTAGGGCCGTCGAAGAATGCGGCGCACCGGTCGTCTCGATTGCGGGGGGCGAACCGCTACTCCATCCCGAAATTGGCGAGATCGTCAAAGGGATGATCGAGCGCAAGAAATTTGTTTATCTCTGCTCTAATGCAATACTGCTCGAAAAGAATCTTGATCAATTCGAACCGTCACCTTACTTGACATTCAATATTCATCTGGACGGGATGAGGGAGCGTCATGACAAGCTGGTTGATCGCGCTGGGACTTTCGACATTGCCGTGAGCGCGATCAAAGAGGCAAAAAACCGTGGTTTCCGTGTTAATACGAACACAACAGTCTTTGATGGCGAAGATCCCAAAGAGTTACACGAGATGTTCGATTTTCTCACAGAGCTTGGCGTTGATGGAATGACTATCTCGCCCGGTTACAGTTACGCCTGGGCGCCGGATCAGGAACATTTCCTTAAACGTGAGCAGACAAAGGCTCTCTTCCGCGAGGTCTTCGCACCTCTCCGCGCCCGGCGTGGCAAAAAGTGGCAGTTTAATCAATCGCCCTTCTACCTGAGGTTCCTGATGGGCGAGATCGATTACGAATGTACACCCTGGGGGTGCCCGAATTACAATATTTTCGGCTGGCAGAAGCCCTGTTATTTACTCAATGAGGGATATGCGAAAACATTTAATGAGCTGCTCGAAGTGACCGAGTGGGAGAATTACGGTCACAAGAGCGGAAATCCACGCTGCCGTGATTGCATGGTTCATTGCGGGCACGAGCCGACCGCGGTAATCGATGCGACGAGCAGCCTGAAGAATATGATTGCTTCAGTTCGAGGACTTGGTTAAGGGATTTCAGAGTGTTTTTTTCCGCAGGTGAAACCTTGAGCTTACACTGTATTCTCTATTAACTTCAGTCTCGATATTTTCTAACATCTATATTCTGCAAGTTAAGCTCCCCCGCCTATTTCCCCCAGAATATGCGAGAGAACTCCAATTACAGAGAACTATAAAACCGTCACAAAAACCGTTAGATTTAGCAAATCTGAGATCTTTCAAGAAACGGCTGACACAGAAAGATACGTAGATAATGTTTCTGTGGAACAAACCGAGTCGATATCTGACAACAGGTAAAGAGTGAAGCACCTACCCTGAGAAACAAACGAAACGACGAATCATCAATAAAGACAGCCAGTTACAATTTCGCAGCTGACT
>JAKEHZ010000281.1 GCA_022614735.1 Acidobacteriota bacterium | reverse complement strand
CCGTCCCCCCGTCGCCCCGTCGCCCCGTCCCCCGCTCCCCGCTCTCAACTCTTTCCTCCATGCAGGCGATAGCGACGGCTGAAGTGATTAGTGATATCGGCGATCTCAACCTCGATCATGCCGTTGGCGTCACAGGAATATACTTCTTCGATGAGATTAGTGTACCGTTCTCCCCGAGTAATCTCCGCGTTCTGTATGCCATCGGATGATCGAAGGGCGGGATCGAATGGAAAGATTACCTCGTCCCAGGGCGCGATGTCGCCCTGGGGTTGCCCTGCTTGATCAACGCGACCGCACTCGAGGTAACGAAAATCACCAATGTTGTGGGCCGGGATATACCTTCGCCTGCGCACCAGTGGCGGCTCTCCCTTGGGAGGCAGTGGCGTGTCCTTCTCGAAGAGAACATCGAACCCGATCGCTCTGCCGTCGTTCAACTCACGCCAGACTCCGAAGTTGCGTGAGAATCGTTCACGCAACTTGTAGCCGGTGGAGGTATCAGCCGCGATAGCCAGACCGACTGCTGTCGCCGCTCGAGGGTATGGCGAGCGCCGCACCTGTCGCCCGTATTTTTCTCGGAGCAACCGCGAGACGAGCGGTAGATCGCTCGAGCCGCCGACGAGATAAACCGCAGCTGACTCGTTCAGGTCGAGGCCGGCTTCGCGCATGGAGTTTTCCATCGCCTGCTCCATCGCCTCGATCGTGCTTTCGATCAGAGGCCGGCACTCCTCATAGAAGTCATTGACGCTGATGGTGACTTCGCCCGCGCCTTCGATTCCAAGGCCCAGATCAATGGTGATACGGCGTGTGTTGGGATGGAGACTCTCTTTCTTGTGCCGGCACTCTTCCAGCATCCGCGCCAGCGCCGAGTCGGAAATCTCGTGAATATCCGCTGCTTTGAGCGCTAGATCGAGCAAGATGATGTCGAAGTTATCACCGCCGAGTTTAGCGATCCCTTCACTGCTCAAGATCTGATGGTCGCGGTCGACGAGGCTGATGACGGAAGAGTCGAAAGTGCCTCCCCCAAAGTCGTAAACGACGAGGACTTCCCGCTTCGAGACGGCGTTGGTGGCGAGATGGTGAGCGTATTCAATGCCGGCTGCCGATGGCTCGTTCATCATTCCACGCACCTCAAAGCCCGCGCGACGGAAGGCCTCGAGCGTAATGAACCGCTGGTTACTGTTGGAATTGGCCGGGACGGAGATCGTTGCTTGCAACTTATCCCGCGGCTTGACACGCAGATTCGAACGAGCGAGCAGATCTTGCCGAAGGTGTGAGAGAAAGCCCGTTAGTAGTTCAAGCGCGGACAAGCGGTGTTCGCCGAGTTCGATTTGCGCCTCAGGTCCGAGCGTCCCTAATTGGCGTTTGAATGAGCGTAGCACAACCCAGTCTGGTTCACTCTGTTTCAATGCTGCATCGAGACCGAAGACGAGTTCGTCGCCGCGCGAAGCGACTACCGATGGATACCAGTCAAGAGTGTCGCCGCTCTCCGGTTGAAAACTGACAGTGGGGTAGTTACCCCGGTTTACTGCAGCCACAACTGTGCGGGTTGTTCCAAAATCAATTCCAAGCAACATATTGATCTGTTCTGATGTAGTTTTTAAGATTGAAAGGTTAGATGAATTCCGCAAATACTACAAACAGTTTTCAGTTTTCAGTTTTCAGTAATATTTCGCCCCAGCTGAAAACTGAAAACTGAAAACTGTTTTTTTCGTATTCTATCTTGGGGAGATGAAAGTGCTAAAAAATCAGCACTACGGTCTTGACCGCTCGCCGATTTGCTGCTAAATTTTTAGCATCAAGACGGGTTTATCGAGCGTAATAACCGGGCGGAGATCAACTCCCGCCCAATTTCTATCAGGCTGAGAACGAAGCAATGGCTACCAGATCACAAAATCAACTGAGCCGCCGCGAGCGGCAGATTATGGACATCATTCATCAGCACGGGCAGGCGACGGCCCAGGAGGTAATGGACCAGCTGCCGAATCCTCCGAGCTATTCGGCGGTGCGGGCGCTGCTGCGATTGATGGAGGAAAAGGGTTATCTGCGGCACGAGCAGGACGGACAGCGTTATGTTTACAAGGCAACGCTGGCGCGCAAGAGGGCCGGCAGATCGGCGCTGAAGAACCTCTTGCAAACTTTCTTCGACGGCTCGACCGAACAGGCCGTCGTCGCGCTGCTCGATCTGTCACGTTCAAAGCTTACTCCGGAAGAACTGGACCGGCTTTCACAATTAATCGAGGAAGCCAGAAAGGAAGGACGCTGATGATCGACCTCATGACGAATTTGAATGCTCCACCGGCGCAGTCGATCGAATGGTTGCAGTGGCTGCTCGATGTTTCGCTCAAGGGCGCACTCATACTGCTGGCGGCAGGCGCGCTGAGTCTGCTGTTACGGCGAACATCTGCGGCGACACGGCATCTGGTCTGGGCATTTGCGCTCCTCAGCCTACTGATCTTGATGCCTCTGACCCTGACGCTTCCGGAATGGCGCGTGTCGCTCTTGCCCTCACTGCTGGTTGTGCCGCAGGTGGAAACGGAGACCGCTGACGAGGTAGTCCTCAAAGATTTAGCGGCTCCTGGGTCTGAAGGCATCATCTTGGCTTACGCTGTGCAGAATGCCAAACCGGCTGTAATTGAGCAGCCAATGCAGAAAGCTGCCACCTCGCTTCTCCCGGCCTCGCAAGCTCTGCCCTTCCACTGGTCGCATCTCGCGCTCTTGATCTGGTTGATCGGCGCGGTGATCGTGCTGGCGCGGGTTGCTTCTGCCACGATCAGGGTCTGGGCGTTGACGAGGGAAGCGGAATATTTGATTGACTATCAGTGGACTACGACGGCGAAGCGTCTCGAAGCACAACTGCAGCTGCGAGTGCATATCCCGCTCCTCAAAAGCCAGTACGTCAGGATGCCCATGACGTGGGGCATTCTGAGCCCAGTTGTGTTGGTGCCGGCAGAGGCGGATGAGTGGTCAATCGAGTGTAAAAAGATCGTGCTGCTGCACGAAATGGCGCATATCCGGCGGTGTGATTGCCTGACTCAAATACTGTCGCACATGGCTTGCGCGCTGCAATGGTTCAATCCGCTGGTCTGGTTGGCCGCGCGGCGACTGCGCATCGAGCGCGAACTGGCCTGTGATGATTATGTGCTTAGAGTCGGCACACGCGCTTCAGATTATGCGAGTTATTTGGTGGATATGGCAGGATCAGTGGAATCGGTTAGTGGAACGCCTCAGGTAGCAGTAGGAATGGCCTGTTCACATCTGGAAAGCCGCGTGCAGGCGATCCTCGATCCGACCGTCAGGCGATTAGGATTGTCGCAGCGTTTCAAAGCCCTGGTTGTCCTCCTCACTTTCTGTCTTATTCTGCCGCTCGCTGCGCTCGAGCCCTGGACGGATGCGGCTGCGCAGCAGAAGAAGAAAAAGGCTGATCCGTCAGCTGCGCCGATCAAACTTCCGCGCTCCCAAGGAAAGGCTAACTCGGATGATGCTGCCAAAAAAGATAGGCAGAAACTACTCGCCGAAAGTTCGATCGAGACAACGCAACTGATCGAAGCGGAAGAGTTGAATATTGAACCTGAACTTGCCGCTGAGCAAAGCGGACTTGAGCTTCAGGACGCGAAATTGGCCCAGGTATTGACGGAGATTGAAGCAGCATTTGAAGTGAGCAGTGAAGAAGCTGTCATTCAATCAGACGAACTACAGGCAACGCAACTGAGGTCGCCTCGATCGAAGCAAAGAGTGCGTGAGGTGCAGAAGAGAGAGCGCCAATTGCAGGCAAGAATGCGTAAGGAACAACGAAAAATGAGTCATGAATTGCGGGGCAGGTCATTTGCCAAGGGTTTTGGACGAATCCATGGGCTGGCTATGGCTCAAGGTTCAGGGCAGAGCTCGGAGCTGACGGTAGAAAACATCATCCTGCTGAAGTTGCGAGATGTAACGCCGGAATTCATCGAGGCGATGCGCCGAGCCGGCTATGACAATCTGTCGGCGCAAGAGCTGGTGCAGTTACATATGTACGGAGTAAACGAAGAATTCGCCAAAGAAGCAAAGGCGTTGATCGGTGAGAAGCCTTCAGTCAGAGACCTGGTGGAACTGAAGCTACGCGGCGTCACACCGGACTACATCAGAGAGATGAAGAAGGCGGGGTATGACCTGGAGATCAAATCGCTCACGAAGCTGAGTATGTTCGGCGTCACGCCGGAGTTCGTAGCGGCGATGAAAAAGTTGGGTTATGACAATCTTACTGCCGAACAACTGACAAATCTGAAGATGCATGGTGTGACCGAGAGCTATGTCAAAGAGATGCGCGAAGCGGGATTCGACAAATTGACTGTCGAAGAACTGATCATGCTCAAGAAGTATGAAGTGACGCCCGATTATGTGAAGAAGTTACGTGCAGCCGGGCTGAAAAACGTCTCAATGAATCAACTGATCGAAATGAAGCTCCGCGGGATTGATAAGATCCTGCTGAAGAACTGAAATGATTGAATAAGATGCTAGATGCTAGATGCTAGATGCTAGGTGAGCGTCCTAGCATCTAGCATCTAGCATCTAGCATCTATTTCCGAGGAGAAGTCCATGCGAAAACTATTTATCATCACTGCAGTACTGCTGCTATCCAGCTTTTCCAAACCCTCCAACGCAATTCAAAGTTCGGTTTCGCAAGAACCTATCACCGGCGATTGGACGGCCAAAGTCAAAGAGACCGATAAAGGAAGAATGCTCTGGCTGTCATTAACGACTGTAAGGGATGGCCGCAATAACTACTCACAGTCGAGCTTTGATCTACCGTTGCAGGATTTCAGCGGCCTCAATCCCGATGCGAATGCGAACGTGCAGTTCACGCTCAACAGAGAAGCGGGGACAGTGGCTTTCAACGGAATATTTAAAGACGGCAAGGGTGTCGGCGATTTCCGATTCACGCCCAGTGCCGCATTCATCGGTGCGATGCGCAATCTGGGCTACGAGGATCTTTCATCCGAAAAATTGTTCGCCATGGCGATTCATGATGTTAACACAAAATTTGTGAGTGAGATGAAAGCGCTCGGTTATACCAACCTCTCAACTGGCAATCTGATTTCGTTCCGTATCTTCAAGGTGAATGAAGAGTTCATCCGCGGCATGCGCGCGCTGGGCTATGACGCTGTTCCGGCGAACAAACTGGTGGCGATGCGGATCCACAGGGTTGACGAAGCCTTCGTCCGAGAAATTCAGGCGCTCGGCTATGAGAAGCCGCCTGTAGACAAGTTGATTGCGATCCGCATTCATCGAGTTGATCCGGAATTCGTGAAGGAACTGGGCGAGCTGGGTTACAGCAACTTACCGCTGGATAAGCTGATCGCTTTCCGCATTCATCATATAGATGGAAAGTTCATCAAAGAGATGCGCGAGGCTGGTTTCAATAAACTGACCGCGGACGAACTGGTTAAACTGAGAATTTTCGGGGTAGATAGCGACTACGTCCGCAAGCTGAGAGGCTCCTCCAGATAGATAGAGATGCTTCAGCATCCATCATCTATCACATAGAAGGTAAATATGAAGAACTCCTTATTGTTAACCCTCGTGATAGTTTTGCTTGGCTCGCCTCTTGGAGCCGGCAATCTCGCGGCCAGCGCGGATGATATTTCCGGTACCTGGATTTTCTCTGTTGATCTGGAGAATGGTGGACACGGAGATCCGACTTTTGTCTTTAACCAGAAGGGTGAGAGTCTCACAGGCAGCTACAATGGCCCACTAGGAGAATATAAAGTTACCGGCACTGTGAAAGGTAATAAGGCGGTATTTTGGTTTGAATTCAGCAGCCAAGATGGTGAGACTCTTAAAGCAACATATACCGGAACCATTGAAACAAGCGTGAAGATGACAGGCACCGTTGAATTCACTAAAGGCCCGCGGGGAAAGTGGACTGCTACTAAGAAATAGACCAGAATAAGAGAGAATACGAAACAAACGAAAATAACGAAACAAACGAAATAATGACAACTTTTCGTTTGTTTCGTTATTTTCGTTTGTTTCGTATTCTCTCTTCCGTCTCCCTCAGCAATATCTCCATTCCATAAATCCGAAATGATTTGATTTTATCAGAGTGTAGGAGTATATATGGCGACGCTATATATGGAGACACTTCCTATAAGAGTCAACGATGCGAGATTGGAAGGGATATATTCGTGAGCATCTGCCGCCGCTGGTGATCGATGCCGGACGCGAAATGGAGATCGTCGAGGAGATGGCACAGCACCTCGAATCGGTATACGAGGATTCGCTGGCGCGCGGCGCGTCCGAGCAGGAGGCATTTACACGGGCCGTTGCGCAGATCAAAGACTGGCGGTTGTTGGAATGTGAATTGAGCCGGAGCGATCGGTATACCGGCGAAAAGTGGCCGAACAGACGCGCCGACTGCGAGTCTGATCTACAACCGGAAAAAAGACTGAAAGGATGGATCGATATGGAATCGCTCTTTCACGACCTGCGTTACGGATGGCGAATGCTGCGGGCCAGGCCGGGCTTTGCCTTTATAGCAGTCATCGCCCTGGCGCTCGGCATCGGCGCGAACACGGCGATCTTCAGCGCGGTTGACGTCATTCTACTTCGCCCGCTGCCCTACCCGGAGCCGGAGCGTCTGGTGCAGGTCTATGAGGCCCATCCGAAAGAGGGGTATGTACGCTTCTCTTTCTCGCTGCCGAACTTCGTCGACTATCGTGATCAGCAGTCGGTCTTCGAGCAGATCGCTGCCTATCTCCGAAGAGATCTGAATCTGACGGGCGCAGGAGAGCCGGAGCGTGTGCAATCCGCGGTCGTGTCTGCCGGTTTCCTCCCGTTATTACGAGTGCAGCCATTCCTGGGCCGCGCCTTTCTGCCTGAAGAAGCGGTTCCGGGTAAACACCGTGTCGCTATTCTGAGCTATGACCTGTGGCAACGGCGCTTCGGCGCAGATCCGCGCATCGTCAATCAGACAATCTCGCTCAGCGGCAACAACTTCTCAGTGATTGGTGTGATGCCCGAAAGCTTTCGGTTTCCCGATCCGTTCGGGAACAACCCACTGGCGGCCTCGTCAATGAAAGTTGAGTTGCTGACGCCGATGGCCTATGACCCGAAAAACCTCGGCGATCGCGGGTCGCATTTTCTTCAGGTGATCGCGCGGCTGAAACCCGGCGTGCTGCCTGAGCAAGCGCAAGCCGAGCTGCGCACAATTGCCGGTCGCCTCGAGCAACAGTACCCAACCAACAAAGGGTGGACGATCAATGCATTTTCGCTCCACGACGAGGTCATCCAATCGGTCCGCCGGACCCTGCTTGTATTGCTGGCAGCAGTAGGTTTCGTTCTGCTCATAGCCTGTGTCAACGTCGCTAATCTGCTACTCGCTCGCGCATCGGCCAGGCAGAAGGAGATTGCTGTTCGCCTGGCCCTGGGAGCAAGCCGCTGGCGGCTCATCCGGCTACTGGTCACAGAAAACCTGCTGCTCTCGTTATTCGGCGGCGCCGCAGGATTGATGCTGGCTTACTGGGCCACTGAAGCCCTTGTCAGACTTAGCCCGGCCAATGTCCCGCGAGCCAACGAAATCGGGATCAATGGACGCATGCTGATATTCACATTAGCGGTCGCTCTGCTGACAGGCCTCGTTTTTGGCTTGATCCCGGCGATTCAAGCATCAAAACCGGATTTGAATGTATCGCTCAAGGAAGGCGGACGAAATGTCGGCTCAGGCGGCGGGAGCAATCGAATGCGCAGTATGTTGGTGGTCGCTGAAATCGCTTTGTCACTATTACTGCTCATCGGCGCGGGGCTGATGATCAGAAGCTTTATCGGTCTTCAGCAGGTCGACACGGGATACAGGACGGACAACGTGATGACGATGAAAGTTGCGCTGCCGATTAGCAAATACCGCGAGTCGCAACAGCAGGCGGCCTTTTATCAGCAAGCAATTGAGCGGATCAGAGCTTTACCCGGAGTTGAATCGGCTGGAGCAGTCAGCGACTTGCCGCTCAGCGGCGATGGCGGCGTCTTTCTCTTCAACATCGAAGGTCGCCCGCACGCGACGGCGTGGGGGAATGCGCAATGGCGCGCCGTCAGCACAGATTACTTTCGCACGATGGGAATGCGATTGCTGCGAGGCCGGGAAATCACAGAACTCGACCGTCAGGGTGCAGTCGAAGTCCTGGTCATTAATGAAGCGATGGCAAAGAAGTTTTGGCCGGGTGAGGATCCAATCGGCAAGCGCATTCAGATCTTTGATCTTGCGCCAAGACCATGGCGTGAGATTATCGGCGTGGTCAGAGACATCAAGCATTTCGAGCTGGCCCAGGATGCCGGGCCTGAGATGTTCGTGCCCGCGCTGCAACGGCCCAGGATTGCCATGACGCTGGTGGCGCGCACTGTTTCCGATCCGTCCCAACTCGCTCCGGCGATGCGCGAAGCCGTACTGTCAGTGGACAAGGATCAGCCGGTCTACCGCGTCAGAACGATGGAGCAGTTCTTATCCGACATGATGGCTGCGCCTCGCGCGACGGCGTATCTGCTGAGCGCTCTCGCAATTGTCGCAATCATTCTCGCCGCAGTGGGCATTTATGGCGTAATGTCGTACACGATCGCGCAACGGACGCACGAGATCGGTATTCGCGTGGCCCTCGGTGCGCGGAGGGCGGATGTTTTACGTTTAGTGCTGACACAAGGAATGAAGCTCGCGGTCGTTGGAATTGTAATAGGAACCGGAGGCGCGGTTATCGTCACTCGCATGATGGATCCTCTGCTTTACGGTGTGAGACCGAATGATCCGCTGACATTTGCAGTCGTCGCCGTAGTGCTGGCTTCGGTAGCGCTGCTGGCCTGTTACATCCCTGCACGACGCGCGATGAAAGTGGATCCGATGGTCGCACTGCGATACGAGTGACGCGCGCTGCATCAGAGATTGCCTCACTCGACTATCTTCCCATTACTTCCCTTACCAACGCGCGGCCCACGGTTATCGCGCGCCGGCGCGTGATCGAGGTTGGCAACACGACGTCCCGTTTCGTAAACCAGCTGCCCGACGCGAGCCATCTTTTCATAGTTGATCTTCTCGATGCTGTCGGTGTTTGCGTGATAGTCCGGGTGCAGCCCTGTCGTGAAGAAGACGATCGGGATTCCTTTGGCCGCATAGCTGTAATGATCGCTCCGATAGTAGACCTGCTCCAGGTCGGTCGGATCATTCATCTCGAAATCGAGCCTGAGCGGATGCCCCAGTCTTGCATTGGCATCTACTGTGAGGTTATGCAACTCGGTGCTGATGCGATCGGAGCCAACCAGGTAGACAGTGTTCTCCTCTTCCGCCTTGTCATCGCGATTGCGCCCGACCATATCCATATTGAGATTGGCGACGATTTTATCCAGCGGCACAGACGGATAATCGACGTAATAACGCGATCCCCATAGCCCTCGCTCTTCGCCTGCGAACCAGATGAACATCAGCGAGCGTTTCGGCTTCGGCCCATTGCTAGCTGTCGCAAAGGCTTTGGCCACTCCGAGCAGCGTTGCTGTTCCCGATCCGTCGTCATCCGCGCCGTTCCAGATGCGATCTTCAAGCGCGCCCGCCTTAACGCGTCCGACCGTGCCCTGGCGCTGTGGCCCGTTCGCGCCCTGCACAATCTCGCCCTCAGAATAGCCCACGTGATCGTAGTGCGCGCCGAAGGTTACATAGGTATCTTTCAGCTTCGGATCAGTCCCTTCGATCACTCCGACGACATTGCGCGTGAGCTGCGTGCGCACGATTTGATATTCCGCATTGAGATTGAAGCTGAGCTTTACGCCCTTGAGAGTGAAAGAGGGGAGGGGTTCCTGCTTCGAGGCCTTCTCTTTCAACTCGGCGTATTTGACATCGGAGCCGCTGAAGAGGAATTCAAAGAACTCATCGCTTGCCGTTACCATCGGCGAGAGCGGATGATCTAATCGCTGTACGGTGGTGAAGTCTCCTTGATCTACACCACGGCTGCCTTGCCCGCCACCTGCGCCTCCCGGCCGTCCTCCAAACCCGGTCGGACCGATCGGACCGATACTGGCGAGGGCCTGCTGTTGATCGGTGGCGTAACGACCCCGTCCACCCAGTGCGCGCCGGAATTGCGTGCCGAGTCCTTTTGGACCGTTGCCGCCGAGGTAGACGACGGCTTTACCCTTCACGTCCTTGTCCGCGTAATCATTGTGGTTGGCGACCGGCGCATTAAGACCGTAGCCGATAAATTCGATCTGCTCGACACTGAAGCTGCGCTTGCCGCCGACGTTCCTCGGGAAATTGATGCCCTCGCCGTCTTTGAAAGTCCTGGTGTTGCCATTCACTTCGAGAGTGAGCGTCGAATGATTGGCGCTCTTGACGCCCAACACCCGCACGCGCTGAAAGTACGATCCGCTATCGCCGCCCGGTTTGACACCCCAGGAGCGCAGCTGGTTTGCCAGATAGGCGGCTGCCAGCCCCAAACCTTCCGAGAATGTAGCGCGACCTTCGAGCTCATCCGATGCGAGATATGAAAGCCAGTTCCGCAGGTCCTCGGCAGCCACGGTGGCTTTTCCATTTTTACGGCTCTGTGCTGAAACTGCCGCGAGCGTCAGGCATAGGGTGAGCAACAGTGCCAGCATCCTTGTCACACGACGGGAAAGCATAGTTTTTTCCTCCTGATTGGCGATTGCATTGAATGGAGATATTTTCAGGGAACGAAGACAGGCAAATCTGACTTCAGGTTCGATTACGCAATGCTGTCGTGCGGGGTTACAATATTTGCGTTGACAATCCGGGGCTTGAACAGATAAGTTGCGAATATAGCGAAACAAACGAAAAAGTTTAAAGTTTCGTTTGTCTCGTTATTTTCGGCAGGTTTCATCTTCCGGCTAACAGTTTCAACACAAAGGGTCAAAGGGACAAAGGTTCAAAGAAGAAAAAAATCAAGCATCTATCTCCCTTTGACCCTTTGACCCTTTGACCCTTTGACCCTTTGTGTTGAAACTGTTAGCTAGTTTCGGCTTCGTATGAAACTTGCCGTATTTTCGTTTTGTTTCATACTCTCTCTTGCATAATTTATGGTCGCGCGACGGTTTCTCATCACCGGAATGGTGCAGGGCGTGGGTTATCGATTCTTTGTATTGCGCGCTGCCGCGCGTCATCAGGTGCTCGGCACGGTTCGCAACATGCCCGACGGGAGCGTCGAGGTGATAGCCGAAGGCGAGCGCGAAGCCATGGATGAATTCAAAATAGACCTCGCGACCGGCCCGTCGATGGCGATCGTCACAGACATCGACGAAATTGATCTGCCGGTAACGGGACTCTACCGCGATTTCCGCGTTGATTACTAAATCTCAATCGAGGAGAAAATTCAGACGATGTCTGCAATCGAACCAGCAGAAGAACAATCACTCAAAAACCTGATCCGTGAGATACCCGATTTCCCCAAACCGGGAATCCTCTTCTACGACATCACAACATTACTCAAAGATGCGCACGGGCTTCGCACCGTGATTGATCGAATCACTGACAACTTCCGCGATATGAAGGTCGAGACAGTGATTGGAATAGAGGCGCGGGGCTTTATCTTCGCTCCGGCAATAGCCTATCACCTGGGAGCGGGTTTTGTTCCGGTCCGTAAACCGAAGCGACTGCCCTCACAGGTCGAAAGCTATAGCTATGATCTGGAATACGGCAAAGATACTCTCGAAATACATCGCGATGCTGTTGGCGAGGGGCACAATGTGATCATCGCTGATGATTTGCTTGCAACCGGGGGGACCGCCGAAGCGGTGGTCAGGCTGGTTGAAAAACTTGGTGGTAAGGTTGTCGGTCTGTCATTCGTAATCGAGCTGGAGTTTTTGAAAGGGCGCGAGAGACTCGCCGGATACGATGTCTTCTCGTTGCTTAAATACCAAAGTTAGTGCTGATCAGCCATCATCTAGACTCTGAGCGCCAGTGCTGTTAAAGTTGGGTAGTCAGTTTTTTGGTAGTGAGCAACGGGCTTGTAGCTCAGGTGGATAGAGCGACTGCCTCCTAAGCAGTAATCGGCTACTTTTTCACACTCCTTCTTTCTTCCATACCTTCTAAAAACCCACTATTTACGGGCTTTTTCTTGTTTCTATTACTTTCTTGAACTATCCTGAACTCGCACTTGAATGTGTAGCAGAATGTGTATCAGGTAATTCAAGGAAGGGAAGTCTTATGAAGTCGAAAACTGGTTACGTCTTCTATGACAAGGATCGCAAATACTGGGTGGCGCGGATCACCTGGTCTGAAGCTTCAGGGAAACGGCGCGAGCGCCGCGCGAAGGTGATCAATAAGACGGAGGGCCGTTTATTGCTCAAAGAGTGGGTGACGGAGATCGAGGAGGGGAGCGCCGATAAGATCATAGACGGCTCGAGAATGAACTTCAGAAAACTGTCTGAGGTTTACGCTGAGAAGAAGCTGATCCCGGCAGTAATAAAAGGCACCGAGCGCGTAGCCGGTATGAAAACCTATAAGACGCAGAAAGGCTTTTTGCGCGCACTCGTCGAATATTTCGGTAACAAGAAGATTGCCAGCATTACTCGCACGGACCTCGAGGAATTCAAAGAGCAGCGCTTACAAGAGAAAACCTACCGCGGCAATGAGCGCAGCCTGGCGCACGTCAACCGGGAATTGACGCTGATGAGAATGATCATGAACTATGCCGTGGGTAAGGGCTGGCTGAAGGTCTCGCCGTTTGTGAAGGGCAATTCGAAAGGAAAGCCGCTCATCTCACACGCCGGCGAACCGAAGCGAGAACGCATTTTGAATGTCAACGAAGAAACGCGGCTGCTCGCGGCCTGTACGGGTCGCCGCACGCATCTGCGCCCGATACTCATCTGTTTGATCGATACCGGATTGCGCAAGGGCGAGATGATGGCACTTAGATGGACTGACGTTAGCCTCGATGCCGGATTGATTACGGTCCGGCCGGAGACCAATAAGGTGTTGCGTGGGCGCGTGGTCGGCATCTCAGCCAGGCTGAGAGGAGAGTTATTACAGCTGCTCGAGATCGCCAGCGTACTCGATGGCTTTGTTTTTCCGCAAGGCGATTTCAAGCGTGCTTTCTACAGCGCGTGCAAAGAAGCCGGCATTATAGATCTCCGCGCCCACGATCTGCGCCATACAGCTTTAAGCCGCCTGATCAGGGCCGGAACGCCAATCGCCGAGACAATGTGTATCGGCGGCCATTCTACGCTGAATATCGCCTATAGATATATGAATGTGGACGAGGAGACCGCACGGCGCGTGGCTGAAACTTTGGACAACTTTTACGCGAATGTGGTTGAAGCAGAGACCGCTTCCGATTTTGTAAATTAAAGCCTTGTGCAATCCGTCACAGAGGGCGGAGTGCAAAGCGCGTAACCTAATTGGTTACAAAAGTAAACAGAGGCGCCTGTCACTTTGGTCACGATAGTGTCAATAAAATCAGTAGTTTACGAGAAAAATGCTGTTGACAAAACAACCGATTGTTGTAGATTGGAGAAGCGAGAGAATGCAGAAAGAAGGAAGCCCGTCGCTTCAGTTTTCAGAGGCCGACGCGACGGGCGTTCGTTAATCACGATCGCCGCTCAGCAGAGCGGGGAAAGGACTTTTCATATTATGCCAGCAACCGAAGATCCCACAAAGGGCGAAAAGAAAATCCAACCTAAACGAAAACGAAAAAATCCGAAACGTCGAGCTCATATCGCGAAACGCAAACAACCAATTCAAGCGGGGGCTTTTTACACAATTAGGGAACTGTCGGATCCTGCCTCGCCTTATTGGATCGCATCGGCCTCCACAATTTTTAAGAAAATGCGAGAGGGCGTACTTATTCCCGATCGGATGGGCCGTAAAGTGCTCTTCCGCGGGTCCGCGATCCTCGCGCTGATAACCGGGACGACGGAGTAAGAATCATTGTGCCGTCAAAGTGGCGGCGATGAGCTCGGCTCGTAACGCCTGGATTAGCTACCTGGGCGGCTGCGCATTCCTGAGCGCAGTGCGAGCCGATACCGATCAGGAAGAAGGGACAGGTAGCCTTATGAAATGTCGTTACTGCGCCGGTGAAGAGCCGGACAAGATAGAAGAGTTTTCGACGTGGAAAGGGATTAAAGGTGAGTTCTTGATCTTCAAGTATCCGGACAAAGTTGGGAGGGCATACCAAATCTTTACTGGACGCGGAATAGGCGGCGGGATTGTTGTTTGTGCCGCTTGGCAAACCCAGAGACTCACCCATATCAAAAGTGGAATAGTGATTGAGATACACGATTGTTTTGAGCAGGACGATATTTTCTTTAAGGCCACCGGTAAAGCGCCGCAAACCACGGATGAAATCGAAATCTTCACCGACTTCTTTAAACAGGTCATTCGAGAGAAAGAAGCACGCGGCAGGAAGGGCAAGCTGACCATCGAATACATTCTTGATGCTCTAAAACATTTGCCGGATGAAGCCGGGTGGCTGGAAATTGCGGAGTACGTAACTAGGACTCTACAGCCTAAGTACGGAGACGATTTCGATGCGCACCCTGACACGCTGCAGAAGATATTGCAAAAGGCAAAGCTGAATCTAAAGACAGCGCGCAAAATCGCAAAACCGGAAAAATAAAACTTTTTATTTTTCCGCGCTTTATTTGCTTTGTGTGTTTTAGGTTGCTCCCGAACGAATTTAACGAAGGGGGATTCTCACAGAATGATTGAACCTAATCAGATAGATCAGTTGTTACCGGTATCTCATCCGGACGTACGGCGTCTGTTGGGGATTGAGCATTGTGCCGATCCTGACCAGATCGCGCGGCGGATGGTGCGATGTGGCGTGCCTCATTTGAGGATCGGACGACGGATCCGGTTCAGCTTGCCTGCGTTGAAAAAATGGGCGGCAGAAAAACTCCAAAATAGCGTCGCGGCGCACGAACGGGCCGAGGTAAGAACTGATGCCGCATAAAAAACTGGCGATCACGAAAAGCACCCCAGCCCTGAGATACCGAAGCGCAAGTTCGGATCGCCGTATCAATAACCCTTTTGACAAATTTGGCCAGGGTCTCCACGAAAAGAACTCCTGGCCAATTTTTAATCTTTTGCTATATGGATTGTACAACAAAGTATAAAAAACTGCCTAGCACAATCAACCTCACACCCGAAAGCACAGCTGCAATGCTGATGCGTGGTGAATTTTCGTTTATCCCTATACGGATCGATGGGTCGAAGGCACCGCTTATCGAATGGACGATATATCAAAAGAGAAAGCCAACTGTTGAAGAGGCCGATGGTTGGTTTGCCGGAGGCAAGACCCGCGGCGTTGCGGCCGTTATGGGCGAAGTCAGCGGAAACGCGGAGATGCTTGAATGTGAGCGTGCGCATCTGATTCCTGAATTCTGCGCCCTGGTCGAAGAGGCAGCACCCGGGTTAATCGACCGACTCGTACAACAGGACTCACCGAAGGGTGGACGCCATTTTGTATATCGCAGCTCGAAAATCAGCAAAAATACAAAACTCGCAATGGACGCCGAGGAGGTGGCCGATACCGATCTGCCACGAACGGAAAGCGGCGACCTAAACAAGAAGGCTATCAGCAAACTCGGGCTCCGTCGTATCAACGGAAAATACTACAAAGTCCAGGTACTCTTCGAAACCAGAGGCGAACGTGGATATTTCCTTGTCGCCGGCAGTCCAGCGCGGTGCCATCCGCTGAACAAACCTTACGAGCTCGTCCATCTCGATTTCACGCAAGTCCAAGAGATCACGCCGCAGGAGAGGGAGATACTTTTCACCGCAGCGCGCTCATTCTCCAAAATCCCAACCTATGAGCGGGAGATTGCACCTCCACGAGAGCGAGCAGAAAGAGAAGATGTCAGTTTGTGGCCTGGTGATGATTACAATGCACGTGGTGATGTTCGTGCGCTACTGGATGAGGACGGATGGACCTATGTTGAGCGTGGCCACTTCGGTGAACTCTGGCGACGGCCGGGCAAAGATTTCGGCCACTCGGCGACACTTTTCGACAATGGTAATTTCTGGCCTTTTACAAGCAGTGCTTACCCGCTTGAGGCTGATACCCTCTATTCTCCCTTTGCGCTTTTTGCCTACCTAAAACACGAGGGCAACTTTTCGGCCGCGTCGAAAACACTCTATCAATTGGGATACGGCGATCGTCTAGGAGTGGAACGCAAAATGGACAACCTCAAAACAATGATTAGAAAGGCGCTGAGGCGGCAGATAAACGGCGAAAGCCTGAAGGGGGAATTGTGAGCCATATTTATTCCGCCTCGCTTCTGAGAAGCAAAACCACAATTGAGATCACGCGCGACGAACGCGGTAAAGTCGTCGTAACTGCGCGTAGAAATAATAAGTCGCTCTTCTGCGATACGATCACTCTCACCCGGTCAAAAAATCGTGCAGATTTCATCAAGAAGCTGAAACTCTCTGACGAGGAAGCCGATGAAGCTGGATCGCTGCTACTGCAAGCGGCGGATGAAATGGCTACCAGAAAGACCGAACCGACTGATCAGGAAGGGCAAACCGGCGAAGGCTTTACTATCTCACAGGTGTTGATCGCCATTGCGGAGGAGTGCGCTGAGTTGTTTCACGATTCAGGCGGTGATCGCTACGCAACGATTTCAATCAACGACCACAAAGAGACTTACAAACTCGCCTCATCCGATTTCAAAGACTGGCTTGCTGGCCAGCTCTATAAATTGCAAGGCAAAGCCGCGACTGGAGATAAGATCAGTGAGGCCGTGACCGTCCTGCGTGCAAAAGCACGATACGACGGGCCGGAGATTGAAACACACGTGCGCGTAGCTGAGCACGCCGGCAAAATCTATGTGGATCTGTGTAATGACAAATGGCAACAAGTCGAAATATCGGAGAGCGGATGGAAGATCATTCAGAGCGATGAATCTGCGGTCCGTTTCTGTCGCGCAAAAGGAATGCTGCCATTGCCTGAGCCAGCGCGTGGTGGTGAACTTCGTGAACTTCGTGAACTTCTAAACCTACCTGCCGAGGATAAAGACAACTGGCCGGTTGTTCTCGGGTGGTTGGTGACCGCGTTCAAGCCATGCAATATTGAAGGGTTTGACTACCCACTTTTGGCGATTCACGGTGAGCAAGGTAGCGCAAAGAGCAGCGCGCAGCGTCTGCTGCGCGACCTGGTTGACCCGAACAAAGCAACCCTGCGCTCGGCGCCAAAAGAAGAGCGCGACCTCGCTATCGGCGCGCAGCACGGTCGTATCATTTCTTACGATAATCTGACCTATTTGAGCGAACCTCTTTCGAATGCACTTTGCCGATTATCGACAGGTGGAGGAATTTCATTTCGTGCACTTTATACGGATGACGATGAAAAGATATTTGAGGCGCAGCGCCCGGTGATTTTAAATGGGATTGCCGAGGTCGTCACCAAAAGCGACCTGCTTGACCGGGCTATCCTGATCTATTTGCCGCAAATCGCAAAAAAGAAAAGATGGAAAAAGCGTGTGCTCAATAAAAAATTCACGGAGGCGCGACCGCGCATACTCGGTGTGCTGATGGACGCTGTTAGCGCGGGCTTGGACGAATTGCGGAAAGGCGTAGAGCTGGAGGAGTGGCCGCGGATGTCGGACTTTGCGGAGTGGGCGATTGCGTGTGAGAAAGCTCTTGGCTTCGAAAATGGCACCTTCATTAACGCTTACGAGAGGAATATCCAACGCGCTAACGGCTTGGCGATAGAAGCGTCACCGATCGCGACCGAAATTGACGCAATGTTGACTGAGTGCGGAATCTTTGAAGGCACAAAAGGTGGACTGCTCAAGGCTCTCAATGGACGGTTGGAGGCTAGGGGCGAGAATCCTAAAAATAAAAAGGGATGGCCGGGGTCTGCGCGCTCTCTGGGTGCAAAGCTGAAAGAGATCGCACCCAATCTTCGCCGCAACGGTATAGAAGTAGACATTCCTGATACCCCGGGGCGTGATGGGTATCAAGTGATCCTGAACAAATCGGTAAAAAAAGAATCAACTGAGCCTAGTAAGGTGGAAAAAGATGTTCACAACGTTCACAACGTTCACACGGCCAATAATGGCAGTAGTTTAGACCGTGAACATGTCCGTGAACATCTCAAAACTGCAGAAACCGGCAATGTTCACTCGCAGACGCCGGCGGCGGAGTGTGAACATCTCGTTGGTGAACATTCAGTCAATGTTCACGCCAATGTTCACACCGTAAGCCATTGCAAAAACAAGGCCGGTGAACGTTGCGAACATTGTGAACATCTTTTCCCACCTGACGACAGTCACCCTGCTGAAAATACGGATGGCCTTCGCCCTATGCACGAAGTCCTTAAGGACCTGAACGATCCAACGCACCGGAGGAGGGTTCGACTATGAGCGCAGTTGAAATCATTCAAACCTTCCGTAACGCAAGGGCTTCATTGTTGCCGGATGGCGACGATTTGATCGTTGACGGTCCTGAATCATTCCTGACGCAGGAAATGATCGAGCAGATTCGTACCTGTAAGGCTGAACTTCTTCAACTACTCACTAAGCCAGAAACACCGAGCGAGAATCTTGAGATGCACGACAGTGCGTTGATAGCCGATGAGCCGGTCAAGGTCTGTCCGATTTGTACGGGGCCTGTGACGGTTCAGCGTGGCAAGCGATTCGTTCATCTCCGGTGTCCTGTAGGTGGTCATTTCGATAGTTGGCGCGCATTCGGCGGTCGCAAGCTGCGAGATACCGATGCGCCTCTCATCGATAGAAACGGAGAGTACAAATGATCGATACGGCCCTGCCAACAGAGATCGCCGAGCGAACCTGCGAGCATTGCGACCTACCGATGTCACTGGTGGTGGATGTGCCGCGGATGTGGGTTTGCCCTAACTGGCATATGTACTTCGTAACGTTGCGCGAACTGGACGAAGAAGACGCGAGACTGAAACGGCGTTATTTCAGCAGGGAAGGGGAGAGAGCCAATGAAATTTGAAGAGCGAGATAAGACACTGATCGTCTATACAGACAAGCACCCTAATGTGGCCGACCACAATTACCAGCTGGAGATCGAGCGCTTCACCAGCAAGGTGTTTTCAAACCCGGCGAAGCGTTGATGATCGACGTGATGCACGATGATTGGTGCGGTATCTACTCGGGTAAAAGATGCAACTGTAACCCGGACATCCGTGATCAAGCTACCGGGCGAATTCTGAATCGAAAGAAAGTGGGCGACTCTTGATCACTGAATTCCACATCAACAGTTTTACGGCCGAGGACCTTAGGCGAGTTGACCGGCTCAACAGGAAATATGACAGCGGACGTCCTTACACGAAGGCCGATGCCGACTTCGACAAGTGGTTCAACGATGAAGCACGACGACAGCAGGGCGAACGAGAGGCGCTGAAGATGACCGGATGGTCAATTGTGCACGACACCGGCTTAAGCCTCGAAGAACGCGGACGCGGCGCCGAGATGGTGATCTACTCACATTGGCATCGCGCATTTCACCAAACTGATCCCATTGACCTTCTCGAATATGCCGGCTGCTGGATGGAAGCGAACGGTGACGCATTGTTGAAAGACCTGGCGCTTGTGGCCTTGCTGCGCGAGCGGTACCCGATCGTCGGCGGCAGGCGGCTTAAGCCTGGCTATACGTACGTATGGGTAGAAACGAAACGGAGGAACAGACGGTGATCAAACTCGGCAAGCTTTGCGCTAATTTACAGCAAATCAAAGACGAAATGATGGCCGACGCACTACCGGCCGACATTCGCGGCCTGACCGCAAGCGAACTTGCCGCCGAGCTGGAGGTGCGCGGCGTCGATCCGGAGATGGATCGAGAGCAAGAGTATCAGCGTCGCAAGTCGCAACGCAGACTTAAGCGGTATTACAGGGGCCGCAGAAGATGATGAACGAGCATTCCGCACAGTTAGCCGAAGCACGCCAGATCGTCGAGCAGCTGGCCGCGATCGGTGACCAGTTGAGCGCCGGAGATAAGCGTTTCCTGACGACCTGGCAATGCTATTTGAGTAACGGCGATTCGCCGCAGATCGGGCGATGGAGATTGTTCAATTTAAGACGTGTGGCCGAAAGCTATGGCGTGAGTGTTCCGGAGCAAGTGCAGATCGGCGCGATGGATGCGCCGGGTTATGGGTTGGATTGAGTGGATTGAATATGACCGAAGAGGAGTTGAATTTTTATTGTGAAAAGGCATCGAAGGCCGCGGCTGCTGTCAACGATCAGCAGGCAGCGTTTGATGCTTATGCTGAGATGATCGCCTGCAGGATCGATGATGAAATTCAATGCGAGCTGGCTCTTTCGAAGCTCGCTTCAGCCCTGGAAGTAAAACTCAACGAACATAGGAGGCCCCGATGAAGAATGTTGAACAAGGCTGGATACCTACTCCAGTCGAAGTCTTATTGGTTAAGAAACTGAATGAGATGATTCAAAAAGGTCTAAAGTTTAACGAGCGTTTCCCTGGCGAGTTTATTCCTTCCATTTATCAACAGATGGAAGAAAGGGTAGAGGGAGAGCTGAACCGTCTCACAAGAAAACAGCATAACGCACTCTGGCGCATTCTCACTGAATACGATCTCTCAGAACTGGAAGAGCATCGCGAGCTGATAAACACGGTGCGCGGCGTAATGGAGACCTTGGATGCTCTGCATAAAGGATGGTGGGGAGATAAAGAGGCTGATGAGTGCAAGAGGATTATCAAACAAACCTTAGAGCGCCTATCTAGACAGAGGGATAACTATATTGAAAGGCTCAAGAAACCAGACCTGGATGAGTAAAAAGGAAGTTACTTAACCTGTGCCGTTTCCTCGCCAGACGGTGCAGACAGTAACAGGAGAATTCAAATGAGTGTTGATATAAATGAAATCACTGAACAGCAGGCGACAACCAGCGCGGGTGTGTTTCAAAAGACCGGTCCATCCTTTGCCGAAAGGGTGCGACAGGCTAAAACCGCATTTCTCTCGTGTCCTCAGCGCCTGCAATCGCAGGAGATCGTTTACGCGGTTCGACGCAAATTCTCAAGCGTTCAGGTGAGCACCTTCGAAAAATTCAAGAATCAACCGGATTGCCGCCAGCTGATCTCCGATTGCATTGCTGAATCTGATCTGCTGATCATCGCCACCGATGAAGGTCGTTTGCTCGTGCGCGGCGTGTTTGCTGAGCTCTCCGTTGCGCGGACGCATAAGAAACTGATCATCATCTTCGACATCACAACAGAACGATGGCAAGATATTTCGGTTACGACCTGGTCGAGAAAGAAGGGCGGAGAGTGCGAACTTTGAGAACTGAGCCGGCTCAGAGAGAGGGAAAGCAATGACGCAGATCGAGCCAAAGGAAGATGCAATGAATGAACTCGAAAACATTAAACAAAAATATCGTAAATTAATTAAGAAAGCTGTTAACAGTATTAACAGAGAGCACGGGGAAGACGCGGCCATTGCTTTTCTTGAAGAGGTACAGCGAGAGCTGGAGGTAGCTGTCGATAACTGGGAGAAGGAGAAGATAGCCGAGCCGCATTTGATCGGAAGCGAAATGAAAGCGCTAACATTTAATTTCATAGCCGTCGAACCAGGCTCCTACAGCCACAGTCTCACATTTGAAGTCGGTGGCCCTATTGATCTCCAAGTGGAATGGGGTAGTGGCGTCACATCCGGATCGGTCGCGCTCGAAATCGCACCCGCCGGAGACTCTCCTGTGTGGAAGATCGTCGAGACGATCGACTTCAACCCGGCTGAGCCTGTAGTGAAAGTGTCTTTTGATGATGATGATAACGAGGTTGAATATCCGGTAGGCCGCATCTGCGTAACATCCCTCTCCGGAGGCGCAGTAGGTATTGCGATTATCCCTAAATGAACAAACAAGATTACATCTGCGAGAAACACTCAATCCGTTTGCTCTTCACGTTAAAAGGCGGCGCGGGATTTTGCCGGCGATGCTCGATGTATACGCAAGGCATCCTGGCGAACGCAGCGAAGAAGGTGACAAAGCCGGAGCGGAGGAAGCAGCAGAAAAAGGCGGCGTGAGGCGAAAGAGGGGAGTGAAAGAAAAATGAGAAAAGAAAGAGCGGTCACACAAAGAGCACTCGCAAAAGTCAGAAAACAGCGAAAAGAGCTCGACGACTGGCAGAAAAAGACAGGCATTACGCTGATAGAGATGAAGCCTACTGATCAACCGGACCTGTGGAGGTATAACGTCGCTCCGATCGCGAGGATAATGCAGGAGGTCTTTGCAATGATCAAAGCGGGTGTCAGCGAAGATGACGCGGTCAAAGTCGTGACTGATCGGATAAAGCAGGAAGCTGCGAGAAAGAAGGCAAGCTTCGATGAGATCACGAATCGGGTCGGTGAAGGAGCGATGAAAGAATGAAACCGTCGAGACAGTTATCAGATCCATCTGAACACACACCGCGCCTTCTGCGTCGAGACAAAGCAATCATCTCTGCGGCGCCAGGGCCGGAGACAAACAGCAACGAGATCGATCCAAAGCTGAGAGCTCTGTTAATAGGTGTGCGCTCCGGATTGCTGGCAGTCTGCTCGACCATCGAGCAATTTCTCGGGATCGAGAAAAGACGTAGCTGAGTATGATAACGACGTGGTAAAATGCCGCGTCTTGAGAACTTAATAGGTTTACGTGGCTTAAGACGCCACGGCGGCCACCTTAGAGAAATCAGCACTGCAAGTATAGTGACGGTTTCTGTGAGGTGGCTTTTGTTTTACAGGTCCTCGCCGATCTGGTGACAGCGAGATGCAAACAATTTGAATTGTCGTCGCGCCCAGCTGCGACACATTGCGAAAGGCAACTACCCGGGTCACCAGTCGGGCGGGTTGCCTTTCGTGCTATGGAGGGACAGTGCCCATACCATTTTTAACCTGGATCAAACAGGTCCCCAATCAGATTAGCAACAACGCGAAACGGATTCCGCGAGCTCTTAACACTGACTTTGAGGAAGAGCAGGGAACATTTCGCACGCCTCCATTCAATCCGAATGTGGGTCAGCCTAATGTGCGAACAGCAGACTTTCAGTACGGGCGCGACGATACGCCGGATACTGCACCGCGTACCGGGGATTATCGATATGGGCGTGATGATGTAGGCGATGATCGGATGGTTCCGCTGAACAATCCTCCCGTTGTCTTGCCCAGTAGACCGTTTGAGGCTGAACCGCCACAGAAGATCGCGCCTGAACTACCGGATCGTCGCGATGTGCCGATTCCTCCGCTTCCAGGTAGATCAGGTCAGCCGACACCGTACAGCCCGACAAACGCGGCTCGTTATGATTACGTGATGAAGGGCGCGCAGAGGGATGCGGAGGGCAACCTGGTGGACGGTGGCAAAATCAAGCGCAGTTTCGGAGATGTGCTGAAAGGTGCTGGGCTTGGGTTCCTTCGCGGCGCTGCAGCTAATCCAAATAATCCTCTCGCCGGCGGATTGGGTGGTGCTGTGGGTGGTGGCATCATCCCGGCAATCAATCCAACAATGGGCCGAGAGGCGCTGTTTAATCAGATTTATCTACCTCAAATGCAGCAACAACAGGCTGAGCAGCAGGCGATAGCTGCACAGCAACAGCAGGCTGTGGAAACTGATCAGCAAAGGCGGCTGAGAGAAGCGCAGATCGGTAAGACTGAGGCTGAAACAAAGGCTATAGGAATGCCGAAGGTTCCAGCTCCTCCTGCGCCTCCGCGTCCGGTTTCAGTAGCGCCAGGCTCAACACTGGTCAATCCTGTGACCGGGCAGGCGATTTATACATCAAAGGGGCGGCCTGAAAAGCCCTTGTCAACGACCGATCTCCAACGAGAGGCGCGTTTGGAAGAAGAGGAAGAAGGCAGCACAGAGGCGATTGCGATGTCCTCCTACGAAGCCCGCGGCGGTGATGAATACGTCAAGACGAAACTGCCCAAGAAAACTCAGGAGATTTTGGACACAGGCAAAGTCAACGGAGAACCCGCATCGCCGCAGGAGATAGCGCAAGCGAATGCTCGGTGGCAGACGGCCATCAAAGATCAAAAGAATCGTGATAAAGCTGAAACTGACAGCGTGCGTCTGCGAAATATTGCGAAAAAGGTGGGAGAGCGCCGGCGCTCTGGTTCACAGCCCTCAAGTCGGTCGCCAAAAGCCACAGTCAGCAGCGATTTCATAAACTTCACTGCAAAACGTCTCAACATTTCGCCAGAAGAGGCGCGCCGTAAGATTGAAGCCGCTGGTTATAGAACGAGGTAATCATGCCAGATCAGGAAATTAACAAACTCTTGGGTGAATACGCTCGGAAAAAGGTTGACGAGGAAGCTGATCGCCAAGGTGTACCTGTCGAGCTCGCCCGAAGGCTTGCCGGACAAGAATCATCATTTGATCCTGATGTGATCACAGGCCGCCGGCGATCAAGTGCGGGCGCGATCGGCACAATGCAGTTGATGCCTGGGACGGCTCGCGACCTGGGTGTCGATCCCAATGACATCGATCAGAATATCAGCGGTGGCGTTCGCTACCTCAAACAGCAATTGCAGACCTTCGGCGGCGATCAGACCAAAGCAGCGGCAGCCTACAACGCAGGACCTGGCGTAGTGCGGAAATACGGCGGCGTGCCTCCGTACCGAGAGACACAGGACTATGTGCGGAAGGTTGCGGGCGGTCAGGGTGATGAGATTGATGATCTTTACCAGGAGTTTCAACAGCTTGGTGAGCAACCGGGCGCGTCTGCTGCTCAGCCTTCTCCCGTGATCGCGTCTTCACCTCGCCAGTCGCGCCCGCTCACCAATCAACAGCGACAAAATATCCCCATCCTGCAACCCGTCGAACAGCCTCTTCTTCGACCGATTGGTGCTGAAGATGTAATCGGGCAGGCACAGGCAACGGCGCAGAGATATCCGACAAGCCCAGAGGGTCAGCGGCGGATCCGGCAAGCTGAGGAAGTGCGAAGAGCATACGAGGCTCGCTCAACCCTGGGACGACGGACAGAGGATATTACACGTGGCGTCATTGG
>JAKEHZ010000280.1 GCA_022614735.1 Acidobacteriota bacterium | reverse complement strand
GCATCGAGCGCCTTTAGCGCTCGATGCGGGAGAGTATATTATTTAAGGCTATAGCTAGCGAAGATTGACGCCGGATGATGGCAGCCCTAAAATCACCAATGAGGCATTAAATGAGAAGTAAACATTTGATCAACATTGATGATTTCGTAACCGATCTGTGCAGATTCGAGAAGGGTCTTATTACGCGCGAAAACGTGTTGGATTTTTGTGCGAGCGTACAGATCACCGATTCATCTCTCGATCCCTATGTCTACTTCGATGAGAAGTTTTACACGCGCAATTTGATCTTTCGTGATGATCTTTTTGAAGTGATGACAATCTGCTGGCAACCGGGGCAGAAGACTGCGGTGCATACTCATAATGGCCAGATCTGCTGGATGATTCCGCAGTGGGGGAACCTGGGAGTAGTCGATTACAAGTGGCTCGGTTGCGATCATCCCGAGAATCAAAATGTAGTCGGTCTTGATTGTCTCGCCGGATCGGATCACACACAGCTTGAAGTTGTGCGAGAGATCGAGGCATGTGCGGGCGGCCCAGTGCTGACCGCAGACAAACTTCAGACGATCCATCGCCTCTTCAACCTCAGCGAAACCCGCGAACGCGCGGTCAGCATCCACATCTATTCGCGCCCCATCGACTCCTGCGTCGCTTTCGATATGGAAAATAATCGTTGCTATCGTCGCCAACTCGGATACTTCAGCAAGTATGGAGAGACCGTGGCTCAAGAAGAGCCGGTGGCTTCAGCCTCTTCGTTCGTTCAAATCACGCGATAAACGCCGTATCGTGCCGAGCATCTATAGGCATCAAGAAAAGTAATCTCACCGCCAAGACGCCAAGAGCGCCAAGAAAGGCGGAAAATCTTGGCGTCCTTGGCGTCTTGGCGGTTTTTATTTTTCGTACCTGAATGACTCCTAAAATACCTGTATGCAAAAATAAGGCTTTCCTAATCTGTTCGTTCAACTCTTCACAATCTTGCTGGACAGAATAGATGACAAGAAGCTAAGATTGATATGACGGAGATGAGCTTGGAAGACGGCAACAGGATTGAGCTGCGGTTTCAGCGCAACACATATATAGTCATCATCGTTGCGCTGGTTACCGGCTTGATCTGGTCGGGGTGGCGAATGGCGCTTGGTGTAATGCTCGGGGGCGCTCTGAGTCTCTTCAACAAAAGCTGGCTCCAGGGAAGCGTCAGAGCGATATTAAGCAGTGCAGTGGTGATGCCGAGCGGTCGTGTCCCGCCCTGGACTGCTTCGAAGCTGATACTGCGTTACTTCGTCATTGCAATTGTTATTGGCGGAGCGGTTTGGACAGGTCATTTTCATCCCCTTGGTATCGGCATTGGTTTTGCCGCTTTCGCCGGTGGGGTGATGATTGAGGCGGGTTATCAACTTTACTTATTCTTCAAATCGAATGAAGACGTTACGGAAAATTCATCGAAAGAGTAGATTGCATTTATGTTGCTACTGAACATTCTGCAAGAGCACGGAAAAGAAGCAGCTCAGCACGGCGCGGAGGCAGCGGGCCAGGCGTCACACGCAGCTGAAGCGGCAGGACACGGTGAACACGTCCCGATCATTGTCGAGAAATTGAATGAATGGTTGGGGCCGGCGGTCTTCGATTTGCAATCGAAGATTATGCCGCCGATCTACAAAGTCTTCAGTTTCATGTTCGGCGACCATTGGCCGGGCGAGGGAAAGAGCTATCAACAGTATGTTGCTGAGGGCAATCTGCCTATTCCGACCCACGTTGTGATGTTCCTCTTTGTAGTTTTGATCGCTGTGGTGGTGCTGACGATCATTCGCGGCAAGCTTTCCGCAGAATCTCCCACTCACCGCCAACAGACTTTCGAAGTCGGGGTAGAAATGATACGCGGCCTGCTCGGTGATCTGGTCGGCCCGGGCGGAATGAAGCACTTCCCTATCGTTGCGACTTTCGCGATATTGATTTTGCTTTCGAACCTCACCGGGTTTTTACCGGACATGATTGCGCCGACGGCCAATTTCAACACGACGCTCGCGCTGGCGTTGACATCTTTCCTCTATTACAACTACATCGGTATTAAAGAGAACGGCCTGCTTGGGCATCTCAAACATTTTTGCGGGCCGATCTGGTGGATGGCATGGCTGATGTTCCCGATCGAGCTCATCAGCAATCTGGCACGCATCTTGAGCCTGAGCATGCGGCTCTTCGGCAACATCTTCGGTGAAGAGCAGGTGAGCGGCGCCATATCTGCAATGGTTCAGTGGGTCGTTCCCGCGCTGATCATGCCGCTCGGATTTCTTACCGCTGTGCTTCAGACTTTTATTTTTATCTTGCTCTCGATGATCTATCTGGGTGAGGTTTCGCAACATTCGGAAGAACACGCCGAGCACAAACACGCAGTCCCTGCTGCGGCTCACTGAGGTCGAAGGGTTCTGCGCCTCAAAACCGGATGCGAGAAGTAGGTGATGGTTGAATACGGCTTCCTATACTTTGAGACGTTAAACGCTGTATGGAGCTTGCAATCTCCCAAGATATGCAACGTATACCTGGCGTCGAATTCATCCCGGAGCCGGAGACGACCGCACTGACCTCAAGCATCCTTATCAATAGATTCAAAGGAGAAAACATGAAACGAAACTTGATTCGTTTGGGGCTCAGTCTGATGGCCGTGCTTTTTGCGGCGATTCCGGCTCTGGCGCAAGCGCAGGGTGCGACTGAGAGCAATAACAGAGGCTATGGTTATCTCGCAGCAGTCATCGGTTTCGGTATCGCGGCGGGACTCTGCGGCATCGGTCAGGGACGCGTCGCGGGTGCGGCCTGCGAAGGCATGGCGCGCAATCCAACAGCGTACAATCGGGTGCAGGTAGCTTTGATTTTAGGCCTCGCGTTTATCGAAACGCTCGTGATCTTTACCTTCGTGGTGGTGCTGCTACGTACTCCAGCTCCATAAAGACGAAGAGGGAAAACGGGTCCACAAGAAAGGGCGGAAATAACGGAACAAACGGAAAAAGAACAAAATTCTTCCGTTTGTTCCGTTATTTCCGCCCTTTCTTGTGGACCCGTTTTCCCTCTTCGTCTTTTCAGTAACTCGTCACATTCCGTGACTTTTCACGATGACGCTCAAACGCAAGCTCGATCAGCCGATCGATCAGCTCGCTGTAGCTGATTCCGGTTGCCTCCCAGAGCTTCGGATACATACTAATCGATGTGAAGCCGGGCATAGTGTTGATCTCGTTAACTATCAACATGTCTGTTGCTCGCTCTAAAAAGAAATCGACGCGAGCGAGTCCCGAGCCGTCTATGGCCTGAAAAGCTCGAATCGCGAATTGTTGAATCTCAGCCGTAGTCACCGGATTCAATTCAGCCGGAATGATCAATCGCGCGCCATTCTCATCAATGTATTTCGCCTTGTAATCGTAGAACCTGGCTGTTAGTGGAATAACCTCTCCCGGAAGGCTCGCCATGGGTAGATCATTACCGAGCACACTCACTTCCAACTCGCGAGCATCGACACCTTTTTCAACTATGATTTTGCGGTCATATTTCGCAGCGAGTGTAATTGCCGCCTTGAGGCTCTTCGCTTCCACTGCTCTTGAGATGCCGACTGATGATCCCAGATTTGCAGGTTTGACGAAGCAGGGGAACCCGATCTCTTCGATCACACGGGCTTCTATCTTTTGCGCATCAGCCTCCCATTGCGCGCGTAGGAAATGTGTATGACCGACAATCGGCAAACCGGCTTCGCGGAAGAGACGCTTCATCACGACCTTGTCCATTCCCACAGCTGAAGCCAGCACGCCGCAGCCAACATATGGCACATCAGCCATTTCAAGCAGGCCTTGAATTGTGCCGTCTTCACCATATGTACCGTGCAGAACAGGAATGAAACAATCGATTTTGTCACGCCAGCTCGGAATGCCTTCGCTCGAGAATCTCGCCAGGCCGCGTTCTGTCGGATCGCCGAAGATCGCGACGTGTTGATCGGCATCCTCGATTACCGCGCTGGGCAATAGATTTGTCGCCTCGCTTGAAGCGAGCCATTTACCCTGCCTGGTAATAGCGATCGGCACGATCTCGTATCTGCTGCGATCCAGCGCGTTGATGACAGACTCAGCGGACCGCAGCGAGACCTCGTGTTCTCCGGAACGACCGCCGAAGATTACGCCAATTCTGAGTTTTTTAGACAAAACCACTCCCCGGCAAGAGAGAGAAAACGGGTCAACAAGATAGGGCGGAAATAACGGAACAAACGGAAAAAGCCTAGAGAATTTCCGTTTGTTCCGTTATTTCCGTTTGTTCCGTTTTCTCTCTTCTGTCTTCCTCATTACATAATCATTACATAATCTTCTTTCCAAACGCCGACAGAATCAGTTGGACGCCCAGTTCGGCAGTGCGATTCGAGATGTCGAGGACCGGGTTGACTTCGGTCAATTCGAACGAAAGCATCTTGCCCGAATCGGCGATCTTCTCCATAGCCAGATGGCTTTCTCGATATGTCGGCCCTCCCGGCACCGGCGTCCCAACACCCGGCGCGTAATCAGGATCCACAAAATCCATATCCATCGTCACGTGAAACCCCACAGTTCGCCGCGATGCAAGCCACATTGCCTCATCCATGACCGAACTCATTCCGCGTTCATCCAGCTCACGCATCGTGACGACGCGTACATTCGAAGATTTGAGTGCGACGGCTTCTTCCGGATCAATACTCCGCGCGCCGATAAGCACACAGTCTTCGGGAAGGACTTTCGGCGCAAAACCGCTGATATGCGTCAACTCTTTCGCGCCGCGACCAAGGATGGCTGCGAATGGCATCCCGTGAATGTTGCCCGAAGGCGAGATCTCGGGAGTGTTCATGTCGCCGTGCGCGTCAAACCATATCACACCGACTCGCTGGTCGCGTTTGCGATGAAACGAGGCAAGCCCTGAGACGCTGCCGATGGCAACCGAATGATCGCCGCCGAGGATGATCGGAATAGATCCCGTTTCGAGCGCTGCTTCCACATGATCTGCGAGCTTCTGGCAGGCGGCGGCTATTTCGGGCAAATATTTCGCCTTGCCATCCGTGATCTGCATCATCTCGGGGTTACGCACGCTGATGTTCCCCGCGTCAACCACCTCGTAACCCAACTTTTCCAGCCGCGTGTTTAGATCAGCGACGCGAATTGCCGATGGCCCCATATCCACACCGCGGCGGTCGGCGCCGAGGTCCATCAGTACGCCGATGATTTTCGCCTTCTTTTTTGGGCTCGACATTCCACTTCCTCAAAAATTGACCGCCAAGACGCCAAGGACGCCAAGGGCATTAGGCCTTTCTTGGCGTCCTTGGCGTCTTGGTTGTCAACTCGTTCACTTGACCGCCTTGATTAGCGAAAATATTCTGTCGTGTTTGTTGCGTTGACGCAGGGCTCTGAACATGAATTTGCTGAAACCCACATCGGTCAGCATCTTCATCATCTCTTCGTTGGTATAGAAATGCGCGTTGGCTTCGGTCTTATCTCGTTTGAAGTAGCGATACCAGGTTCGACGTGCCGAAAGTCGAAACGATCCAGATCCTGTTTCGGGAGCTAGCTCATCTGCGATTAGTAAACGACCTCCGAGTTTGAGCACGCGATATGCTTCGGCGAGAAATTTTTCGGCCTGCATGCGATGGAATGCCATCGCCGAGGTAATTAGATCGAGGCTGTCGTTATCGAAGAAGAGCTTCTCCAACGGCATTGCGCGCCATTCGATATGAAGAGTGAGCTTCAGAGATTGAGCTGCAAGTCTGGCCTGTTCGAGCTTATCACGAGTCTCGTCAACGCCGATGATTCTGCCCTTTTCGCCAACTTTCCCCACGAACTGGCGGGCGATTACACCTGTTCCGGTAGGAATATCCAAAACCTGCATTCCCGGAAAAGGATCGGCCGACTCGATGATAAGTCCAATCGTAGTTTTGTAATCGAGACCGGTCCGGCGACGAAAATCACTCGCAATTCCGTCTTCGAACTGACTCAGCCATGTAGCGATCAGCGGTTGTTTCCTTTTTGGAAGCGCCAGCTTGGGCAGTTCCTCACTGACTGTCTGCTCCGTATCCAGCATAGCATCTTCTCTTCGAGTCATGGGGCCCACCTCAGGGTATTACTTAGAAACTGGGGGAACAAACTCTAAGCGGAAAAATTTCAAATCTCAAATTTCAAAATCTGAGATTTGATTATGGCTTCAGCCGGTATAGCATTCGGGGGAAGGGAGTTGTCTCTCGTACGTGTTCGAGGCCACAAATCCATGCTACCGCACGCTCTATGCCCATGCCAAACCCGGCGTGCGGCACGCTTCCATATTTACGAAGATCGAGATACCAATTGAAAGCCTCTTCAGGCAACCCGTGTTCGTGAATCCGGTTCAACACAAATTCGAGTGACGATGCGCGTTCGCCGCCACCTATGACCTCACCGTAACCTTCCGGCGCAAGCACGTCCACACACAACGCAAGCTCCGGCCTTTCAGGATCAGGCTCCATGTAAAACGCCTTGACCGCCGCCGGATACCGATGCACCATCACAGGCTTTTCAAATTGGCTTGAGATATAAGTCTCGTCCGGCGAGCCTAAATCACCGCCCCACTCAAAGCGGTTTTCAAGCTTTCCTTCAGCGTGGCCCAGCTGAAGAATCTTAACGACATTATCATACTCTAAACGGGGGAAAGGTGGGGTAATTTTTTCGAGCATCGTCGTGTCTCGTTCCACCTGCTTCAGTTCTTCTTTGCGATTCTCGAGCACCCGTCCGACGATATAACTAATGAAGTTTTCGGAAAGCTCCATAATATCATCGAGTTTCGCGTATGCGACTTCCGGCTCGACCATCCAGAACTCTGTCAGGTGTCGACGCGTCTTCGATTTTTCAGCGCGAAATGTCGGCCCAAAACAATACACCTTGCCAAATGCCGCCGCCGTCGCTTCATTATAAAGCTGGCCCGATTGCGCCAAATAAGCTTTATCGTCGAAGTATTGAACCTCAAAGAGCGTGGACGTGCCCTCACATGCGGCAGGAGTGAAGATCGGCGTGTCACACAAGATAAAACCATTGTTGTCGAAGAAGTCGCGCACGGCTCGGATGATTTCGTGCCGCACGCGCAGGATCGCGTGCTGCCGTCGTGAGCGCAGCCAGAGGTGGCGATTATCCATAAGGAACTCAACGCCGTGTTCTTTCGGTGTGATCGGATATTCGTGCGCCACTTGCACAATCTGCATGTCTTTGATGTCGAGTTCGTATACCCCCGGACGCTTCGGGTGCTCGCGGGGAACTCCGATAATGATGACTGAGGATTCCTGGGTCACGCGCTCGCAATCACTCCAGCATTGCTCGCTGACATCCTTCTTCGAAGCGATGCCCTGAATGATCCCCGAGCCATCGCGGATCTCCAAAAATCCGAGCTTGCCGCTCGAACGTTTATTGTAAAGCCAGCCTTTGATTGTAATCTCTCCACCGAGATGTTTCGGTATCTCAGAGATGTATGTCTGTTTCATAGTTCGAGTGTAAACTACAAATTAAGTTTTGCAATAATGGTTTGGCTCATCCAACAGATGCTAGATGCTAGATGCTAGATGCTAGATGCTAGATGCTAGGTGAGCATCCTAGCATCTAGCATCTAGCATCTAGCATCTGTTTAAGGGCTAATAATTTTCAAGCGCCTCGCGCAGGGCTGGATATTCCTTCATTCCCTGCTGCTTCATCGCTCGCAACACCGACGCGATGCCAGGCGCAATATATTTTTCATAGACCTCGCCTCTTCCGACAACGGCAGTTTGATAAGAGAATGTCCCGGTCGCCTTCAACAGCCTTTGCACAGTCATTAAATTAAACTCATATCGAAGCTCGTTCACCTCGATCGGCGGCAACCCGAGTTTTTTGCGGGCTTGCAGAAAATAATCTTGATGCCCTTCAATCCAGGTTTCATCCGCTGGCAGCAATCTTCGTTCGACGAGCAATGGGACAAGGTCATAAGTCGCCGGACCCATGCGCGCGTCTTGATGATCAATAATCCTCAATTGATCGCGACCGTCAATCATCAGATTCATCCCGTGATAATCACGATGTGTCAGGGTCCACGGGCGGGACGCCAGTTCTGCTGCGATCGATTGGAGATCGCTTCTGATCGCCTGCTCCTGCCGGTGCGCAAACTGTTTTTGATTCAAGCTGCCGAAGAAATGATCGAAGAAGTAGTTCGCCTCCCATGATAGTTTGTCTTCGTCGAATGCGAGACGGCTAGCGACTGATTTCATCTCATAAGCCAATTCCGTCGCCGCCTGGATCTGCGCAATCAAATCGATTGCGCGATGTAACATTACTTCTGTCCTCGCTGGATCTCCTGCCTCACTCGAATCATTCAGCCATTTTGTCAGACTACAATCTCCCAGATCTTCCTGCAGGATGATTCCATCTGTTCCCGCAACATCAATCACTTTCGGGACAGGTAATCCGGCAGTTTCGAACAATCGCGTCACATCGAGGTACGAATTATCCTGGGGGTTGAAGGGCGAAGCGTAGAGGCTGATGATGAAAGTCTCATCGGGTTTTGTTGCTGCCGCAACGCGGTAATACGTGCGCGTCGATGCGTCGGGAGTGAGCGCCTGTAGACGCACGTCTTTAATCGGGATACCGAAGTAGCGCGCCGTGTATTTAACGATCCTCTTTTCACTTAAGCCACCGGTAAGCTTCATGGCAGCACCAGTTTGCATAACTTTGTTGGGGTTTTGGATACTCATATTCACAAACGCCTGTGTCTGGCGGGGCGAGATGTTTGATCCGCGGTCACGACCATTGCTCGAAGGTAAACGGGTGCAGATAGGGGGTTAGTAGCGAATCTTTATCAAGATCTAAATCGTCAGACTCAAAATTCTAATGGCGGATGGTATCATCCCCCGAAATGCACGACAAGGTTTTTGCCAATTACTTCACCAGGCATCGCTTTTTCCGGGCGTTCGCTTCCAGCAGCCAGGTCGGCGCTAACAATTGCAGCACGATGAAAATTCGCGAAGGCGGGGATGACCACATCGTCACCAACGATACAATCAGTCAATTTCGCTCCTCGTTCGACACGGACGCCTTTCCACAAGATAGATCGCTCAACGATTGCACCGCTTTCGATTTCGCAGCCTTCATCCATCATCACAGTTGACGCCTTGTCGTGCCCTCCACGCTGCAAAAACTCAAGGCTAATGGTGAGATATCGCTCGAGCGTGCTCAGTTCGTACCACGATCCTTCGGCAATGTGCGCTGCTATCATTTGGCCGTCGGCCATAGCCTTCGGATAGACATCTCGCACTGAATCTGAGAATCGGCCACGCGGGATATAGTCGAAGATGGCAGGCTCCATAATGTGAATGCCGGTGAACATCAAGGGAGATACTGGATTGCGGATTGCGGCCAATTCTGGAGGCCGATTGCGGATTGAAGATGGTGGGTCGACAAGCTCAGGGAAGCCGGCGAACTCTGAAATGCGTCCATCTTCGGTAATTTTCACTTCGCTGAAACGTTTGCGTTCGGGGTTTGGCCGGAGGACGAGCGTTGCCAGAGCGTTGCTTTTGTGATGAGTTTCAAGAGACGAGTTGAGATCGATGTCAGTAATGATCTTGCCGTTGATCACGACGAAAGTTCCGTCTTCAAGCAAATGTCGCACACGATCGAGCGCGCCCGATGTGCCAAGGATCTCCGGCTCTTCGATCGAATAGGTGATCTTTACTCCATAGCGCGACCCATCGCCGATCTGTTCAATCACGGAATGCGGTTCGTGATGAAGATTGATGATCAATTCTTCAACGCCATAATTGCGCAGGTAGTCAATCGTATAGTTGATGAGCGGGCGATTGAGAAATGGGATGGCCGGCTTGGTCCGCCCAATCGTCAACGGCCAGAGCCTGGTACCGAAACCTGCCGCCAAGATTATTGCTTTCATATTAGAACATCGGCCCGCTCTTCCTTACGAAAGAAACACCATATCTTCAAGTTGCTTTCCCTGTCTCCGGCAATGCTCGGCTTGAAGCGCAAGGTAGCTCTCAAGAATGTAATCGGCGGAGGTCACGCCGAGCATTCTGACTGCCTCGGCAATATCTTCTTCCTCGCCTTCAAGCTCGATGAAATTGCCGAGTGGAGTTTCGTCGAACATCACGTGCAGTGATTTTCCCTGGGCCAATCTCGCGCGGTAAACAGTTCGATATTTCTGATAGCGGAACCATTTGCGATAACCGAGACGTTCAAAAATCTCGATCGCGCTTTCGGGGTCGTTGAGTCCCGTCTCGATTTCGACGCGCTGTTTAAACTGTGTCACGGGCGCATCAGGCGCTGATCTTTCTTTGAGTGTCATCGAACCTGTGCCCTGCGCTGAACGCACGCGCAGGATCGATGCTTTCAAGCCTAATTGCTGGTCGGGAGTATCGAGCAGCCAGTTGTCTTCGAAGTGTCGCGCGGTCTCGAGATCTAATATCAATCCGGCCCGTGTGAGAAACTCAATATTGTCACATCGCAGCTTGACCTCTATTTCAAAAGGCCCTGTCTGATTACGTATTTGGTTTTTGAACATAAGTCAAAGAAGAGAAAACGGAACAAACGGAAATAACGGAACAAACGGAAAATTTTATAAACTTCCGTTTGTTCCGTTATTTCCGTTTGTTCCGTTTTCTCCTGAGACTTCCGATCATTCGATCTTCAGGCCACCTGGCCGGCCCGATAGTCGGGATCGATCTCAAATGTTCCGGGAGCAACCTTGCGGAAGCGTTTACTGCGGCTCAAAGATACAGCGAGCGTGATCAGTTGATGCTGACCGCGGAATTCAAAACCGCCATCGGCCAGCCGGCGGTAAATCTCGCTGACGTGAAGCGGCCTGTTGGCTTCGCGTAAAACTATTGTAGCTGCCTGGGGAATGCGGAAGTCGTTGAATCGGATGTTGCTCGATTTCTCGGTCTGCTCGATTTTTGCAACCTCAGCCTCAATCTCGGCTTCAGAGGCTCGAAGTTCAGACGGGTCATAATTGCTGCTTCGATGACCGGAAGGTCGGCCGGCCCGAGAAGTGAAAGGCAAACGATCGGTTTCATGAGACTCGTCTGGAAAAAGGACACGGCGCAGTGCAAGTTCGGTCTGCCCGATAATCGCATTAAAGGTCGTCAGCTGCGAGCGGAGCATCTCGGCTTCAGCTTCTAGTTCGGCCAGCCTTGTCTGAATCTTGCGCTTCGCCTCGCGGTTCTCACTAAGCGACCTCTGAAGCGCAGCAATTGCGGTGTCGTCTATCATTCTTATCTATCACGCTCGACAATGAATTGAGCAATATCAGTCAATGCGCGCCGGTACTTGTTCTCAGAGAAAATATTCAATGCTTCCTGCGCGCGGGCTGCATAGAGGTAGGCCTCATCGCGAGCCCGCTCTAGTTCACCATATTCGGCTAGCAAAGCCAAGACCTCTTCAGCGCGCTTTGTTTCTCCGGGGGACTCTTCCATAGCCGCGCGGACGGTCGGAGCGCAGTCCGGGTGGTTTTTTAGGAGGCGGATCAGTGGAAGTGTAACCTTACCTTCGCGCAGATCGCTGAGCACAGGTTTGCCAAGTTTGGTGCTGTCGGATGTGAAATCCAGCAGGTCATCGACCAGTTGGAAGGCGATGCCGAGATTGAGGCCATAGTCGGCGAGCGCTTGGCGCTGTTCCTCATCAGCCCCGCGCATAATTGCGCCGACGCGGCAGCTTGCGCTGAAAAGGTACCCGGTTTTGCGGCTCACGATTTCCAGATGCTGCTCTTCAGTGAGCCGCATATTGCCGATGAGGGTCAGCTGAATCAATTCGCCCTCGGTCATCTTGCGCGTTGTTTCGGTAAGAGCATCGAGGATGTCAAGATTACGTTGTTGCAGCGCTCTTTCATAAGCTGTCATATAGAGCCAGTCGCCCATCAGTACAGCAGTGTTATTACCCCACTGCGTGGAGACAGCCTGACGGCCGCGCCGCATCTCGGCTCCATCAATTATGTCGTCGTGGACCAGCGTGGCCGTATGGAGAAACTCCATCACCGTGGCCATTCCGATTATGGATTGATCAATTTCTTCGCTGAAAATTTTTGCTGAGAGGATCAAGAGCGCGGGACGGACTCGCTTGCCGCCGGTTTGATGTAGATAACGCCCGATATGGGCGATAATCTGAATATTAGTGCGCACTTGACGCTCGAACTCTTCCTCGACCGCTATCATCTCGCTCCGGATCAGACGGAAGATTCGTTCGGCGGTTGTCTGTGCCTCGCTCGAGGAAGATGCTGAAAGAATATTTGCCATTGTCTCCCGACTTCTTTAGTTCGATCGGTAATTCGTAAATTCCATGTCAATTTTGAAATCCTGCTCGCGTAGGGCGGCGATGACTGCCTGTAACGTATCGCGATCTTTTCCGCTGACGCGCACGAAATCGCCCTGGATCGAAGACTGCACTTTGAGTTTCGTCTCTTTGATGAATTTGACGATCTCCCTGGCTTTTTCCTGCGGTATGCCCTGTTGCAGGCTGATGCGCTGGCGCACCGTCCCACCCAGTGCCTGTTCGACTTTTTCGTATGTCAAACCTTTGAGCGGAACGCCGCGTTTGACCAGCCTCGTTTGTAGAATGTCATTCAAGCTTTTCAGCTTGAATTCATCATCCGAAGTCAGAATGATCGCGTCCTTGCCTTCAATCTCAATATTGCTTTTGCTGCCTTTAAAGTCGAACCGCGTCTGGACTTCCTTCATCGCCTGATTGATGGAGTTGACGACTTCAGCGTGATCGATTTTTGATACGATATCGAATGTGTTTTGCTGCGCCATAATTCACAAACCCAGCCATTTTCATAGACAAGAATAAACTTCTCCCGCACTTACTCGCTGGGAGCAGACACGGATATGAGGTTCAATTCTACGTCTCCCCTCTGCAAACTAGAATAAAAGTATTGCCTGCACTTGTAAGATTGATCAAATAAGTATCACGACCACACTATCAGGTAAAAATATCAGGTTGTTGACCAGCTTTTGTTCATCTGTTCTTCCTAGACAAGGGCCAGGTAAGCGCAAAGTTGTACCCTCATACCTGAGCAATGTCAATGCAGCGAAATTTATTGCAATTTGAAAAGCCGCTTGAAATTGGCGCTCGTGATGAGCGCGATCTCCTCGATACTTGTGCCTTTGATCTCCGCCAACTTGGCGGCGGTCTCTTTGACAAAGGCCGGTTCATTTCGCTTGCCGCGATAGGGCACTGGAGCGAGATATGGGCAATCGGTTTCGATCAGAAGTTTTTCCATTGGCACCGTCCTCGCAACATTGCGCAGTTCTTCCGAATTTTTGAAGGTCAACACACCTGAAAAGGAAATGTGAAGGCCCATCTCGATTGCCGCATCAGCGAGCATCTGTGTACCGGTAAAGCAATGAATGATGCCGCCTGTCCCGGACCATCCTTCACGTAGGATCTCGATAGTGTCCTCTTCGGCATCTCGTGTGTGGATGATGACAGGCAACCTGCATTCGCGCCCCAGTTCCAATTGCCTGCGGAAGACCTGGCGCTGCACGTCACGAGGGCTGTTGTCGTAGTAGTAATCAAGCCCGATCTCTCCCCAGCCGATGACCTTCTCGTGTCTACTCATCTCGAGCAGTCTCTGTTCAAGGGCTTCGTCATACAACCTCGCTTCGTGCGGGTGCACGCCAACGGCGGCGTAGATGAACGGATGATCTTCAGCCAGTTTCATTCCAACATCGAGCGATCCTGCGGCGATATCGCTGCCACAGATTTCCAGCATAGTATCGACACCGGCTTCGCGAGCGCGGTTAATGACTTGATCGCGGTCTGCGTCGTAATGCGGTACATCGAGATGTGTATGAGAATCTATGAACATGGTTTATGCAGACGAAGAAGAGAGAATACGAAACAAACGAAAATAACGAAACAAACGAAAAAGAAAACCGCCAAGACGCCAAGGACGCCAAGGACGCCAAGGTTTTCTGCCTTTCTTGGCGCTCTTGGCGTCTTGGCGGTTTTCTTTTTCGTTTGTTTCGTTATTTTCGTTTGTTTCGTATTCTCTCTTCATTTCAATTTCGCCCCATTGGGCACTTCTTCCAAAAACCCCGCGAGCACAGGCCTTCCCTCCTCACCGATCGAAGCTGCCAGGATCATTCCCTGCGATTCGAGACCTCGCAATTTCCTCGGCGCAAGGTTGGTCACGACGATCACTTTGCGGCCGATCAGTTTCTCCGGTTCATAGTACTGGGCAATGCCGGCCAGTATTTGACGCGGTTGCGGTTCACCTACGTCAACCGTGAAGCACAAGAGCTTATCGGCTTTCGGCACAGGCGCGGCGGTCTTGATTTCGCCGACCCGCAGCTCGACCCTGGTGAAGTCTTCAATATTGATGTAGGCAATTCCCGGAGCTGCCTCAACAATCGGTGCATTTTCCGCTGATCTTGCGGCCTGGCTTGCGGATTCATCTTGTTTGATTTCGTCCATAATCTTCTTCTTCTCCAGTCTGGGGAAAATAGGTTTGATCTCGCCGATTCGAGCACCTGCGCCGCGCAAACTTGATCCGCCCCATTTGAGAGTCGCGGGCGCGACCTCGCTGACCTGGCCGCTCTCGCCCAACTGCTCCCAGATAGCCTGAGTAGATACGGGCAGCACGGGGACGAGCAACACGGCCAGATGGCGCAATGTTTCACTGGCAGTGTGCAGGACCAGATTGAGCGCTTCACGCCCGTTGGGCTGTTTTGCTAAATCCCACGGTTTTGCGTCAGAGATGAATTTATCCACGCGTGCCATAGCGCTCCAGGCAGCTTCCAGGCCCCGGCTGAAGTTGTACTGATCGAACTCGCGGTCGAACACTGCAAAGGCCTGAGCGACAGCTTCGCGCACTTCATTAGCGTGATCCTTCAGCTCGGCATTTGCCTCTCCGGGCGCGGGGATCTCGCCGTCGCAGTAGTTTTTGACCATCGTCAACGTGCGACTTGCGAGATTGCCCAGACCGCTTGCCAGATCGGCATTCACCCGGTCGAGCAGAGCCTCATAAGTGAAATCGCCGTCCTGCCCGAAGACCATTTCACGCAGACAGAAATAACGCACGGCATCAGTCTGGAAATATTTTTGCAACACAGCGAGATCAATCACGTTGCCGAGCGTCTTCGACATCTTGCGCCCGCCCGACAACCACATCCCATGCGCGAAGACCGTCCTGGGCAGTTCCAGCCCCGCGGCCATCAAGAACGCAGGCCAATAGACGGTGTGGAATCGCAGAATGTCCTTGCCGACCAGCTGCAGATCTGCCGGCCAGTATTTCTTGTAATGCTCTTCGCCTCCGAACTGATCATTGCCGTAGCCGATCGCGGTAATGTAGTTAGAAAGCGCATCGAACCAAACATAGATCGTGTGCTCCGGATCGTCGGGCACTGGAATGCCCCATTTAACCGAAACGCGGCTGATCGATTGATCATTCAAACCTCCGCGAACAAAGCTCATTACCTCGTTGCGCCGCGATTCGGGGCGGATGAAATTCGGGTTTGTTTCGTAAAGTTCGAGCAGTCTGTTTTGAAAGGCGGAAAGCTTGAAGAAATAGCTCTCTTCTGCGATGCGATCCAGTGGGCGCTCGTGAACGGGGCAGTTAAGTGTGCCGTCAGGGGCCGCGCCGGCTTCGGCCTCCAAGTAAAACTCGTTACAGTTGCTGCAGTACCACCCTTCGTACTTGCCCTTATAAATGTAGCCGTTTTCTTTCATGCGTTGCCACAATTGACGCACGCCACGCTTATGATAATCGTCTGTCGTGCGGACCCAGTGATCGTTGGTGAACTCGTATGATGAGAACGCAGTCTTGAACTCATTGACGATGCCATCAACGTGCTGCTTCACCGGTAAACCGGCATTTTCAGCTGCTCGCTCGATATTCACCCCGTGCTCATCCGTGCCCGTCAAATAAAATGTGTCGAAGCCACGCTGACGTTTGTACCGCGCCACCGTGTCCGCAATCAGCGTCGTGTACAGATGACCGAGATGCGGGTGCGAGTTAACGTAATAAATCGGTGTCGTAACATAGAACTTGTTCATGCACTCTTTTTCCTTTGCAAGAGAAAAAGCTATTTTTAACGATGTGTTGTAATTTGGCAAATTAAGAGGGAAAACGGAACAAACGGAAATAACGGAACAAACGGAAATTCTTCAGGATTTTTCCGTTTGTTCCGTTATTTCCGTTTGTTCCGTTTTCCCTTCTTCCCGTCATCGCTCTCCCTTGCGAAACTGTATTCAGGTTGTTAGTTTTTCTGTGATGCAAAAAGTATTTATTCTAATCATTCTCCTCGGATTTTCCTATTCGCCCGCTCTCTCACAGTCGAAATCGCGCGCGGGCAATGCCTCATCGGCTGCGGCCAGTGTCAATCCATTTCACGAAGTTGACTCTCTGATGACCTTCGGTGAAGACAATGAGCGCGACAAGCAATCACTCGAGATTGCTGAGAAGGCTCTCTCGAGCGATGGCAATAACTACCAGTGGTTATGGCGCGTCGCGCGAGCCTGCTATTTTGTGGGCGACAACGTTGCGAAAGCTGATAAACTTCGTTACTTCGAACGTGGAATTGATGTAGGAGAACGCGCCACGGCGCAACTACCGGATGCGGTTGAAGGGCACTTCTGGCTGGCAGTAAATTATGGAGGCTATGCCGAACAGAAAGGCGTATTCAAGGCCTTGCGGACGGTTAAAAAGATTCGCGCCGAGATGGAGACCGTGCTGCGTCTCAATGACCGCTATCAAAACGGCGGCGCTTATCATGCGTTGGGCGAAATGGATCGCGAACTGCCGCGCCTCTTCGGCGGCAATCTGCAGCGTTCAATCTCCAGACTCGAGCAGGGGGTGGGAATAGCGCCGGACAACCTGGAGATGAAATTCGTGTTGGCGCGGGCTTATCAGGATGCGAAACGGAAAGAAGATGCGCGCCGCCAGCTTCAGGATATCATCGGACGACCAGTCAACCATTCTCGCGCGAAGGCCGACCGCAACGTTCAGGAAAAAGCGCGGCGAATGCTCGACGAGCTTGGATCACGATAGATAATGGTCGATGGATTGTTCAAAACATTTTCAAGCTTCCGCGCGCAGCTGATGTCATTCATTGCTGGAATGCTTGTCATCACGACTATCACGCTCTATCTGATCAATCAGCGGTCAGAGAGGCTCATCACCCAGCAGGTGGCGGAATATGTTCAAGCGACTGGTAAAGCCGCCGAGATAGCCCTCCGTTCACTCTCGGAAGGGGAATATCTCGTTGACCTCCTTGATCCCAAGCATGGCGGCACCCTACCTGTCAATTCGGAGAGCATTATTCGGCGTATTCTCGTTATCGATATGGTGACGAATGAAATCTCCGATAGCACAGACCCCGAAGATATCAAGCAGCCGGCCGATGCAGAGATCATCAATCTTCCAACGTTTCGGCCGGACGATCTCACTACGGATGCCGACAACGATGAGCGAGATCGGAAAATACCGTTCTCTTTAGAGACGGAGAAGACCAAACGCACTGTCATCATCGTCGTCTCGATGCAGCGTTTGAATCAAGTCATTGATGCTGCTGCGCGTTATCGATTGATTGCAATTGGATTGTTGGGATTGTTGTTGGTTGCGCTCATCTTTGCTTTCAGCAAAAGGTTGACGCGCCCGATCACTGAGCTTAGCCAGGCGGCGCGGCGTGTCGCGGCAGGCGATCTCGGGTTCAAAGTACCCGTCAGCGGTCCCGACGAGGTCAGCACTCTCACCAGCACCTTCAACGAGATGCTTGCCGGATTGCGCCGGAACCGCGATCTGGAAGAGCAACTGCAACGCGCTGAGCGTTCGGTTATGGTGGGACGTCTGGCTTCCGGTATTGCGCACGAGATCCGCAACCCGCTCAACTTCATCAATCTTTCGATTGACCACTTGCGCGAGAGGTACGCGCCACAGGCCGATAGCCCGCGCACCGAGTACACGCACATTCTGACGACGATCAAAGATGAGCTGGCGCGTCTCAACCGGCTGGTCAGCGACTTTTTAAGCTATGGGCGCCCGGCAAAACTCAAGCTTCGCGATATAGACGCTCGCTCTTTGATTGAAGAAGTCCGCGCGCTGGTCAGCGCGCAATCGGAACAGCAGAGAGTTAAGATCGATATTCATCAAAACGGCCATGGGGATGCGAAGCTGCGCGCTGATGCAGAATTGCTGAAAACATGTTTTTCCAACCTCATGATCAACGCTGTTCAGGCGATGCCTGAAGGCGGGACGTTGGACATCACCCTGAGCCCAAATTCATCTATGGTCGAGATCGAGTTCACCGACACCGGCATAGGAATAGCACCCGAAGTTTACGAACAGATTTTTGAACCTTATTACTCAACCAAGGAGACCGGGATTGGACTGGGTTTGCCGCTGACGAAAAAAATCATCGAGGAACACGGCGGTCAGATCCTGGTGAGGAGTGAACTCAACAAAGGCACGACGTTTATAGTTACTTTGCCGCGCGACCCCAATTAGATTGCAGATTGCCGGAATAATCGCTATCTTCTCCCGTGAAATGAGCATTCTGCAATTCGACTTCTGAAAATCCACAATCCCACTCCGCGATCCACAATGGAGAATATGATGGCTCCGAGGAAAATCCTTGTCGTTGATGATGAGAAGAACCAGCGTGACATTTTACATTTGATACTTTCCAGTGAACGCGATGATACGGGCGCACAGCTTTATGACGTCAAGCCTGCCAGCTCTGGTCAGGAGGCTTTGCGGTTATTTAAAAATGACCGCTTCGACCTGGTGCTAACTGATCTGAAGATGGGTGGGATGGACGGCATCCAACTGCTCAATGAGCTTTCACAGATCGACAGTTCGACGCCAGTGATCCTGATGACTGCGCATGGCTCGATAGATTCGGTGAAAGAGGCGCTCCGCGGCGGAGCATTCGATTATCTCGAGAAACCGCTCGATCGGGCAAAACTGCTCGAGGTGATTACCAGGGCGGTTTCGCAGATGAAGGCTGTCGAAGAAGAGATCGTCGGCGCATCGGATGCGATGGAACGTGTCAAGAAGATGATCGTCAAAGTCGCGATCTCGAGTTCAACCGTTTTGATTCGCGGCGAATCGGGCACGGGCAAAGAGCGCATAGCCCGTGCGATTCATAAAGCCAGCCCGCGGGTCAGCGAACGTTTCCAGGCCGTCAACTGCGCAGCCATCAACGAAAACCTGCTTGAATCGGAACTCTTCGGTCACGAGAAGGGATCATTCACCGGAGCGGTCAGCGAAAAGAAGGGGTTGTTTGAGATTGCCGATAAAGGCACGCTATTTCTCGATGAGATCGGCGAAGTCAACATCAGCATGCAGGCCAAGCTACTCCGCGCGCTGCAAGAGAAAGAGGTTATGCGCGTCGGCGGGACGAAGCCGATCAAAGTTGACGTCCGTGTGCTTGCTGCTACAAATCGTGACCTCGAAGCGATGGTTAAAGACGGTCGTTTCCGGGAAGATTTGTATTACCGCCTGAACGTCATCCCGATTAACATTCCACCCCTGCGACAGCGCCGCGATGATCTTCAGGTGCTGATGGATTACTTCCTCTACAAACACAGCCAGAACCTTGCGCACCCGATGAAAATCTCCCCGGAAGCGAAGAAGATGATCATGGAGTATTCGTGGCCCGGCAACGTACGCCAGCTGGAATCGGCAATCGAACGCGCATTGCTGTTGGCTGAAGGGGATGAGTTAACAGTCGAAGATTTGCCGGTCGAGATCAGGTCCGCCGCGCAGTCTGAAGGCGCGGGCGGTTTCAAACTTCCGCCGGAAGGCATCTCGTTTGAAGAGCTGGAAAAATCATTGATCATCCAGGCAATGGAGCAGACAGGCTGGAACATCACACGCGCGGCGAAGCTGCTGGGCTTGTCTTTCCGAACGATGCAGTATCGGTTGGATAAGTTCGGGATCAAAAGGCCGAACCGCGGCAAGGGCGGGATGGAAGATGAGGACGATGAAGAGCCGGCAGAGTAAAAAGAAATCAAAAGGCAAAAGGCAAAAGGCAAAAATAAAGAAGTAAGATCCGACCATTTGATTTTTATGAGAACTTACTTCTTTATTTTTGCCTTTTGCCTTTTGCCTTTTAATTTCTCATTTTGATCGCCTCACTCAAAATCCGTCCAGTGCTGTTGCTCGGCGTTTCGATCTTGAGCAGTGCAGCAAGCGTCGGAGCTATATCGGCAGGACTGCAAGCGTTGTAATAAACTCCCGGGGCAATCCTCGAGCCAAAGAAGATCACCGGTACGTGCGTGTCATAGCTGTAGGGTGAGCCATGAGTTGTTGCCAGGCCTTCTCCGAAAAAATAGAAAGGCTGAGGCACAATGACAAGATTGCCGTTGCGTTTCGGATGGAACCCGTTTGCCACGCTGCGTGCAATCATCGTCGGGGGCAAACCTCCCGAGACAAGTTGCGAACGTGTAAAACAGCTGTCGATGCCCGGGATTTTCATTACTGCCTTGCAGGCCACTCGCTCAACTTCTTCAGCGGCTATCTTGCGTTTTTCGATCGCTGATTCATCGAGATAAACGTTGCCGTTAACGAAGGAGAGGACCCATTTTTCGTTTTCAAATCGCTGATCGAGCGTTGCCTCTATTGCCTCTGTTACAGCCTTCGGGTCCACTCTCCCCCCATAACCAGGCTCGCGCACCTGCTCGGGCACGGGCGCGACGCCGTGGTCTGCAGTGAGAGCGATGATCACACGATCAAGACCGATTTTCAGGTCGAGGTAATTGACGAATTCGGCAAGCAAGCGGTCCGTCCTTAGCGTCACGTCTTGTACCTCCTGGCTATAAGGACCGTAAGCGTGACCTATCAGGTCATTCGATGAAAAACTGATTGTCAGCAGGTCAGTATTGTCATCTGTCCCAAGCTTCTCGTTTTCAATCGCGGCCTTAGCGAAATCAACCAGATAGTCGTTGGCAAATGGAGTGGATTCGAACTGGGTGTAAAAACGCGGTCCGGGAGATTCTTCGCCGCCCGTGATGGTGTATGGAAACTTGTTGCCTAACGTTCCTTTTTCATAAGACGCATCATCTGCGGTCGAACGCTGATATGCAGGTTCCGGCAATAGCTTCTCCCATCGTTTGCCGAAGAAGCGGTCAGGTCGTTGTTCGTGGTTGAACTTCTTCGCCCATGCAGGCATATCATTGAAATAGTATGTGCTCGAAACCAGATTGCCGGTGTTTGCATCGTACCAGTAGGCCGCATTCGGCCGCTTGCCAGCAGGTAGTATTGCCGAGCGGTCTTTGAGCGAAATGCCGACAACTTTTGATTGCCCGATGCTGGCAAGCTTTAGCTCGTCGCCGATAGTCGAGCCGAGCAGCCTTGAAGGAGACATTCCACTCACCCCTTCACGTCCGCCGAGCAATTTGACCGAATCGTCTGAAACGCTTGTCACGCGCTTGCTCGTCTCACGCTCGAACCATTCGTTGCCGATGATGCCGTTGAGAGCGGGCGTCGCTCCGCTCATAAAAGTCGCATGGCCACACGCAGTGTAAGTCGGCGTATGAACATAGTTTGCGTTTGCGAAGACCGCGCCATGATTGAGCAGGCGTTTGAATCCGCCATCAACGAAAAGGTCTTCGAATCTCGCCAGATAATCATAGCGGAACTGATCGATCACGATACCGACGACCAGACGGACTTTTTTGCCGGAATTTTGTGCTGTCGTTGGCGAGTTGTGCGTCGAAGGGCGTCTCTGTTGCGCACTTGCCGATGAGATAGAGAGAAGATTTGCAAATGCGAGAGTGAAACACAGGGATAATAGTAGCCGGCCTCGCAACCGAGAATGCTTTGTCATAATTACTCCTAGATTATGATTCGAATCTAAAGCTTGGAAACCCCGCTGCAGTGAGGGTGAAGAATAAATTGCACGTCGCGATCCTGACAAGCGCTGGAGGCCGAGTTCAGGAACGATAAGACTGCAATGAAACTTTATAACCCCTTGCTAAATCGGAAAGGTTGCGGCGAATTCTCGACCAGTCGGCCTGGACTTGACCTGTTAAACGATTCCTCTGCATAAAACGATCTATCGTCACTCCGCTCCGCATTAATTCATTCAACTGCCCGGCGCCGCCATCGTCATCATTAAGACGTCCTCTCATGCGAGACGATCTATCGATAATATTTCTAATAGCCCTATTGATACTATCTCTGGTCTGACGGTCGACCGAGCGCTCTATTGGGAACAGCGTCTTCATATCTTTACGATACTGTTCGGCGTCGGTCTTGATTCGTTCGAGCAAACTACTAACTTGACCATTGGTCATACGATATGGGCGGGATGAGAGATAGCTACCCTGCCACCTCACATTATAGGATTGAGCCAGAGTTTCAAGGTTTTTTTTGACCTCGGCCCATTCTTCGTCAGCGCGTGAGCGCCCGAAATTTCTTGTCATGTAGCTGTTGACATTAGACGCGTTGCGTATCACATCCTGCACGGTTGTCGATGTCACTCGCTTGTTCTCGAATTGTTCCTTGAGCCGAGTGGTGGAAGATTCGAGGTTCTCGACGTTTTGCATAGCCCTTTCATCGCTGCCACCCTGGATTGACGAAGACTTCCCCAGGGCATCGTTCATAGCGTTGCGATACCTTTTTGTGGCGCTCGCCAGGCGATTGAGCTGTGATTGGACTTGCTTGTCTGGCATGCGGAAAGGCTGTTGCGCCTGCGCGGTCAATGCGAACGAAGTTATGCAGATGGATACAACAGTTGTAACGCAGTACATCGACCTGGACATAATTCCCCTCTCTCGACGTACTCCGCGACGCTCAGCGCCAGGGAGGTGAACGCATCGAATATCGTTAGCGCAGCAATATTATTATTGCGTTTTCCGGTCTATCGTGAACACCCATTCCGGTCATCGTGAACACTTGATCACGAAGATCGCGAGAAAGCGATTCCGGCGTATCGTGAACACTTTTGG